>JAOPZW010000289.1 GCA_025963905.1 Solirubrobacterales bacterium | reverse complement strand
GCGGCGCCCAGGCGCCACAGCGCGATGCGCCGCGGGCTGGGGCGGCGCAGCCGGTTCGACGCGGAGCCCGCCTCCCCCGCCGGACGCGCCTCGCCGGCGGCCAGCGCATCGCAGGCCCCCGACCACGCCAGGCGCTCCAGCGCGGGGCGCCCGGCCCCGGACCGGGCGACGAGCTCGTCGAGGGAGCGGAACGGCCCGGCGGCGGACCGCGCCTCCACCACCGCCCGGACCTCGTCGGCCCGCACGCCGAGCACGTAGCCCAGCCCGATGCGCACGGCGGGCCCGTCGGGCGTGTCGGCCACCGTGCAGCCCACGGCGCTGGCGTTGACGTCCGGGGGCAGGACGGCGATGCCCCGGCGCTGGGCCTCGTGCACGAGCGCGTCGGGCGGGTAGAAGCCCATGGGCTGCTCGTCGAGCAGCGAGCACAGGAACTCCGGCCCGTAGTGGACCCGCAGCCAGGTCGACTGGTAGGCGAGCAGGCCGAAGGCGGCGCCGTGGGCCTTGGGGAAGCCGAAGCCCGAGAAGCCCACGATCATCGTGTAGACGCGCTCGGCCAGAGCCTCGTCGACGTCCGGCCAGCGGGCCGCCGCCCCCTCGACGAAGCGCCGGTGGTAGACCTCGATCGCCGCCGCCGAGCGCTTGCGGCTCATCGCGCGGCGCAGCCCTTCGGCCTCGCCGGGCGAGAACCCCGCGAAGGTCATCGCCACCTCGATGACCTGGTCCTGAAAGATGATCGTGCCCAGCGTGTCGCGCAGGACGGGCTCCAACGAGGGGTGGTCATAGGGGATCTCGAAGTCCGGGTCCACCCGCAGGCGCTGGCGGCGCTCGATGTAGGGGTTGACCGCCCCGCCCTGGATCGGGCCGGGGCGCACGATCGCCACCTGGATCGTGAGGTCGTCGAGGTTCTCTGGGCGCGTGCGCCGCAGCGAGCCCATCTGCGCGCGGCTCTCGATCTGGAAGACGCCGGTCGTCTCCGCGTTCTGGATCGCCGTGTAGGTCGGTGCGTCGTCGAGCGGGATCCGCGACAGGTCGATCCGCTCGCCGTGGCGGCGCGCGATGAGATCGACGCAGCGCTCGACCGCCGACAGCATGCCCAGCCCGAGGAGGTCGATCTTCAGGAAGCCCGCGTCGGCGCAGGAGTCCTTGTCCCACATGACCATCTGGCGCCCCTCCATCGCAGCGGGCACGACCGGGCAGCAGTCGACCAGCGGCCGGGTGGCGACGATCATGCCGCCCGAGTGCTGGGAGAGGTGGCGCGGGAGCCCATGGGCCTCTTCGGCGAGCGCCGCCAGCCAGCGCCAGCGGCCTTCGGCCTCGCGCCCGGCCCCGAGCGACGTCGCGATGTCGCGATCGACGCTGCGCCCCGACCAGCCCTCCGACCCGCGCGCCACGCGCTCGATCTCCCCCGGCGGCAGCCCCAGCGCCTTGCCCAGCTCGCGGATCGCCCCCCGGGCGCGGAAGGTGGGAAAGGCGGCCACGAGCGCCGAGCGGTCGCGCCCGTATCGCTCATGGATGCGCGGGATGAGCACCTCGCGCACGTCGCGCGGGAAGTCGAGGTCGATGTCGGGCAGCGCGGTGATCTCGTCGTTGAGGAAACGCCCCAGGAAGAGCTGGTTGGCCACGGGATCGACGTGCGAGAGGCCGGTGAGGTAGCAGACGATCGACGAGACCGACGACCCCCGCCCGCGCCCCGGCGGCAGCAGCGACCGCGCGGTGTCCGGCCCGCGCACCTCGCGGGCCACCTCGCGCGCGAGCTCGAGCATGTCGCGGTGCAGCAGGAAGAAGCCCGACAGGCCGAGCGCGGAGATGAGCGCCAACTCCTCGTCCAGGCGCCCGGCGGCATCGGCGCGCAGGCGGTGGCCGGCCGGGTAGCGCTCGTCGAAGCGCGCGGCGCAGACGCGGGCCAGCGTCGCGTCGGCTCCGGCGTCCTCGGCGCCGGGGTAGCGATAGCCCAGGTCGCTCGTGAGGTCGAAGCGCAGGGTGTCGGCCAGCCGCTCGGTCTCCGCCACCGCGTCGGGATGGTCGGCGAAGCGCGCGGCCATCGCCTCGGGGGTGGTGAGGACGTGGGCGTGGTTGCCGCGGCGCAGCGGCTCGGAGGCGTCGAGCGTCGTGTGCGCGCGCAGCGCGACGAACGCGTCCTGCAGGCGCGCGCGGGCGGGCGTGTGCGCGTGGACGTTGCCGGTCGCCACGCACGCGAGCCCCAGCCGCTCGGCCAGCCCGGCCAGACCGCGGTTCAGCGCGCGGTCGTGGCGGCCGAAGGGACGCTGGAGCTCGATCCGCAGGCCGTCGCGCCCGAAGGCCCGCAGCAGGCGCCGCAGCGTGGGCTCGTCGCGCACGCCCTGGCGCGCGCAGCCGCTGAGGCAGACCAGCCCCTCGGCGTGCGCCTCGACGTCCTCGAGGGTCACCGAGGGCTCGCCCACCATCCGCGAGGCGCGCGTCGGCGCCCGGCCGGAGTCGACCCGCCGGATGCCGCGGCGCTCCTCCGCGTACACGCGCGTCTGCGCGTGGGCGACGGTGAGCAGCCGGCACAGGTTGCTCCACCCGCGCGCGTCGCGCACGAGCAGCGTGAGATGGCGCGGCCCCGCCTCCGAGGACTCCCCCGCGGCGTCGGCGACCGTGACCTCCGCCCCGTGGATCGCCCGCAGCCCGAGGGACCTGGCGGCCTGCGCGAACTCCATCGAGCCCGAGAGCGAGTCGTGGTCGGTGAGGGCGAGCGCCGCATGCCCCCGCTCGGCCGCGGCGGCCGCGAGCTCGTCGGGCAGCGAGGCTCCGTCGAGGAACGAGAAGGCGGAGTGGCAGTGGAGCTCGACGTAAGTCATGCGAACGCATGTTCGCATATGGGGCGGATGCGATCAGGCGGCGGCGCGGCAGTCCTCGCGCCGCGTCCACGCGCCGTCCGGCCCGCGGGTCGCCGCCGCCACCAGGCGCATCGCCGACACGGTCTGCCCGGCCTTGAGACCGCCCCGCACGCCGGGGACCTGCACCGCGGCGTCGAGGCCCCCGTGGCTGTCGCTGGAGGCGTAGGTGCGGGCGTTGACCACGCCGAACAGGTCCAGCCGCCGGGCCAGCTCGCGCGAGACGTCGACGGCCGGCCCGAGGTGGAGCGCCGGGGCGCGGACCTGGGCGAGGAACGCCCGGGCCGCCGCGAGGTTGCCGGCGTCGGTGAGGTCCAGGTGCGTCTCGGCGACGTAGGTGCGACCGCCGGCGGTCGGCACGCCGAGCAGGCCGACGACCGGCCGCAGGCGCCGGGGCAGGTCGGCCGAGCCGCCGAAGGCGCCCACCTGCACCACGGCGAGGTCGATCGGGCGCCCGTCGCGGTCGACCGTCACCGCGTACTCCTCGGTCCTGGATCCCGATCCCGAGACGCCGCCGGCGCCGATGGCCAGCGACGCGGTGGCCTCGTTGCGGCGGCGCACGGTGAACGTGCGCCGGCCGCTGGCAAGCTCGACGCTCTGGCCGGAGACGTCCTCGGCCGAGATGCCCAGCGACGCAGTGACCGGCCCCTGCCCCAGCGAGCCCGACCCGCTCACGCTCAAGCCCTTCTCGCCGAAGGTCGTGGCCGGCGGCGGCAGCTCGGGATCGGCGCCCGGAAGCGCGCGCTGCAGCGTGCGCACGGCGCCGAGCTCGTGGACGAGCGCATCGGCGCTGCGCCGGTCGTGCAGGACCCAGGTGCGCCCCGTGCCCAGGCGACCGAGGATCGCCGCGCTGAGCGAGCCGCCCAGCGCCAGTGCGCGGCCGCCCACCGACAGGCGGGCACCGACGCCGGCGGCCACCTGCAGGCCCCCGATGTTGGCGTCCAGGAGGGTGACGGCGATCGACCCGTCGGAGCGCTCCTCGCGGATGACGGTGTGGTCGTGACCCAGCCGGAGCACCACGACGTCCAGACCGGCGCTGATCGTCTGCGAGCGCGACAGGGTCGCGCACGGATCGCGATCGTGCTGGCAGTCGCCGCCCCCGACGAGGCACAGCGCGCGCGCCATCTCGCGGCGGACCGCGCCGCCGATCCCGCTCGCGTCGGCGGCGGCCGCCGCCCCGCCGGCCAGGACGAGCGCGACCAGCAGCAGGATCGCCGCATACTCGACCGTCCCCTGTCCCCGCCGTGAGCGCACGCCGCGACGCTCGCGTCGATCGCGTCACGGGGCAACACTGCGTCCGTCACGAGTCGCCAGAAATCGAGCGCCGCAGTACGCTGATCAGACAAGACGAAACGGAGGTCCGCCATGCAGTTCGATGTCGGCGACCACGTCATGGTCGAGTGCGAATCCACCGAGCGCGTACCGCGCCGAGGCGTGGTGAAAGAGGTGCTCCGCGGGGATCCCCACCCGCGCTATCGCATCCGCTGGGACGACGGCCCGGAGACCATCTACACGCCCGCGGCCGGATCCCTGCGCCGCGCGCCGGCCCGGACGACCGCGTGATCATTCCGGCCGGCCGGCTCCTGCTCGGGAGCCGGCCACGCCGGTCCGCCCCTCGCGATGGCGCCGTCTCACCGGTGCCGGTACCACCCACCCTCCTGCAGGTCGCGGAACACCACGAGGTCCCGGCCGTCGACGGTGACGAGCTCCCAATAGCGCCGGCGCAGCGGGCGCTCCGTCCACCAACGGTCCTCGATGAGCCACGACTCGCGCACCGCGACCACCTCGTGACGGTCGACTGCCAGCGGGCGCCCGCCCGGCCCCGTGAGGACGGTGGAGGGCCGCGGGACGGCGAGGCGGCGGGCGCCGGGGCTCACGGGCGCGCGCTCACAGCTCGAACGGCGTGAGCACCGCGCGGCGCTCGGGCACGCGCGAGTCCGGATCGACGGTCAGCACGCGCAGCGCCGCCTCGGGCCCGGCCACGGCGCGCGCCTGGCGGATGGCCTCGCGCAGGCGGGCACGGCGCTGAGCGGCGCCGTCGTCGAACAGGGCGCGACCGCCGGCGTGCGGCGGGCCGAAGCGCTCGACCGCCAGGCGCAGGGACTCGGCCGGCGCCGGCAGCAGCCCCAGGCGCTGGCCGAGGGCCAGGCGCATGCGCACCGGATCGGCGAGCGGCTCGCGGAAGACCATGCGCTCGCGCCAGGTGCCACCCTCGACGAGCACAGCCGCCAGGATGGCGACGCGCACCGTGCGCCCGCGGCGCTCCCGGCGCGCCAGCAGGCGGTCGATCAGCAGGCTCAGCGCCCGCTCGAGCTGGGCGCCCGACGACGACTCCTCCAGCTCGAGCACCTCCTCCAATCGCTCGTCGGGCCGGCGCGGCACCAGCGGCGTGTCGCGCCCATGGGCGAGGTCGTGGGCGAGCAGCCCCGCGGGCCCGAAGCGGTCGGCCAGCGCGGCGCGCGGCAGCGCGGCAAGCTGGCCGAGCGTGGCGATCCCGAAGCGCTCGAGCGCCTCGGGCAGGCCGGCCGCCGGCTCGCGCAGCCGCAGGAGCGCGACGGGCTCGCCGGCGAGGTCCTGCGCGCCGCGGACGTGATCCGCGCGGCGTGTGCGCGCCCGCGAGGCGGCGGCCAGCGCGCAGAAGCGCGACGGCCCCATGCCGATGCGCGCCGGCCGGCGCAGCGCGGC
>JAOPZW010000494.1 GCA_025963905.1 Solirubrobacterales bacterium | reverse complement strand
CGCGGGCTGACGCGACTCCCCCAGGGCAGGCGTACGCTGGGGTCGTGGACGTCGTCCTGCAGCCCCTGCAGCTCCTGCCCGCGACCATCAGCGGCGTGCTCTACGCGCTGGGCGTGCGGCGCCTGGCGCGCACGCCGCGGTCCGTCCCCTCCTGGCGGCAGTGGTGCTTCTACGGGGGCGTCGTGCTCATCGTGGTCACGCTCACCTGCCTGGGCGACCTGGCCGACCAGCTGTTCAGCGCGCACATGGCCGAGCACCTGATCATGGCCGACATCGGGGGGCTCCTGCTCGTGCTGGGCCTCACCGGGCCGCTGCTCGCGCCGGTCCTGCGCATCGCCGTGTTCGACCGCCTGCGGGTCCTCGCGCATCCGGTCGTCGCGTTCGCGGCCTGGGCGATCGACCTCTACCTGTGGCACGTGCCGGGCATCCACGAGGCCGCCGTCCGCCACGCGGGCATCCACGCGCTGCAGCACATGGGGTTCATCGTCTTCGGCGCCAACATGTGGATGGCGCTCCTCGGGCCGCTGCCCAAGCCGGCGTGGTTCGGCAACGCCGCGAAGCTCGGCTACGTCCTCGCGGTGCGCCTGACCGGTGCGCTGCTGGCCAACGTCTTCCTGTTCGGTGGGCGCGTCTTCTACGACGTCTACGCGCCCGGCGAGGCGGCGCACGGGATCTCTCCCGCCGCCGACCAGAACGCCGCGGGCGCGATCATGATGGTCGAGGGCTCGGTGCTCACGATCTGCCTGTTCGCGTGGCTGTTCCTGCGCGCGGCGTCGGAGGGCGAGGAGCGCCAGGAGCTGCTCGACTTCGCGGCCACGCACGGGGTCGAGCTCAGCGAGGAACGCGCCGCCCGGGCGGTCTCCGCCGGCCGCGGCTCGGAGCTGCGCCGGCGACTCGAGGTTGGCGAGGAGCGGCGCAGGGAAAGCACAGGGGCACCGTGACCCGGATGTTCATGGACAGGCTGGCCGAGCTCGTGCGCACGCCCCAGGGCCGGCGCCTCCTGACCGAGGCCAAGCGCCTGGCGCACGACCCCGCGCGGCGTGCCGAGATCGACGAGGCGGGCCGGCGGCTGGCGGCACAGGGGCGCCGCGCCAAATGGCCTAGGAAAGCCTGAGCCCGAGCAACGCCTGCAGCTCGACCACCGTGCGCGCCGCGTCGACGTGGTGGACGGTCGCCATTCCCAGTGCTCGGGCCGGCTTGAGGTTGCCGGGAAGGTCGTCGACGTAGACGCAGGCCGCGGGGGCCACGCCGAGGCGCTCGGCCCCGAGGACGTACATGCGCGGGTCGGGCTTGCGGATGCGCTCGCGGCCGGAGATGACCACCGCATCGAAGAGCTCGTCGACGAGGCCGGGGTCGTAGCGGTCGGCGCCCCACGAGTTGGAGATCAGCCCGGTGCGCACGCCGGCGCGCCGTGCTGCGCGCACCGCGCCGAGCATCGCGTCGTCTGCGCGCATGCCGCCGAACAGGCGATCGATGAGGCCGGCCGCGCGCGCGTCGGCCAGGCCGAGCGCCGCGCACAGGCGGGGCTCGAAGTCCGACTCGGGCACGGTGCCGGTCTCCAGGCCGACGAGCAGCGCGCGGGCGGCCGGGTCGCGCATGAACGCGTCGCGGACGGTGTCGGGCGCCAGCCCCTCGGTCGCGCAGAACGCCGAGAAGGAGTCGAAGACGCTCGTCGTGAGCACGCCACCCCAGTCGACCAGCAGACCGGTGCGCGACCGCTCACCCACCGAACGCCACCTCCTCCGCGTTGCGGGCGAGCTCGAGCACGCCGTCGCCGAACGTCTTGAGGTACGGGTCGTCCGTCGTCCCGCTGATCGCGCGCTTGTAGTTGCCCTCCATGAACACGACGGCCTTCCACAGCGCGAGCGTCGTGTACCAGCGGATGTCGGTCATCGACCGCCCGCTGCCGGCCTCGTAGCGGGCCAGGAGCTCCGCGCGGGTGGGGAAGCCCTCGGCCCGCGTGACGGCGTTGAGGTCGAACATCCCCACCGGATCGTCGGCCTGGCGCCACATCATGCAGAGGTAGCCGACGTCGGCCAGCGGGTCGCCGATGGTCGCCATCTCCCAGTCGAAGATCGCCACGAGCCTGGCGGGTGCCCGCGGGGCGAACATCACGTTGCCCAGCCGGTAGTCGCCGTGGACGATGGTGGCTTCGGCGCTCGCGGGGAGGTGGTCGCGCAGCCAGCCGCCGACGCGCTCAACCGACGGCACCTCGCGTGTCTGGTTGTGGTCCCACAGCCCGAGGAAGCGGCGCACCTGACGCTCGAGGTAGCCCGTCGGCTTGCCGAAGCCCTCCAGCCCGGCGGCGCGCCAGTCGACGGCGTGCATCTCCACCAGGGCGTCGACGAGCTCCTCGCCGCAGCGCCGGCGCTGCTCGGGGGTGTCGAGGTGGGGCGGGACGGTCGCCGTGACGACGTCGCCTTCGACCTTCTCCATCACGTAGAACGGCGCGCCGATGATCGACTCGTCCTCGGCGATCGCCAGCACGGCGGGGCCGCGGACCGGCGTCGGCTGCACCGCGCGCAGCACCCGAGCCTCGCGCAGGACGTCGTGGGCGGAGGGCGGCAGCGGCGGGCGCGGCGGGCGGCGCACCACGACTTCGGTGTGGCCGCGGCGCACGAGGAACGTGACGTTGGAGTGGCCCTCGCCGATCGGCGTGGCCTCGATCGGGCCGCTCCCGAGGCCGTGGGCATCGAGGAACGCTTCCAGCGGCTCGAGCACGAGCAGCGGCGGGCGCTCGTTGGCGGCCGCCTCGTGGTGGGTGGCGACGATGTCGTCGGCGGCGATCATCCGAGATCGCCGCAGCCGGCCCGCGTCGACTGCCCGCTCATCGCGAGCTTGAGCAGCTCGCGCGCGATGACCATGCGGTGGACCTCGCTGGCGCCGTCGTAGATCCGCGCGGCGCGCGCGTCGGCGTACCACTGGGCGATCGGCTCGTCGGTCGCGATGCCGTGGGAGCCGAA
>JAOPZW010000478.1 GCA_025963905.1 Solirubrobacterales bacterium | reverse complement strand
CCCCGAGCTCGATCTCCGCGGCGCGGCCGGCATGCTGGCGCTCGGGCGCGCGCGGCTTGCGCATCGCGCGATCGCGCTGGCGTCCGGGCCCGCGGAGCTGGCGACGCAGCTCGCGGCGTGCGAGCGGGGCGAGGCCGCCGACGGCCTGCTGCGGGGCGTGGCGCGGCGCGAGCCGCGCGTCGGCTTCGTGTTCCCCGGCCAGGGCGGGCAGTGGCCACGGATGGCGCTGGACCTCATTGAGCAGTCGCCGGTGTTCGCGCAGCGGATGGAGGCCTGCGCCCGGGCGATCGCGCCGCACGTCGACTTCGATCTCATGGGCGTGCTGCGCGCCGAGCCCGGGCAGCCGACGCTCGACCCGATCGAGGTCGTCCAGCCCGCGCTCTTCGCGATGATGGTCTCGCTGGCGGCGCTGTGGCGCTCGTTCGGCGTCGAGCCCGCGGCCGTCGTCGGCCACTCGCAGGGCGAGATCGCCGCCGCGCATGTGGCCGGCGGCCTGACGCTCGAGGACGCGGCCCGGATCGTCTGTGTCCGCAGCCGCAGCCTGGCCGCGATCGACGGCGGCGGCGGCATGATGGCCGTCTCGCTGTCGCCGGGCGAGTTCGCGGAGCGCGCGCGAACCTGGGCGGGGCGGGTGGGCATCGCTGCCGTCAACGGCCCGACGTCGCTCGTCGTGTCGGGCGATCCCGAGGCGCTCGACGAGCTGCTCGCCGCGCTGGAGGCCGACGGCGTCTGGGCGCGGCCGATCGCTGTGACCTACGCCGCACATTCGTCCCACGTGGAGGTCGCGCGCGCGGAGCTGCTGTCGGCGCTGGCGTCCGTCGAGCCGCGCCAGAACGACATCCCGCTGTACTCCACCGTCACCGGCGGCCTCACGACGACCGCGACGATGGGCGCCGAGTACTGGTACCGCAACCTCCGCGAGACGGTGCAGTTCGATCCTGCCGTCCGGGCGCTCGCCGGCGCGGACATCGACGTGCTGATCGAGATCGGGCCGCACCCGGTCCTCACCGCGCCGGCGCTCGAGATCCTCGAATCCGAGCGGGACCCTCGCGCGGTGGCGGCGCTCGGCACCCTGCACCGCGACGACGGCGGCCTCGACCGCTTCGTCGCCGCGCTCAGCGAGGCCCACGTGCGCGGGGTGCCCGTCGACTGGGAGCCGCTGCTGGCTGGCGCCGAGCGGGTCGAGCTTCCGACGTACGCGTTCCAGCGCAGCCACTACTGGCTGCCGGCGGGCGCCGGCCGCCAGTATGCCGGCGCGCTCGGGCAGGCCGCGGCGGAGCACCCCCTGCTGGGTGCGATGGTGCACGTCGCGGGTGGCGGAGGCCTGCTGTTCACCGGCCGGCTCTCGCTCGAGTCGCAGCCGTGGCTGGCGGACCACGCCGTGCTCGGGACCGTGCTCGTGCCCGGGACGGTGTTCCTCGAGCTCGCCCTGCACGCGGCGGCTCAGACGGACACGCCGGTCGTCGCGGAGCTGACGCTCGCGGCGCCGCTGCCGCTCGCCGACGACGGCGCCGTGGCGCTGCAGGTGACCGTCTCGGACGCCGACGACGAGGGTCGTCGCCGGATCGCGATCTACTCCCGCGTGGACGGCGGCGCCGCGGACTGGACGGAGCACGCGTCGGGGAGCCTGGTCGCCGACGACCAGGCCGCCCAGCGGCCGGGACCCTGGCCGGCGGGCGGCGAGGACGTCGACCCGGAGGACGCGTACGCCCGTCTTGCCGAGGGCGGCTACGAGTACGGGCCGGCGTTCCAGGGCCTGCGTCGCCTCGTGCGCGCCGGGGACGCCCTCCACGCCGAGGTCGCTCTCGCGGAGGATGAGCAGGCCCGGGCGGAGGACTACGGGATCCACCCGGCGCTCCTCGACGCGGCCCTGCACCCGCCGATGCTCGCGGGGCTCGACGACGGGTCGGCGGGCGGGACGGAGATCCCCTTCTCGTTCCAGGGGGTGCGCGCGCTGCGCCGGGGCGCGGCCGCGCTCCGGGTCGCGGTGACCGACGGCCCAGGCTCGTGGCGCATCGTCGCGGCCGACGCCGACGGGGCGCCCGTCGTGTCGATCGACGCCATGCAGACGCGCCGGCTGGACCCGAACCGGCTGGCCGCGCAGCGGGGCGGCAACGACGCCCTCTTCGCGGTGCGGTGGACGCCGCTGCCCGCAGCGCCGGCGCCGCCGGCCGGCGCGGTCGCCGTCCTCGGCGAGGACCTGCCCGTCGAAGCCGCCGCTGATCTGCCGGTCGCGCGCTACGCGGACCTCCAGGCGCTGGCCGACGCGATCGCGGCAGGCGCGGACGCGCCCGGCAGCGTCCTGGTCGGCGTCGAGCCGGACGACGGACCGCTCCCCGAGGCCGCCCACGTCGTCACCGAACGCGTGCTCGAGTTGCTCAAGCAGTGGCTGGCCACCGACGCGCTCGCCGGCTCCCGCCTGATCTTCGTCACCTGCCGCGCGCTGGCCGTCGCCGACCGCGAGCGCCCGGACCTGCGGCAGGCCCCGGTGCCCGGGCTGCTCCGCAGCGCCCACTCCGAGCACCCCGACCGCGTCGCGCTGATCGACCGCGACGGCAGCGCGCTCACGTCCACCGCCCTGCTCACGGCCCTCGGCTCCGGCGAGCCCGAGGTCGCGGTGCGCGAGGACGCGGTGCTCGTCCCCCGGCTCCAGCGCTTCCGCGGCGACGACACGCTCACCCCGCCGGACGACGAAGATCGGTGGTGCGTGTCGGTGGGAGCGACCGGCACGCTGGAGGGCCTGCGCCTCGCGCGGCATCCGCGGGCCGACGATCCGCTCGCCCGCGGGGAGGTGCGGGTCGCGGTCCACGCCGCCGGCATCAACTTCCGTGACGTCTGGGTCACCCTCGGCATGCTCGACGACCCGGAGATCGGCTCCGAGGGCGCCGGCGTCGTGACGGAGGTCGGCGCCGGTGTCGTCGACCTGGCTCCCGGCGACCGTGTCATGGGCGTGATCCCCCACGCCTTCGGGCCGATGGCGGTGGCCGATCGCCGCGGCCTCGTCCGCATCCCGGACGGCTGGTCGTTCTCCCAGGCGGCATCGGTGCCCCTAGTGTTCCTGACCGCCTACTACGGCCTCGTCGACCTGGCCGACATGAAGGCCGGCGACGCCGTGCTCGTCCACGGCGCGGCGGGCGGCGTCGGCATGGCGGCGGTGCAGATCGCCCGGTATCTGGGTGCCGAGGTCTTCGCGACCGCCCACCCGCGGAAGTGGGAGACCCTCAGGGGGCTCGGGATCGACGACGACCACATCGCCTCGTCGCGGACGGCGGACTTCGAGGAGGCGTTCCTGCGCGCGACCGACGGCCGCGGCCTCGACGTCGTCCTCGACTCGCTCGCCGGCCCCCTCGTGGACGCTTCCCTGCGCCTGCTCCCCCGGGGCGGCCGCTTCGTCGAGATGGGCAAGTCGGACATCCGCGATCCTGCCACCGTCGCGGAGCAGCATCCCGGCGTCGCCTACCGGTGGTTCGACCTGCTCGAGACACCGCCGGAGCGGATCGGCGCGATGCTCGCCGAGATCGTCGGCCTGTTCGAGCAGGCCGCCTTCGAGCCCCTTCCGATCTCGACGTGGGACGTGCGCCGCGCCCCCGAGGCGTTCCGCGTCCTGCGCGACTCCGGCCACGTCGGCAAGCTCGTCCTCCGCGTGCCCCAGCCGCTGCGCGAGGACGGCACCGTCCTGGTCACCGGTGGCACCGGCGGCCTGGGGGCGCTCGTGGCGCGGCACCTCGTGCAACGCCACGGGGCCCGGCGGCTGCTCCTGGTCAGCCGCCGGGGCCCGGCGGCGGACGGCGCCCGGGAGCTCGCCACCGAGCTCCGGGAGCTGGGTTGCGAGGCCGACGTCGCCGCCTGTGACGTCTCCGACCGCGCCGCATTGCAGCGGCTGCTGGCCGACATCCCGGCCGAGCATCCTCTGACGGCCGTCGTCCACGCCGCCGGCGTGCTCGACGACGGCGTCGTCACCGCGCTGGACGGCGAGCGCCTGCGGCGGGTCATGACCCCCAAGCTCGACGCCGCGCTGCACCTCCATGAGCTGACCCGCGAGCTCGAGCTGTCGGAGTTCATCGTGTTCTCGTCCGCCGCGGCTGCGGTGGGCAGCCCGGGGCAGGCGAACTACGCCGCCGCCAACGCGTTCCTCGACGCGCTGGCGGCCGTCCGCCGGGCCGAGGGGCTGCCGGCGCTGTCGCTGGCCTTCGGCGTCTGGGCGCGGGTGACCGGGATGGTGGAGCACCTGGCGACGGCCGACGGGATGCGCGCGGGCCCGATGGACATGCTGCCGTTGCCCGACGACCTCGGGCTCGAGCTCATCGACCGGGCGCGGCAGGCCGACGAGCCGCTGCTCGTGCCGATGCTCCTGGACCTCGGCAAGCTCCGCGGCCGTGCGCGCTCGGGTGTCCTGCCGCCGATCTTCAGCGGGCTCGTCCGCGCGCCGGGGCGCGCGGCCGGCGGGACGACGTCGTTCGCTCGGATGGTGGCCGGTGCCCCCGCGGCGGATCGCGAGCGCATCGTGCTCGACGTCGTCCGCACGCATGCGGCGGCGGTCCTCGGCCACGCCACCCCCGAGGCGATCCCCGAGGACCGGCCGTTCAAGGAGCTCGGGTTCGACTCGCTGTCGGCGGTGGAGCTGCGCAACCGCATCGCCGCCGCGACCGGGCTGACGCTGCCCGCGACGCTTGTCTTCGACCATCCGACGCCGGCCGCGGTCGGCCGGCTCCTCCGCGATCGGATCGAGGAGCGCGAGGTCGAGGCCGTCGCCACCGCCTCCACCGGTTCCACCGCCCTCACCGACGACCCGATCGTCATCGTGGGCCTCGGCTGCCGGTACCCCGGCGGCGTCGGCTCGGCCGATGACCTCTGGGATCTCGTCGCCTCGGGCGGCGACGCGATCGGCGAGTTCCCGTCCGACCGCGGCTGGGACGTCGAGCGGCTGGTCGACCTCGGGCGGACGCGAACGGGCACGAGCTACGTCCGCCACGGGGGCTTCGTCGACGCGACCGAGTTCGACGCCGAGCACTTCTCGATCTCGCCGCGCGAGGCGCTCGCGATGGACCCCCAGCAGCGGCTGCTGCTCGAGTGCGCCTGGGAGGTGCTCGAGGACGCCGGCATCGACCCGTCGAGCCTGCGGGGCAGCGACACCGGCGTGTTCGTCGGCGCCTACGCGTCGGACTACGGCGTCGGCGTCGACCCGCCGGAGGAGGTCCTCGGCCTGCGGCTCACCGGCAGCGTGACGAGCGTCATCTCGGGCCGCGTGGCGTACACGCTCGGCCTCGAGGGCCCGGCGATGACGATCGACACGGCATGCTCGTCGTCGCTGGTGTCGCTGCACCTGGCGGCCCAGGCGCTGCGGCAGGGGGAGTGCTCGCTCGCGCTGGCCGGCGGGGTGTGCGTGCTCGCCACGCCGACGGCCTTCGTCGAGTTCTCGCGCCAGGGGGGCCTGGCACCCGACGGGCGCTGCCGCGCGTTCGGCGCCGAGGCCGCCGGCACGGGGTTCTCCGAGGGCGCCGGCCTCGTGGCGCTCGAGCGGCTGTCGGTCGCTCGCGAGCGCGGGCACCGGGTCCTCGCGGTCGTGCGTGGCAGCGCGACCAACCAGGACGGTGCCTCCAACGGGCTGTCGGCCCCGTCGGGCCCGGCGCAGGAGCGCGTCATCCGTCAGGCCCTGGCCAACGCCGGCCTCGAGCCCGACGACGTGGACGCGGTCGAGGCGCACGGCACCGGCACCGCGCTCGGCGATCCGATCGAGGCCGGGGCGCTCATCGCCACCTACGGGCGGCGCTCCAACGGCCCGCTGTGGCTCGGTTCGCTGAAGAGCAACATCGGCCACACGCAGACGGCCGCGGGGGTCGGCGGCATCATCAAGATGGTGATGGCCATGCGGCACGAGCTGCTGCCGCAGACGCTGCACGCGGAGGAGCCGTCGCCGCATGTCGCCTGGGACGACGGCGCGGTGCGGCTGCTCTCCGAGCCGGTCCCGTGGCCGCGCGGCGCCCGGCCGCGGCGCGCCGGCGTCTCCTCCTTCGGCATCTCCGGCACGAACGCGCACGTGGTCCTGGAGGAGGCCCCGGCCCAGGAGACGGCGCCCGTGGCCTCGGCGCCGGGCGTCCGTCCCGGCATGCTGCCGTTCCTGGTGTCCGGATCGAGCGCCGCGGCGCTCGCGGCCCAGGCCCGCCGGCTGCGGACGTTCGTCGAGGCCGGCGCCGAGCTCGACCCGCTCGGCGTCGCGACGTCGCTGGCCCGCGACCGGGCGCAGCTCCTGCACCGCGCGGTGGCGCTCGCGCCGTCGCTCGGCGACCTGGCGCCGCAGCTGCGGGCGCTCGAGCGCGGCGCGGAGATGGACGGCCTGCTGCGCGGCGTGGGCCGGCGCGCGGGGCGGATCGCCTTCGTCTTCCCCGGCCAGGGCGGCCAATGGCCCGGCATGGCCGCCGAGCTGCTGGAGCAGTCGCCCGTCTTCGCCGAGCGGATGGAAGCCTGCGCGGCCGCGCTGGCCCCGCACGTCACCTTCGACCTGCTCGGCGTGGTGCGCCGCGCGGCCGGGCAGCCGACGCTGGACCCGATCGAGGTCGTCCAGCCGGTCCTGTTCGCCATCATGGTCTCGCTGGCGGAGCTGTGGCGCTCCTTCGGCGTCACGCCCGCTGCGGTCGTGGGCCACTCGCAGGGCGAGATCGCCGCCGCGCACATCGCGGGCGGCCTCACGCTCGAGGACGCCGCGCGGATCGTCGCGGTCCGCAGCCGGGCGCTCTCCGAGATCGAGGGGGGCGGCGGGATGCTGGCCGTCGCGATGCCGCCCGGCGACTTTGCCGAGCGCACCCGCGACCTCGACGGCCGCGTGACCGTCGCGGCCGTGAACGGTCCCGCGTCGCTGGTCGTGTCGGGCGATCCCGCCGCGCTCGACGAGCTGCACGGCGCGCTGGAGGCCGAGCGCGTCTGGACGCGGCGGATCGCGTCGACGGTCGCCGGGCATTCACCGCACGTGGAGGTCGCGCACGACGCGATGTTGTCGGCGCTCGCGTCGGTCGCACCGCGGCCCAACGACATCCCGCTTTACTCCACCGTCAGCGGCGGCCTCGCGACCACCGCGGCTATGGGGGCGGAGCACTGGTACCGCAACCTGCGCCAGACGGTGGAGTTCGCGTCGGCGCTGCGGGCGATGGCGCAGGACGGCGTGCGCACGCTCATCGAGGTCAGCCCGCACCCGGTGCTGACGACCAGCGCCTACGAGACGATCGAGGCGGCCGGGGTCGACGGGAGCTCGGTGGCCGTGATGGGCTCGCTGCGCCGCGACGACGGGGGCCTCGACCGGTTCGCCGGCGCGCTCGCCGAGGCGCACGTGGCCGGGGTCGACATCGACTGGACGGCGCTCTTCGGCGCCGGCCCGAACCCCGGCGTCCCGGTGCCGACCTACGCGTTCCAGCGCCGTCGCTTCTGGCTGGGGCAGAGCCGCGGCGGAGGCGACGCGAGCGCGCTCGGGCAGGCCGCCGCCGAGCACCCGCTGCTTGACGCCGTCGTGGAGCTCGCCGGGGGGCAGGGCACGGTCTTCACCGGGCGCCTGTCGCTCGAGCGCCACGGGTGGCTCGCCGACCACGTCGTGTCGGGCGGCACGGTCGTGCCGGAGACGGCGTTCCTGGAGCTCGCGCTGCACGCCGGCGCGCACACGGGGGTCCCCGTGGTGGCGGAGATGTCGCTCGGCGCGCCGCTGCGGCTCGACGACGGCGGCGGGGTCGCGCTGCAGGTCACGGTGTCGGCGCCCGGAGAGGACGGTCGTCGCCCGCTGACGATCCATTCCCGCCCGGAGGGCGCCGACGCGGACGAGTGGGTCCTGCACGCGAGCGCGACGCTTGCCGCCGACGTGCCGGCCGGCCCCGGCGCCGAGGTCGCGACGATCCCCGGCGACGCCATCGAGCTCGACCTCGGCGCGCTCTACGACAGCCTCGAGCACCACGGCTACGAGTACGGTCCCGCCTTCCTGGGGCTCACGCGGGCGTGGCGCGACGGCTCCGCCATCGTCGCCGAGCTGGAGCTGCCCGACGACGAGGCGGAGCGTGGCGCCGCGTTCCGGCTGCACCCGGCGCTGGCGGACGCCGCCCTGCAGCCGGCGCTGCTGCTCGCAGGCGAGCGCCTGGGCGACGCACCGGTGGCGGTCGCCGCGTGGAGCGACGTCTGGGTCAGTGCCCCCGGGCCTGTTGCCGCCCGCGCGCACGTCCGGCTCGAGGACGACGGCACTGCGGTCGTGCTGTCGCTGGCCGACCAGGCCGGCCGCCCGGTCGTCGCGCTGCGCGCGACGCTCACGGCCGCCGCCGGACGCGC
>JAOPZW010000473.1 GCA_025963905.1 Solirubrobacterales bacterium | reverse complement strand
GGGCTCGTGACAGTCGCGCTCGCCCAGCCGCCGTCGCCCGGGGCGACCTCGTGCTCGAAGACGCGCTCGCCGGCGCCGGGCTCGAGGCCGGGCGCTCTCCACCAGCTCCCGGCACCGGCCGCGGCGGCCTCGTCGCGCGGGTGCGTGACGCGGGCGTCGAGGCTCAGCGTGGCTCCCGGCGACCACACGGGGGCGCCGACGTTGACGTGGTAGAGGGTCGGGGCCGGCTCGGGCGCGGCGCCGAGGTTGCGGGTGACGTCGACGAGCTCGAGGCGCCCCTCCCCCGTGCGCGTCGTCAGCGTGCGGTGGACCTCGAGGTGCACGTCGAGCAGCGCGCTGACCTCGGCGATCGTCGCCGAGGCGCGCAGCACGACGGCGCCGTCCTCGACGGCGCGCTCGACGCGGACGTCGCGTGCCCGCTGATGGGAGAAGGCGCCGTGCAGGCCGTGACCCTCGGACGGCGCGCCGACGTTGCGCAACCCGCACGTCGCGACCAGCCCGCCGCCGAAGGCGTCGATCCAGTCCGTGTCGCGCGGGCGGTCGAGCGGGGCGCGCTCGCCCACCGCCGAGGTCCAGCCGACCGGCACGCCGCGAAACCACGCGGCACCCGGGTCGAAGCCGCGATCGGGCAGCAGGCGCACGTCGATCCCCTCCCAGGCCCGCAGGTCGAGCGCGCGGCAGCCCGCCGCCGGGCCGTCGGAGACGACGGACGCCGTCGCGCTCGCGAGCTGGTCGAGGTTCGCGACGTGCTCGATCACGCGGCGAGCGTAGATGATGCGGGCTGGAGCTCGGAGTCCGCGAGGCGCCCGCTCATGCCGCGCCGGCCGGCTGCGTCGACGGCCACGACGCCGTTCGCGACTGCGTTGGGCCAGTCGACGTCGGCGCTCATCTGCGCGAGCACCGCGTCGATGTCGCGGGCGTTGAAGGCCGCGTACGTCGCGCGGAGGCGGTCTATGCGGTCCATCGCGATCCGAGGTTCGCCGGTACGCTCAGGCGATGGAGCATCCCAGCGGAGGCGAACTCGTCAAGGTCGCACGGGAAGGTGGTGCGCGCGACGGCATCGTGTTCGATGTCCTCAGCGAGTCGAAGGTCGTCGTCGCCGTCTCGGACCGGACGCGCGGGCCGATCCTCCGCACGGTCCACCCGAGCGCGTTGACGGAGCGCAGTGTCGAGGGCGCGGATGACGAGGCGCTGCGCCGGCTCATCCGCCGCACGCCGTCGGCAGCCCGCGGGGGGCCACGCGGCGGGAATGGACCCGGACAGGGACCTCGCGGGGGTCACGTCCGCGCACCCGCGCACCGGACGACCGGCAGGTAGACCGCCGCCGGGCGCCGCAGGCCGGTGCCCGCGGCGCCCCATGGCTTGACGGGCTTGGTGCTTTAGGCCGGCCGGTAGACCGCGACCCAGTCGATCTGCACGTTGCCGGCGGTGCTGTCGCTCGGAACGACGCTGCTCCTGGTCTCGGTCTGCAGCACCCAGTGCATCGGCGTGTTCGGGATCCCACTCGTGGAGGTCCCGATCGTGGCGCCGTCCAGGATGAACTTCGTCGCGGACGGGCCCCACTCGATCACCGCGGTGTGCCACGACGAGTAGCCCGCCGTCGTGTCATAGGCGTCCTGGTCGCTGCCGCTCGTGCCGCCCTGACGGTGCATGAACGCCGAGATCTTGCCGCTCAGGTCCCCCTCCGGGAAGTCGATCTCGCCGTCGCCAGGCCAGGATTCGCTGTCGGGCCACAGCAGCCACGCCGTCTTGTAGCCCTCGATCGGATCGGCCCGGAAGCGAACGGCGTAGCGGCCGTAGAGCTGGCCGTTGTGCGAGCTGGCACCCGGGATCCGCGGATAGGGCACAGCGACCATGTGGACGCCGTTCTCCGTGTGGAGGTACAGGTTCATGACACCGTTCTGGACGCTGACGACCTTCGACGGCATGTAGGTCCCGTGACCCGACGTGTCGTGCCAGCCGTCGGGGTAGTCGCCCCACTTGGACGACACGGCGCTCGGGAAGCTCCCGAGGGGCACATCGGTCGCGAGGTTGTCGGCGAAGACCTGATGCCAGCCCGGGATGTCGCCGACCGGCATCGCCTCGCCCGACGGATCCGCGCCGCTGGAGCCGGTGGTTGCCGGAGGCGTCGCCGGCGCGGTCGCCGGGGGCGTCGGCGGCGGGGTCGCAGGGCGCGTCGTCGGGGGCTTTTGCTTGGCGCTCTTGTGCTTCGCGCGCCGGTGCTTGTTCTTCGCGCCCTTGTGCTTGTGCTTTGCGCTCTTGTGCTTGCGCTTTGCCGCGGTCGTGGACGAGGCGTCACGGCCGGGCGCCGCCGCGGCGAATCCCACGAGCAGCAGGCAGATGGCGACGGTGGCGGTGATCAGCGCCCAAAATGGGCGCAGGAGGGACTGGGAGGGCATGGGAGCTTCTCCTGGGGTTGGGGGGTGGGACGGAGGTGGCCCGCTCGGCGGGCCGGCGCGTGTGGCGTCGGGGAACGCTCAGCGCACGCGCGGAGGCGGCGATCGGCCCCGCGCGCGCGGGGTTGCAGCAGCCCACGGCGGGGCCGGCCATGCGGCAGTGGGCAGTGGCATCTCGGTGGTGCCTACGGGGTTAGCTGACGGGCTCGCGCACCTGCGCTACGCCGCACTCTGGCGGCGATTCGCCCCTGGCCACCTGGGTGGCCAATGGGTCCCCCGTTCCCCGCCAACGGTGTGACGGGGACTCGGCTTGGACGGCAACCTATCAGCGGGTGCGGACGAGCGCCCTCATGTCAGCTCGCCGACCTGCCGGCTGTACATCCCGATCGTATGCTCGAGTCCGTCTCCCAGCACGGCGGGGACGACGCCGACCCGCTGGACGATGAGCGTCGCGCGAGTCGTGAGGCGCTCGAACTCATCGTCGACGATGAGCGAGGCGGTCTGCTCAGAGGTGCCGCGAAGCAGCGCGAACCCCTCGAGGTCACCGCCATGAGGTGTCAGGAGCACCACCTCGAACGACTCGATCCTGCCCTCCTGCTGGAGCCTCCCCCAGTACTGGACGCTCTCCTCGAGGACCTCGAGTCCCTTGGCCTCCCGGCCGGTGATGGGGGCTCCCCATCCGATGAACAGGCCTGCTTCCGCCATCCCGTCCTCCTTGGTCGGCCCAACGC
>JAOPZW010000426.1 GCA_025963905.1 Solirubrobacterales bacterium | reverse complement strand
TTCTCGCAACGTGTCGCCGAAAATGCCGGGCGCCGAACACCGTCAGGCTGTGTCCTCAGTCGCGGCAATGGCGCTGCCATTGCTCGCTCCCTGCGTCCTCGCCTGACGGCGCCGGCATCCCGGCATTCCCAGACGCCCGTCACGAGAAGGACCACTACCGCCCAGTCCAGCGCGGTTCGCGCTTCTCGAAGAACGCCTTGACGCCCTCCTGGAGGTCCTCGGTGGAGAAGGCGATCGTCAGCTGGGAGCGCAGGAAGTCCAGCGCCTCCTCCAGCGCCATGTCCTGCTGGCGGTACAGCGCGTCCTTCCCGAGCTTCATCATCACCGGCGACTTAGCCGCGAGCTTCTGTGCCCAGTCCGCCACCGCCCCGTCGAACTCCGCGGCCGCGACGACGCGGTTCACGAGCCCGATCCGCTCGGCCTCGCGGGCGTCGATGCGGTCGCCCAGCAGCAGCAGCTCGGTCGTCTTCTTGCGCCCGACGTTGCGGTAGATCAGCGCCATGATCATGAACGGGAAGACGCCGACGTTGATCTCGGGCGTGCCGAACGTCGCGCCCTCCTTGGCCACCACGAGGTCGCAGGCGAGCGCCAGCCCCAGGGCGCCGGCCAGCACGTGGCCGTTGGCCGCGCAGACCGTCGGCTTGCCGAGGCGGCCGATGAGCGTGAACAGCGCGGGGAACCGCTCGGTGGCGAAGTGCTTGTGCACGAGCGGCACGTCGGCCGCGAACCCCGCGAGGTTCCCGCCCGCCGAGAAGGTCGTCTCGTGGGTGCTGGTAAGCACCACGCAGCGCACGGCGTCGTCGTCGCGCGCGGCCCGGAAGGCGGCGATGAGATCGCTCAGCAGCTCGTCCGACAGCGCGTTGCGGGTGTCGGGCTGGTCGAGGGCGATCGTCGCGACGCCGCTGGGCGCGACGTCGTAGCGGAGCGTCGAGAAGGCGGGCATGGCGCGCCATCCTTCCACGCTCCACGCCGGGCCGCCGGGGGACGCGGCTGATCGACCCCGGACACGGCACGGGGGGCGCCGGCCGGCGCCCCCCGGCCCTGCAGCGGCCGTCAGCAGCTCGCGGGGAACGCGACCTTCCCCGACAGACCGTTCGGGTTCGACACGGTGCAGTCGTAGAACGTGCTGCCCGCCTGGCTGATCGAGAGCTCGATCGACGTCACGGTGAGGTTCGGGTTCACGCCCTTCCAGTTGGCATTCGGGCAACCGGCGGCCGATCCCGACACCGTGTCGGGTGCCGAGAGCGTCGCCGGGTTCGTCGTGAACGTGAGGTTCCCGTTCTTGATCGCGCCGCTGTCGATGGTCGTCGGCGTCGTGCTCGGCCCGACCAGGACCCTGTTCTGACCGGGCGCGATGTTCCCGCCGTTGTTCTGGCACTGGTAGACCGCGCTCCCGCTCACGGTCGTGTTGATGGTGACGTCGCCGAAGCCCAGCCCCGTGAGCGAGCCCGTGCACGTCGTCGACGTGGTGTTCGTCCCCGAGCCGGCGATCGTGCAGGTCGGGGTGCCGCCATGCTTGAAGTGCGGGCTCGCCGCCAGGGCGAGCGACGCGGCCACCGCCATGACGGCCGTGGCAAGTCCCGCTATGACCAAAAGTCGCTTCACTGAATGCCCCCTCATCTGAAATACCTATGGACGGGTCGTTGCGCACACCCGTGTCAAACCAGCGGCTCGTGTCTCGAGGCGCCCCCCCGGGACCTTCACCCCCTTTCCTATGCACGACGCGGTGCGATCGGGGAGCCGATGGCTTGGTGCGAGACTAGGACCGGCCGAGGTTCCCCGGCTATGGGCAATCGGTCGTAGGGGCGTGGCGGGAAGCGCGTACGCCGAATGCCCAAAAAGGGATGCATCCGCTTGTGGCAAATGCGGCGGTGCTACTAAATCCTGGTAGACCAGAGGGGATGTGGGGGCAGTGACCAGTCGGGCGGTGGGGCATTGCGTGCTCGTCGTGGCCGACGACGAGGGATTCCGGGCGACCGTCGCGGACCTGCTGGCCAACGTCGGGCTCGCGAGCCGCGAGGCGATGACGGGCGAGGCGGCGCTCATCGCGGCCGACGAGGCGCGTCCCGATGTCGTGGTGCTGGAGACGCTGTTGCCCGGGATGTCGGGGTACGAGCTCTGTCACGAGCTCAGGGCCCGCTTCGGCAACGCGATCGGGCTCGTATTCGCCTCGGCGACGAGGACCGAGTCCGGCGACCGCGTCGCGGGGCTGCTCGTCGGCGCCGACGACTACATGGTGCGGCCGTTCGCCCCCGACGAGTCCGTCGCCCGCGTGCGCCGGCTCCTGGTGCGACCGGCCGCGGCCTTCGGCTCGCCGACCACGGCGGCACGACTCACGCGGCGCGAGCGCGAGGTCCTGTCGCTGCTGATCGGCGGCGAGAGCCAGGCCGAGATCGCGCGGACGCTATCGATCAGCTCGCGGACGGTGGCCAAGCACGTCGAGCACCTCGTGCTCAAGCTCGGCGCCCGCAACCGCGCGCATGCCGTCGGGATCGCCGTGCGCAATCACCTGACCGACGAGCTCGACGCCTCGACGCCGCCGGGTCCCGCGGCCTCGAGCCAGAAGCCGCGTGCCGTGACGCACGCGGCTTCGGCGCGTACCGGCTAGACGACCGCGTGGGTCACGGGCAGCTGTGGGGCTTGTTGTTCACGCCCGTGCAGGTCGTCGTCGTCGAGTTCGGATCCGACTTGCCCGGCCCGCTGGTCTGCGAGCCACCCTTCGTGTTGTCGCTGTTGCCGACCGGTGTGCCGGGCATCGTGCAGGTCGAGTTCGGCCCGTTGGCGACGTACGTGCCCCCCGCCGCCGCACAGTCCTGAGCCGGACTGGCCGCAAATGTCACCGGCGCCAGAACGAAGATCGCCGCCGCGAGCACTGCCATCAAGCACAGCAGCCGTTTTATCTCTTTGCTCTTTCTGACCATGATCAACTATCGCCTCACTTGACGCGCTTCATCTTGCATAAGCCTGCAACCGAGTGGTTGCCTGACGCGCTCCGCCTCACCTCACCCCCTTCCGTTGCACCGTGTGGCCCGATCTGGGGCCCGATGGGAGCACTCCGAGCGTATGCAGCCGCCAACTGCACCGCATAGGGGGTAATCGGACGGGGCCGGAAGCGCGTATGCGAAAATGAGCCCCCGCGTCTCAGGCTTCGAGCAGCCCGCGAGCGAGCGCCTCGCGGACGAGCCCGGCGCGGGTCCGCGTCTCGAGCTTGCGCTGGATGTGCGCACGGTGCGAATCGATGGTCCGCACGCTGAGGAACAGCATCTCCGCGATCTCGGCGTTCGTGTGCCCGAGCGCGACGAGCCGCAGGATCTCCGTCTCGCGCCCGGTGAGCCGGACGCCGTTGACGGAGGAGTCGGCCTCGCCGGCCAGCTCGGCCCCGAGCTGTGGGTCGAGGTACGAGCGGCCCATCGCGACGGTGCGCACCGCGGTCGGCAGCTCGGCGATGGCGGCCTCGCGGAGCACATAGCCCGCCGCCCCTGCCCGCATGACGTGGCGGACGAAGCCGGGCGAGCGATCCGACGACAGCAGGAGGACCCGGACCCGCGGCCCGGCGGCGCGCAGCGCGGCCATCATCCGGCCGACGGCGAGCACATCGTCGTCGGTGTCGAGCAGGACGATCCGCGGGCGATGGTGGCGGACCGCCGCGACGAGCGATCCGATGTCCGCGGCCTCCGCGACCACCTCGAGGCCCTCCTCACGCTCGAGCAGCGACACGATCCCGCGCCGCTCTGCGGCGTGGCCGGAAGCGATTACCAGGTTCGTAACCTCGGATTCGGTCAGGTCTGGCAAGTTGACCCCTTCCCCCGGGCCCGCTGGCAACCGGGAGCCCCGAATTTCAGTGCGTCTCTTTCCGTAAGGCCTACGAAAAGAACGCATGAGCGCGGCGGTTCCTCGCGGGCCACTACGGAACAATCCGACGTAGAAACTGCGGATTGCCCCGTGGGCCTCCGCGCCCGTACCGTCGGCTTTCGAATGCTTTGCGCGCTGGACACGGCGCCGAAGGCCAGATCAAGAGGGGCGTGGGGGCATGAAGACGGCTGTGATGCACGGCGTGGATCGGCACGCCGTCGATGCGACGCGCGACGAGCGCCGAGCACCGCTGGGGCCGGGTGGCGCGCTGTCGGGCGGCCGGTTCCACCGGCGAACCGCGCTGCCGCGCGACGACCGGCAGCTGATGGGCGCGATAGCGCGCGCCAGGGAAGGCGACCACGACGCGCTCCGCTACCTCTACGTCCGCTACGCGGACAACGTGTACGGCTACGTGGCGAGCATCGTGCGCGACGACCACGAGGCCGAGGACGTCACGCAGCAGGTGTTCCTCAGGCTCATGAGCATGCTCGTGAAGTACGAGCCGCGGAACGTCCCGTTCTCGTCGTGGCTGCTGCGCCTTGCGCACAACGCGGCGATCGACGACCTACGGCGCCGGCGCGCGACGCCCGTCGAGAACGTGCGAGGCCCCGACGAGCCGGCTGACCGCCGGGCGTACGAGGGCCTGAGCCTGTTCCGCGAAGCGCTCGGCACGCTCCCCGCGGACCAGCGGACGGTCGTGGTCCTGCGTCACGTCGTCGGGCTCACGCCCGGGGAGATCGCCGAGCGGCTGGGACGCTCCGAGAACTCGATCCACGGGCTCCACCACCGTGGCCGCCGCGCGCTGCGGACGGAGCTGCGCAGGCTGCACGGCGGCCCCGTCACGGTCTCGAGGCCCGGCCGGACGGCGGCGGCCTCCTGACCGGCTCAGGACAGCGCGATCTGTGCTCGCTCGCCGACCGAGAGCCGCAGCGCCCGCGGGACGCGGAAGTCGCGCACGATGTGGGTGCCGGGCCCGATCAGGCTGCCCTCGATGCGCGTGCCCACGAACCGGATCTGGGCGCCGTCGAGGATGATCGAGTGCTCGACTTCGACGCAGTCGATGTCGACGTCGGCGCCGATCGACGTGTACGGGCCGATGTAGGAGTTGGCGATGCGCGTGCGCGGCCCGACGGCCGCCGGGCCGCGGATCACGCTGTCGTGGATCTCGGCGGACGGATGCAGGATGAGCCGTCCCTGGATCTCGGATCCGAAGACGCGCTCCGCCTGATGGTCGGACGCCACGTCGTCGAGCATCTCCCGGTTGGCGGCGAGGAGCGCATCGGTCGTCCCGCGGCACGGCAGCCAGGCGTCGACGTCCCGCACCTCGATCCGCGCCCCGAAGGACCGGAGGCGCTCGAGCACGTCGTCGCGCGGGCCCGGCTCGTCGCTGCCCCGGCGCAGCGCGATGAGCGCGTGCGGGCCGATGATGTAGCCGGCGAGCGCCCGGCCGGCACCCGCCGGGTCGGCCTCCCCGTCGCAGCCGCGCCCGGGAAGCAGGACGAGCGCGTCGAGGGCGCGGTCGGCGAAGTGCTTCCACAGCGCGGACAGCCGCTCGCGCAGGAGGACGTCGCCGTGCTGCACGACCAGGCTGGCCGATCCGGCGAACTCGGCGACCGCGGCCAAGTCCAGCACGTCGGTGTGCGCGTCGCCGTCGACGTAGGAGACCTCCAGGCCCCAGGCGGAGCCGTCGCCGACCGCCTTCTTGATGCTGGCGTGGGTCGTCGCGTCCGTCACCACCGCCGCCTCGTGCACCCCGGCGCTCTTCAGCGCGTCGAGGTGATGGAACAGCACGGGCTTGTTGGCGACCGGGGCGAGTTGGCGCGCGGGCTGGCCCAGGCTCGGCCACGGCTCCTCCCCCCGGCAGTCCGCCGCGAGGACGACTGCCTTGGCGATCTCCATGCTCACCAAACGGGCGGGCGGCCCCTCAGCATTCGCCGAGGTTCACGGCCGCCGGAGGAAAAACGGCCCTTCTTGCGAGCGGAGAGCTCCGCGGTGGGCAGGGCGTTCCTTCGTGTTCACCTCTGCGCAACACCTCCCGATGACCCCCGGCTCGGCATCCCGGCCCGGAGCGCTGGCTGCGACGCCGCGCGTCACCTCCCCGGCGCCACGGGACGTGTGGGAGCGGGAGCTGGCGTCGGATCCGACGGCGCTCGCGTCCCAGACTCCCGAGTGGCTGGACTGCGTGTGCGCGTCGGGCCACTACCGCGACGCGAGCCGCCTGTATGAGCTTTCCTCGGGTCGGCGTCTCGTGCTCCCGATGGTGCGTCTCGGACGGCCCACCGGTGTCCTGGCCATCGAGGCCTCGTTCCCGCCGAGCTGGGGGCGGGGCGGCCTCGTCGCCGTCGGCGGGGCGGGGCCGGACGATCTCGCCGCCGTCTTCGCGGACCTCGTCGAACGTCGGGCGATGCGGATCTCGCTGCGTCCGAATCCCCTCACGAATCCCGCATGGGCCAAGGCCCGCCCTCGCCGGGCGATCACGGTGCCGCGCCTCGCCCACGTGCTCGATCTCGCCGGCGGGTTCGCGCGGGTGTGGGATCAGCGCTTCACCGGTTCCGCACGCACCGCCGTGCGCAAGGCCGAGCGGGCGGGACTGACGGTGGAATGCGACACGTCCGGGCGGCGAACGGGTGTGTTCTACGAGCTGTTCGAGCGCTCGCTCGAGCGGTGGGCGCGTCAGCAGCACGAGCCGCGTGCGCTGGCGCGCTGGCGCGGTCACCGCCGCGACCCGCTGCGCAAGCTGCGACTCATCGTGGAGCATCTCGCCGGTCGCTGCCGTCTGTGGATCGCGTGGCGCGGCGGAGAGCCGGCCGCGGCGATCCTCGTCCTGCAGGGCGCCAACGCGAGCTATATCCGCGGGGCGATGGACAAGGAGATCGCCGGACCGACGCGCGCCAACTATCTCCTGCACCAGCTGGCCATCGAGCAGGCGTGCGAGGCGGGCTGCCGCCACTACCACATGGGCGAGTCGGGCACCTCCGCCTCGCTGGCGCAATTCAAGACCCGCTTCGGCGCGCTGCCCTACTCCTATGCGGATTACCACCTCGAGCGACTGCCGCTCACCACCGCGGACCGCCTGGTGCGTACGGCGGTCAAGCGGGTCCTGCGCTTTCGCGACTGACCGTCACCGGGGGCGACGGGCTCACCGGCGTGCGTACGCGGCAACCCAGTCGATCTGGAACGTGACGCGGGCAGGCGTGGTGGCGTCGGGACAGGGGGCGCTGGCGTCTCCACATGTCCCCGCCTGACTCTGGAGATCCATCTCCATGGCCTGTCCGGGGACCTGCCTGTGCCTCACGACCCCCCAGCGCTTGCCGTCGAGGGTGTAGGCGAGGCTGCCCGGGGTCCACTCCACGCCCACGGTGTGCCAGCGGGTGAAGTCGGCATGGACCGTGCGCTGGATCTGCTTGTCGTCGGCGCCGTAGTGCAGGGTCGCCGAGATGTGGCTCCGCGCATTCGTCTCTCCGCCGTCTTCTGCGAAGTCGATCTCGGGCGGCCATTGATTGCCGGAGGGCCAGAGCAGGGCCACGGCTGCGACGCCCTTGCCCGGGTCCATCCTGAGCCGCACCTCGTACTTTCCGTACGTCTGCCTGAGGGCGTTTGCGCTGGACACGCCCCCCGACACCCACCGTCCGCCGAACTTCGGGTCACGGTAGGTCTCGAGGTTGAGGATGCCGTTCCGGACGACGACGTGGGAGGGCGCCCACCACCCCCCTGGATCGCCTCCCGGCTGGCCCGAATAGCTCCCCCACTTCGACGGTCGCAGGCCACCCGTGAAATCGTCGAAGAACACGCGGTGCCAGCCGGCGG
>JAOPZW010000025.1 GCA_025963905.1 Solirubrobacterales bacterium | reverse complement strand
TGACCTACGTCCTGCCGTTCCTCATCTTCATCGGGTTCTGGATCTTCCTCATGAACCAGGTGCAGGGCGGCGGCTCCAAGGTGATGTCGTTCGGCAAGTCGCGCGCCAAGCGCCTGTCGGTCGACTCGCCCAAGATCACCTTCCGCGACGTCGCGGGCGTGGACGAGGCGGTGGAGGAGCTCCACGAGATCAAGGAGTTCCTCGAGAACCCCAAGAAGTTCCAGGCCCTCGGCGCGCGCATCCCGAAGGGCGTCCTGCTCTACGGCCCTCCGGGCACCGGCAAGACGCTGCTGGCCCGTGCGGTCGCCGGTGAGGCGGGCGTGCCGTTCTTCTCGATCTCGGGCTCGGACTTCGTCGAGATGTTCGTCGGCGTCGGCGCCTCCCGCGTCCGCGACCTCTTCGAGCAGGCCAAGCAGAACTCGCCCTGCATCATCTTCATGGACGAGATCGACGCCGTCGGGCGCCACCGCGGCGCCGGACTGGGCGGGGGACACGACGAGCGCGAGCAGACGCTCAACCAGCTGCTCGTCGAGATGGACGGCTTCGAGATGAAGGACAACATCATCCTCATCGCCGCCACGAACCGCCCCGACATCCTCGACCCGGCGCTCCTGCGCCCGGGTCGCTTCGACCGCCAGGTCGTCGTCGACCGCCCCGATCGCAAGGGCCGCTCCAAGATCCTCGAGGTCCACACGCGCGGGAAGCCGCTGGCCAAGGAGATCGACATCGACGCGCTGGCCGGGCAGACCCCGGGCTTCACGGGCGCCGACCTCGCCAACCTCGTCAACGAGTCGGCCCTGCTGGCCGCGCGCACCGGCAAGCGCGAGATCACCCAGGTGGAGCTCGAAGAGGGCATCATGCGGGTCATCGCCGGCCCGGAGAAGAAGACCCGGGTCATGAGCGAGAAGGAGCGCCTGATCACGGCCTACCACGAGATGGGCCACGCGATCGTCGGGCATTTCCTCGAGCACTCCGACCCCGTCCACAAGATCTCGATCATCAGCCGCGGCCAGGCGCTGGGCTACACGATCTCGATGCCGCAGGAGGATCGCTTCCTCACGACGAAGGCCGAGCTGACCGACGCCATGGCGATGACGCTCGGCGGCCGCGCGGCGGAGGAGATCGTCTTCGAGGAGATCACGACGGGCGCCTCCAACGACATCGAGAAGGTCACGGCGACCGCCAAGCAGATGGTCATGCGCTTCGGCATGAGCGAGCGCCTGGGGCCCCGCGTCTTCGGGCACGACCACGGTCAGCCGTTCCTCGGGCGCGAGTTCTCGGCGGAGCCCGACTACTCCGACGAGATCGCGCGTGAGATCGACGACGAGATCCGCCGCATCGTGGAGGCCGCCCACCAGCGCGCCAAGGACATCCTCACCGAGCACCGCGAGGACCTGACCACTCTCTCCGAGATCCTCGTCAAGCGCGAGACGATCGAGAAGGAGGAGTTCGAGGCGCTGCTCGCGGGCACGTCCGCGGAGGATCTCTTCGGGCCCGACGTGCCGCCGGAGGAGACCCCGGAGGTCCCGCCGGGTGCCGCCGCGCCCGCCGATCGCGGACGCGATCTCCCGCGGCCGCTGCCGCGGCCGGGGCTGGCCGGCGGCGGTGTCGAGGCGCGTGGCCTCGACCTGCCCGAGAAGCCCGAGCTGGCGTAACCCTGACTGCCCGGGCTCCGGGCGTCGCGTGGGGCATGCGGCCGTACCGGATCATGGGCGTCCTCAACGTGACGCCCGACTCGTTCTCCGACGGCGGGGAGTGGTTCGACTTCGAGGCGGCGGTCGAGCGCGGGCGCGTGCTCGTCGCCGAGGGTGCCGACATCGTCGACGTGGGCGGCGAGTCGACGCGCCCGCGGGCGAACCCGGTCGCCGAGGGGGAGGAGCTGCGACGCGTCGTCCCGGCGGTCGAGGCGCTCGGCGGCCTGGGCGCGCAGATCAGCGTCGACACGATGAAGCCGGCCGTCGCCGCCGCGGCGATCGCCGCGGGCGCCAGCTACGTCAACGACGTCACCGCGTTTCGCCACGACCCCGCGATGGCCGGGCTCGTCGCGGACCGTGGCTGCGACTGCTGCCTGATGCACATGCTCGGCGAGCCCCGGACGATGCAGGACGACCCCCGCTACGACGACGTCGTCGACGAGGTCAAGGCGTTCCTGGCCGAGCGCGCGGCCTTCGCGGTGCGCGAAGGCATCGCCGAGTCGCGGATCCAGGTCGACCCGGGGGTCGGGTTCGGCAAGACGATCGCGCACAACCTCGAGCTGCTGCGCCGGCTGGACGAGATCGTGGCGCTCGGGTTCCCGGTGGTCGTCGGGACCTCGCGCAAGTCGTTCCTGGGGCGCCTCACGGGGCGCGAGGACCCGCACGACCGGGTGGCCGCGACGGTCGCCACGAGCGTGATGGCGCTCGAGCGCGGGGCGGCCGTCTTCCGGGTGCACGACGTCGCCGCCACGGCGGACGCCCTCGCGGTCACGGCTGCTACGTTGGCCGCCCATGGCGCCTGACGACGAGGACCTCGAGGACGATTTCGAGGATGAGGAGTTCGACGAGGACGATGACGGCGACGACCTCCCGCAGACCGAGGTGACCATCGAGGTCAGCGGGCTGTCGCTGTACACGCACCACGGGGTCTCGGCCGCCGAGCGCGAGGTCGGCCAGCGGCTCGTCCTGGACCTGCGCCTGGAGGTCGGCGAGTGCGACGCGACCGTCACCGACCTGGTCGAGGACACCGTCGACTACGCCGCCGTCTGCGAGCGGGTGGCGCTCGTGGCCCAGCAGCGCTCCTACCGGACGCTCGAGCGCCTGTGCTCGGCGATCGCCGATCGCCTGCTCGCGGACTTCGCCGCCGAGGAGGTCTGGGTCAAGGCGACCAAGCCCGAGCCGCCGATCCCGTTCGCGCTCGAGGAGGTCGCCGTCGAGGTCTGGCGGCAGTCCGGCGTATGAGCGCGGGGCCGCAGACCGCCACCGCGTTCGATCGCGCCACCGCCGTCTCGCCGCTGCGGCCCGGCGTCTGGAGCGCGGTATGCGACAGCGCGTGGTCGGCGCCGCGGGGCCCCAACGGCGGCTACCTCGCCGCCATCGTCCTGCACGCCATGGTGGCGCGCTTGGCGGACCCGGCCCGCGAGGCGCGCTCGCTGACGCTGCACTACCTGCGCCCACCGGCCGACGGCGAGGTCCACGTGGAGGTCGCCGTCGAGCGCGCCGGGCGCTCGGTGTCGTCGCTCTCGGCGCGCCTGTCGCAGGACGGGCGCCTTTGCGTCCTGGCCCTCGCCGCCTTCGCCGTGGACTTCACGAGCGCGGCCGACTACGCGCCCGCGGCGCCTGGGGTCCCGCCGGCCGAGGAGGTCGAGCCGTGGGGGCCGTTCGAGGGAGCGCCGCCGATCTCCCACCGCATGTCCTTCCGCCCCGCGCTCGGCGCGCCCCCGTTCAGCGGCGCGCCGGAGGCGCTCACGGGCGGCTGGCTGCGATTCGCCGAGCCGCGCGCGCCCGACGCCGCGGCGCTCGCGATGTACTCCGACGCCTGGCTGCCCGCGCCGTTCCCGCGGCTCACCACGCCGATTGCCGCGCCGACGATCGATCTCACGATCCACTTCCGCGCGCCCGCCGCGACCGCGGCGCTCGGCCTCGAGGACCACCTGCTGGGCGTCTTCCGCTCGACGGCGTCCGCCGGTGGCTTCTTCGAGGAGGACGGCGAGCTGTGGAGCCCGGACGGGACGCTGCTGGCCCAGAGCCGTCAGCTCGCGCTGATGCTCCCGATGCCGGAGGCCGGCGGGGTGTGATCGGCTACCTCGGGCTGGGCTCGAACGTCGGCGACCGACGCGCCCAGCTGCAGGCCGCCGTCGACGCGCTTGGGGCCCACGGCGTCGAGGTCCTGGCCTCCTCCTCCACGTACGACACCGACCCGGTGGGCGAGGTGCTCGACCAGCCCGCCTTCCTCAACGCCTGCCTGCGCATCGAGACCGGCCTGGGCCCCGAGGAGCTGCTGGACGCCTGCAAGGCGGTCGAGCGCGAGCTCGGCCGCGACCTCGAGGGCGGCGTCCGCCATGGCCCGCGCCCGATCGACGTCGACCTCCTGCTGCTCGGCGACGTCGAGCACGCCTCCGACCGCCTGCGCCTGCCCCACGAGCAGGTCACGGCGCGGCGCTTCGTGCTCATCCCGCTCCTCGAGCTCGACTTCGACCTGCAGACCCCGGACGGCACCCGGCTCTCCGACCGCCTGGCCGCGCTCGGCCTCGACGAGGGCGTCCGCCGCGCGGGCGGCCCGCTCGCGCTCGCGCCGGCCGATTAGGGAGCCACCGAGCAGGGTGTCGCCCACCCACCGGTCGACGCGGTCCAGGTGGCCGCCGAGCGTCCGGAGGTCGCTGCGGGTCGAGGCGTCGCTCACCTGGTTCAGGCGCGCGGACGCCCGCGCCACGAGCGGGAGCCCGGGCCGGGCGATCGCGGTCGGGACGGGGAGGTTCGCGCCCTCGGCGTAGCTCTCCATCGATCGCGGCGCCCGCTTGAGCACCGCCCACGCGAGGCGGCGCATGATCGCCCGCGAGCCCGCGAGCCGCTCGCCGGAGTCTCGACCCGGTCGTACCCGATGCCCTTGAGCGCCAGTGCGGCTCGCACGGCGGCACAGGGATGCGATCCGGGAACGACGTAGAGCGTCGGCGTCACGGCGCCGAGCATAATCCCGGCCGATGCTGCTCGTCGTCGACGTCGGGAACACCCAGACCCACTTCGGGACCATCCTCGACGGCCGGCTGCTCGAGCATTGGCGCTTCGCGACGGTGCGCGTCTCCACCGCCGACGAGCTCGGCGCTGCGCTGCGCGCACTGCTCGAGCTGCGCGGCGTCGGCCTGGCCGACCTGGACTCCTCGATCGTCTCGTCCACCGTGCCGGCGCTCGGGCCGGAGTGGGCGACGATGGCCGAGCGCTACCTCGGCCACCGGATGCTCGTCGTCGGTCCCGGCGTGCGCACAGGGATGCCCCTGCGCTACGACAACCCGCGCGAGATCGGCGCGGACCGCCTCGTCAACGCGGTCGCCGCCTACGAGAGGGTCAGGGGCGCCTGCATCGTCGTCGACTTCGGCACGGCGATCACGTACGACCCCGTCTCGGCCGACGGGGAGTACCTGGGCGGCATCATCACGCCGGGGATCGAGATCTCGCTCGACGCGCTGACCAACCGCGCGGCCCAGCTGCCCAAGATCGACCTCGGTCCGCCGCGCTCGCTGATCGGCAAGTCGACGGTCGATGCGATCCGCTCGGGCATCATCTACGGCTTCGCCGGACAGGTCGACGCGATCGTCACCCGCCTCCGCGCGGAGCTCGGCGCGGAGACCGAGGCGATCGCCACCGGGGGCCTGGCCGGCCACATCGTGCCCTACACCGACACCATCGACGAGGTCGACGACCTCCTGACGCTCGAGGGCCTGCGACTGCTCCACGAGCGCAACACGTGACGGGGGTGTTCGCCGGGCGCTCGACCGAGGCGCTCGCCGCCGCGGTCGAGGCCAGCAACACCGAGCTGTTCCGCGCGCTCGTCCTGACGCTCGACGGGGGCTGGGTCCGCGACGACGGCGACGCGCTCGAGGCCGGGTGCGGCGTCGACTTCCCGCTCTTCAACGGCGTGCTGCGCACCGGGCTGGCCGTAGGGCAGGCCGACCGGCGCATCGACGATATCCTCGCCCGCCGGAGGGAGGACGGCCGCGACTGGCTGTGGTGGGTCTGGCCCTCGTCGGCTCCGGCGGATCTCGGCGAGCGCCTCGCGGCGCGCGGCCTCGAGCCGTTCTACAGCGCCCCCGGGATGTGGGTGGACCTCGACGCCGTCGCACATCCGTCGCCCGTGCCCGGGCTGAGGATCGAGCGCGTGGGCGATCCGGCGAGCGTCGAGGCGTGGCTGTCGGTCGTCGCGCCGGCGTTCGCGCTGCCCGCGCCCGCGACCGACGCCTTCCGCGGGCTGGCAGCCGCGGGCGCCCGCGGTGACACGCCGGTCAGCGACTGGGTCGGGTTCGCCGGTGGCGAACCGGTCGCCGTCGCGTCGCTTGGCATCGCGGCGGGGGTCGCCGGCATCTTCAACGTCGCCACCCGCAGCGATGCCCGCCAGCGCGGCTACGGCAGCGCCCTCACCGCGCACGTCCTCGCCCAGGCGCGTGCTGCGGGGCAGCGGACGGCCGCCCTCACGGCCAGCGCGCTGGGCCGCGGGAGCTACGAGCGGCTGGGCTTCCGCGAGGTCACGCGCGTGACGCCGTACGCGCCGGCGGCGTAGGCGCGCCGCGGGCTACCCTGGGTCGCGTGCAGCTGACCGACCCCTGGCAGATCGGCCCCATCGAGGTCCCCAACCGCGTCGTGCTCGCACCGCTGGCGGGGATCGGCAACTGGTTCGTGCGGCTGCAGGCCAAGCGCTACGGCGCCGGCCTGGCGGTGTCGGAGATGGTTTCGAGCTTCGCCATCCACCATCGCAACGAGAAGACGGTGACGGAGCTGCTGCGCATCCACCCCGACGAGCGCACCGCCGCCGGACCCGTGGCGATCCAGCTCTTCGGGCAGGACCCGGACGTCATGCGCTCGGCCGCCGCGACGGTGGCGGAGCGCGGCGCGGACCTCATCGACCTGAACATGGGCTGCCCGGTGCCCAAGGTCTGCAAGACGGGCGCCGGCGCCGCGCTGCTCAAGGATCCGGACACGGCCGTCGCCGTGGCGCGGGCTGCCGCGGAGGGCAGCGGCCTGCCGGTGATGGTCAAGCTGCGCTCCGGCCAGCGCCCGGGGGAGACCGACGGGTTCGGCCTCGCCCACCGCCTCGTGGAGGAGGCCGGCGTCGCGGCGATCGGCTTCCACCCGCGCTCCGCCGCCGTGCACCACAAGGGCGAGCCCGACTACGACCTCGCCGCGCGCCTGGTCGAGTCGCTGCCCGCGCCGGTGATCCTCTCCGGCGGGCTGCGCACCGCCGAGGCGGTCGCCGTCGCCCACGAGCGCACCGGCGCGGCCGCCGTCATGCTCGCGCGCGGCGCGCTGGGCAACCCGTGGCTGTTCGCACAGGTGCTGGGCGAGCGCGCCGCCGGGCCGACCCCCGACGAGGTGCTGGCCGAGCTGGACTGGGTGATGGACCGCGCGGTCGAGCACCTCGGACCCGAGCGAGCGGGGCGCTACCTGAGGAAGTTCTACCCGTGGTACCTCGACCGCCTGGGCGCCTCGAAGGAGCTCCAGAGCGCGTTGCAGGCGACGGGATCGGTTCCCGCCGCGCGTGCCGCGCTGGCGCACCTGCGGCCTCTTACCGCCGCCGCCTGAGGCCCCGCGCGGTGGCGCTATACTGCGCCGCTCGCTGCCACCCACGGCTGCGTGACTCCCCGCTTCCCAGCGGGGTTTTCTGTCCGCAGCCCAAGACTACGAGACCCTATGTCCAAGGACGTCATCCTCACCCCAGAAGGACTCCAACGGCTCAAGGTCGAGCTCGAGGACCTGCAGACCGCGAAGCGCCGCGAGGTCGCCGAGCGCATCAAGGAGGCTCGCGAGTTCGGCGACATCTCCGAGAACTCCGAGTACGACGACGCCAAGAACGAGCAGGCGATGGTCGAGGCGCGCATCGCCGCCCTCGAGGAGAAGCTCCGCTCCGCCCAGGTGATCAACTCCGCGGAGCTGTCCAACGACATCGTCCGCGTCGGCGTCATCGTCAACGTCAAGGACGAGAAGACCGGCGACGCCGACAAGTTCACGATCGTCGGCTCGGCCGAGGCCAGCCCGCGCGACAAGAAGCTCTCCAACGAGTCGCCGGTCGGCAAGGCGCTGATCGGCCGCAAGCGCGGCGACACCGTGGAGGTCTCGCTGCCCAGCGGCAAGAAGCGCAAGCTCAAGATCACGAAGATCGACGTCGCGGCGTAAGCCGCTGCGGCGATGGGGTCCGAGACCTCCGAGCTGCTCGCCACCCGGCGCGCGAAGCTCGAACGGCTGCGCGCCGAGGGCGTCGAGCCGTTCCCGCACGCCTTCCCGGGGGTCGTGCCGGTCGCGGCGGTGCACGAGGCGCATGCCGACCTGCCCGCGGGCGAGGACAGCGACGCCCGCTACCGGGTGGCCGGGCGTCTGCACGCGCGCCGCGGCCAGGGCAAGATGGCGTTCCTGGACCTCGACGACCGCTCCGGGCGCCTCCAGCTCCAGGCCAAGCTCGACGTGCTCGGGCCCGAGCGCATGGCGCGGCTGCTCGAGCTCGATCTCGGCGACATCGTCGGGGTCGACGGGCTGGCCTTCCGCTCCAAGCGCGGCGAGCTCTCGCTGCGCGCCGAGGACGTCACGGTGCTCGCCAAGAGCCTGCGCCCGCCGCCCGACAAGCACCACGGCCTCCAGGACGTCGAGACGCGCTTCCGCCGCCGTGAGCTGGACCTCATGGCCAACGAGGAGGCGCGCGAGCTGTTCCTCACCCGTGCCAGGGTCATCACGGCGGTGCGCCGTCAGCTCGACGAGGCGGGCTTCGTCGAGGTCGAGACGCCGGTGCTCCAGCCGCTCTATGGCGGCGCGCTCGCACGCCCGTTCACGACCCACCACAACGCGCTGGACCGCACGCTGTACCTGCGCATCGCGACGGAGCTGTACCTCAAGCGCCTGATCGTCGGCGGCCTCGAGCGCGTGTACGAGCTGGCCAAGGACTTCCGCAACGAGGGCATCTCCTACAAGCACAACCCCGAGTTCACGATGCTCGAGTGGTACGAGGCCTACGCCGACTACAACGACGCGGCCGCGCGCCTCGAGGCGCTGGTCGCCGGCGTGGCGCAGGCGATCGGCTACGAGGGCGAGATCGACTTCACCGCGCCCTGGCGGCGCGTCACCCTCGTCGCGGCGATCCGCGAGGCGACCGGCATCGACGTCCTGGAGCACCGCGACCGCGATGCGCTGGTGGCGGCCATCCGCGCGGCGGGGTTGGACCTGCCCGTCGAGGACCGCAGCTGGCCCCAGCTCGTGGACGACCTCCTGTCCAAGCACGTCGAGCCCGAGCTCGTGCAGCCCACGATCGTCATGGACTACCCCGTCGAGCTCTCGCCGTTCGCCAAGGCTCACCGCACCCAGCCCGGCCTCGTCGAGCGTTTCGAGGCGTTCGCCGGCGGCATGGAGATCGCCAACGCGTTCACCGAGCTCAACGACCCGGATGTCCAGCGCGAGCGCTTCGAGGCGCAGCTGCGCCTCGCCGGCGCCGGCGACGACGAGACCCAGCCCTACGACGAGGTCTTCGTCGAGGCGCTCGAGCAGGGCATGCCGCCCACGGGAGGCCTCGGGCTGGGGATCGACCGCCTCACCATGCTCATGACGGGCCGGCGCTCGATCCGCGAGGTCGTGCTGTTCCCGGCGATGCGCGACTGACCGCCCGCCGGGATTAGACTCCGCGGATGAGCGCCGCCGAAGCCCCCGCGATCGTCACCGGCGTCGACTTCGTGTCGGTCCCGACCCAGGACCTCGAACGTGCCGTTGCGTTCTACGGGACGACGCTCGGCCTGCACCGCTCCGTGTATCAGCCGGACCGGAACTTCGCCGAGTTCGAGACCGGCACCGTCACCCTAGGCGTGGTCGATCCCCTACGGATGGGGATCGGGCCGTTCCAGGCCAACGGGAATCACCTCGCGCTCCACGTCGAGGACGTGGCCACGGCGCGCGCGGGGCTCGAGGAGCGCGGTGTGACGTTCGCCGGCGACACCCTCGACACCGGCGTCTGTCACATGGCCTTCTTCGCCGATCCCGACGGCAACGCCCTCCTGCTGCACCACCGGTACGCGCCCCGCGTCCACGACGCCTGATCGCTTCGGCAGGCGGCCGGCGGCCGGCGGCCACGCGGCGAGTTGGCGCCCGGACGATCCTCTGGCGCGCGCCGCGAGACGATTCGCCCCCCGCACGTTGCGGGAAGCCCCGTAGCGTGCAAAAGGACCGGAGAGGGCGTTGGTAGACTGGGCTATGCCCGTCGACCGACCCCGACTGTTCACGCGTTCCGGCGTAGGTGCCGAAGACCTGAGCAGGCGGGCGATGTCGTGTCCCCCGAATCCGACCGACCAGGACCATCGCAACGACCCAGGCTAGGCGCCGACCAAGCAGGAAGGACCAGTAGCACCATGTTCGAGCGATTCA
>JAOPZW010000420.1 GCA_025963905.1 Solirubrobacterales bacterium | reverse complement strand
CTCGGCCTCGGCGGTGTCGTGCAGCAGCTCGAAGATCCGCGGGTTGATGCTCGAGCCGCGCTCGATCACCGGCCCGGACCCGAACGGGTGCTTGCCGACCTCGGCGACGTCGACCCCCGGCGCGTCGGTCGCGTGCGTGACATCCACGATGATCGCCAGATCGGGGCGCAGCGAGTACGCCGTCGTGGCCGAGCCGCCGAACGTCGTCTCCTCCTGCACGGCGGCGACGGCGATCACATCGCCGGGCGCGCCGCCGCCCTCGGCCACGAGGCGCGCCGCCTCGTAGGCGACATAGCAGCCGAGGCGGTTGTCCATTGAGCGGGCGACCGCGCGGTCGTTGGGCAACTCGATCGGGTCGGCCGCGACCACGGCGACGTCTCCGACGCGGACGCGCGAGCGCGCCTCGTCGCCGTCCTTCGCCCCGATGTCGATGTGGAGGTCCTTGAGCTCGGCGACCTTCTTGCGCTCCTCGTCCCGGAGCAGGTGGATCGGCTTCTTGCCGACGACGCCCGGGATGGCGCCGTCGCGCGTGGCGATCTCGACGCGCTGGCCGACGAGGATCTGCGGGTCCCATCCGCCGACGCCGATGAAGCGCAGGAAGCCGTCGTCGGTGACGTGGGTGACGATGAGGCCGATCTCGTCGATGTGCCCGACGATGGCGACGCTCGGCCCGTCCCCCGTGCCCTTGACGCGCGCCCACGACGAGCCCATGACGTCGGTGGTCACCTCGGCGAACTCGGACGCGGCCTCGCGCCAGACCGCCGCGGGAGCGGCCTCGTAGCCCGAGGGGCCGATCGCGGTCAGCAGGGAGCGCAGGACGGGCGGAATGGGCATCCGCGAACCGTACCGACCGGTTCGGGAGCTAACCGTACCGCCCCTCCCGGCGGGCGCTGGGAGGATGGCGCGGCCATGATCCGCGTCCTCGTCGTCGACGACCATCCGGTGCTGAGAGCCGGGCTGGAGGCCGTGCTCCGGTCCGAGCCGGGGTTCGCGTGCGTCGGCGCCGCGGCGGACCGTGACGAGCTGCTCGTGCTGCTGCGCCGCACGCGGCCGAACGTGGTGGTGCTCGATCGCCGCCTCGGCGCCGAGGACGGGCTGGCGCTGTGCCGCGAGATCCGCTCGGGGCCCGTCGCGCCCGAGGTGGTGATCTACACCGCCAACGACGACACGACCGAGGAGGACGCGCAGGACGCGGGCGCGTCCGGCGTCATCGTCAAGACCAGGCCGGTCGACGATCTCTTCGATGCCGTCCGCCTGGCCGCGCGGCGCGCGGTCGCCTGAGCCGGCGATGGTCACGACCGATCAGGCGCGAGCGATCGCCCTGGCCCTGCCAGAGGCGGTCGAGCAGGACCATCATGGTCGTCCGTCGTTCCGCGTCGCCAGCCGGATCTTCGCGACGCTCTGGACGCCGCGCGCGCTGAACATCATGGTCGGCGAGGACCGGGTCGTCGCCGCCGTCGAAGACGAGCCACAGGCGTGCTCGAACGTCTTCTGGGGCCGTGCGCTGAGAGCCGTGCGGGTGGACCTCGACGCGGCCGGAACGGAGCTCGTCACCGACCTGCTCGCCGAGGCCTGGAGCCGCAAGGCGCCGCGCCGGCTGTTCCCCGGCTGACCCAGGCCGCTTCAGAACGTCAGCACGGTGCGGATGCCGTCCTGGCGCTCCATCAGCTCGAAGGCGTCGTTGACGCCGTCGAGCGGGCGGTGGTGGGTGATGAAGCTCTCGAGGTCGAGCTTGCCGTCGAGGTACAGGCGCGCCAGCTCGGGCACGCGGTCGCGGCCCTTGGCCCCGCCGAAGGACGCACCGGCGATCCGCCGGCCGGTGATGAGGTACCGCGGGACCACGTCCAGCGTCTCGCCCTTGCCCGCGACGCCGGCGACGGTGCACAGGCCCCAGCCCATGCGGGCGCACTCGACGGCCTGGCGCATGACCTTGACGTTGCCGGTCGCCTCGAAGGTGTAGTCGGCCCCGAAGCCACCGGTGAGCTCCAGCACCTGATCGACCGCGCCCGCCCCCCCGACGAACGTGTCGGTCGCGCCCTGGGCGCGCGCCATCGCGAGGCGCTCCTCGCTCATGTCGAAGCAGATGATCCGCTCGGCTCCGGCGAGCTTGCAGCCGGCGACCGCGCCGAGGCCCACCAGGCCCGCGCCGAACACGGCGCACGTCGAGCCCGGCTCGACGTGCGCGACGTAGAGCGCCGCGCCGATCCCGGTCGTCGCGCCACAGGCGAGCGTGCAGACGACGTCGGGCGGGGCCGCGGGATCGACCTTCGCCACCGCGATCTCGGGCAGGACGGTCGCCTCGGCGAACGCCGAGGTGCCCATGAAGTGGCGGATCGGCTCGCCGTCGCGCGACAGGCGCGTCGTCCCGTCGGGCAGGAACCCGAGGTTCTGCTGCTCGCGGATCGCCAGGCAGAGATTCGTGCGGTCCGAGCGGCAGTGCAGGCACTCCCGGCACTGCGGCGAGAACAGCGTCAGCACGCGGTCGCCCGGCCTGACGCTCTCGACGCCCTCGCCGATCGCCTCGACGATGCCCGCACCCTCGTGCCCCAGCACCGTCGGGGCGTAGCCCGACGGGTCGGCGCCGGAGGCCGTATACAGATCGGTGTGGCACACCCCGCACGCCTCGAGGCGCACGAGGACCTCCCCGGGCCTGGGGCCGGCGAGGTCGATCTCCTGCACCACCAGCGGCTGCCCGAACTCCTCGAGGACTGCGGCGCGGATCTTCATGGCGGCGACGCTACCTCACTCCCACGGTGTCGGCGTGGCGCCGGCGGGGGATGACGGGACCATGCCCCGCTCCTCCTGGGACGACGACGACTGGGTCGGCACGCCGCCCGAGGGCCACCACACCCGCGACCGCGCCCACCCGGAGTTCTGGTGGCGCCAGCGCCCGATCGTCCCCGCGCTCGCCGGGATCGTGGTGGTCGTCGTGATCCTGGTCGTCGTGGTGCTGCTGAGCTGACGCGCCGCGGGCAGTGTCGCGCGCACCGGTATGGGCGCGATATGCACGGTATTCGTGCATCTGGCGCCCAGGTCGGCCGCCGCGGGGCAGGGCGGCGATCGCGGAAGCTGCCCCGCTCGCCCCGGTTTGGCGGGTGAGGGTGGAGCGTCGCCCCGCGGGCTCGCCGGGACGACACCCCAGTCCGCGGTCTGGGCGCCAGATGCACGCATATCGTGTGCATATCGCGCCCAGGTCGCGTTCTCGCCGCCCGGACGGCCCGGACCGCCCCGGCGCGTCCCGGCAGGGCCGCGGGCGCGACCCCACACCCACCCCCGCCAAACCGGCCCGCCTCCGACCGATGCGGAGATCCCCGCCCCCCGCGGCCGCCCCTACGGCGCCAGCGAGTACGGGAACGACTCCGTGAGGTTCTCCGCGCCGTCGTCGGTGACCACGAGCAGGTCCTCGACCCGCATGCCGCCGTCCTGCGGGTCGACCGTTCCCGGCTCGACCGCGATCACGTCCCCGGCGATCAGCGGCGCAGCGCCGGTCCGCCCCAGCGCCGGCGCCTCGTGGACCTCCAGGCCGACGCCATGACCGAGGCTGAAGAAGAAGCCGTGCCGCAGCGACTCCCCCGGCGCCTTCGTGCGCTGGGTCGGGTGGCCCGCCGCCTCGAAGACGTCGCAGGCGGCGCCGTAGACGTCGACCCCGCGCACGCCGGCCGTGACCGCGGCGCACGCGCGCTCGTGGGCGTCGAGCACCAGCCGGTGCAGCCCGGCGACCGCGTCGCTGACGTCGCCGACGACGAACGTGCGCGTCATGTCCGCCCAGCAGCCCGACGCCTCGTCCTGGGGCCAGAGGTCGATGCAGATCGGGACGTGCGCCGGCAACGGGCCCGAGCCGCTCTCGTGGCCCACGGGGTCACCCGGCGCCATCGGCGCGACGATGATGTCGTCGGGCGCGGGGGCGCCATGACGGGCGCACACCTCCCGGATGCGCGCGCGCACCCGCTCGGATGTGAGCGTCCCGCCATCGCCGCCCTGGAGCAGCCCGCCGGCGATCCGCGCCTCACGGAGCATCCGCGCCGCCTCCCCCAGCGCGGCGAGGCCCGCCGCCGTGGCGCGCCGGATGCCGGCCATCTCCGCGTCGGTCTTGCGCCGGCGGCGCTCGTCGAAGAGCTCGTCCTCGGGCGTCAGCTCGACACCCGAGGCACGCAGGCGATCGGCCAGCGCGAGCGGGAAGTCGCCCGGCACCACGGCCGTGCCGATCTCGAGCCGCTGCACCGCGCGGACGCACACCTCGCGCTCGACATCGGCGCGGCTGTGGCCCTCGGCGATCAGCTCGTCCTGCCCGAGCTCGCTGACCAGCAGCAGCTCGACGTCGGGCGCCGCGGCCGCGATGCGATCCACCTCCAGCGGGTTGGTCAGCACCGCGCGGCGCCCGTCGGCCTCGAGGTAGAGGAACGGGTCGCCGACGGCGAGCGGCACCTCGTGGCGCATCTCGGGCGAGCGCAGGGTGCTCCCGTGGATCAGGACGCCGGCCATCAGGCCTGGCCCTGCAGGAGCTGGCGCAGCACGTACTGCAGGATGCCGCCGTGGCGGAAGTACTCCGCCTCCTTGGGCGTGTCGATCCGCACGCGCGCGTCGAACTCGACGTCCCCGGCCTTCACGTGCGCGGTGCGCGGCAGCTCA
>JAOPZW010000419.1 GCA_025963905.1 Solirubrobacterales bacterium | reverse complement strand
CGCCGCGCAGGCGCCGCCGTCGGCGGCGCGCTGCTGCTGGCGGGCGCCCTGAGCGAGCGCTGGGCGGTCTACCGCGCCGGCCCCGTGTCCGCGCGCGACCCGAAGTACATCGTCGGGCCGCAGCGGCGCCGCAAGGCACAGCGCGAACGCGACCGGGCGTCCGCCGGTCAGGCGGCCTGACCGGCTGCCTGCATGGCCACCTGCCGCGACGCCTGCCTCACATGCTCGAGCGTGTGCTGCTCCTGCTCGAGGTTCTCGCGCAGGAGCGTGACGACGTTCGGCCTGCCCATCGCCTCGGCCTGGGTGATCAGGCTCTCGTAGACGGCGATCTCGTGGTGCTCGGTCTCGGCGGCACCCGAGAGGATCACCGCGTCGACCAGCGCGTCATCGGTCTTCTTGATGTTCGCCTTGCCCTCCTTCTCGATCCCCTTGATCGCCGGGCAGGGCTCGTCCTCGGGCTCCTCGCCCATCGCCGTGAACGCCTGCTCGATGTTGCGGATCTGCTGCTGGGTCTCCTGGGCGTGGTGGTGGAACTGCTGCTTGAGCTGCTGGCTCTGGGCCTTCTCCTCGAGGTCGCCGAGCATGTCGAGGACGGTCTGCTCCATCGTCAGGGCAGAGCCGAGCTTGTAGGTGAAGAGCTCCTGTGGGGTGTCGAGCTTCTCGAACACGGGCTCTCCTTTCCGTGGGGTGGGTTCGTTGCGGCACTACCCACCGGTCTCGCCACGACACGCGGCGATGTCCGGCGATCCACCGTGCGGGCGGGGCGCGCATGGGAACATGGCGATCGTGGCCCAGCACGCCGCACCGCCCGACGACGACGCGCGCGAGCGCCTGCGCGCGCTGCCGTCCGTCGACCGCCTGGCGACCGCCGTGGCGCGGGCGGAGCTGGCCCAGCGCCGGGCGGAGCTGCTCGGCGGCGCCGGCGACGAGGTCGACCTCGTCGAGCGCGCCCGCGGGCGCCTGCGGCCCTCGCTGCGCCGGGTGCTGAACGCCACCGGCGTCGTCGTCCACACGAACCTGGGACGGGCGCCCCTGGCGGCGGCGGCCCGCGAGGCCGTCGCGAGGGTGGCCGAGGGCTACAGCAACCTCGAGCTCGACCTCGAGACCGGCGAGCGGGGCTCGCGCCAGGACCACGTCGAAGGCCTGGTCCGCGAGCTGACCGGGGCTGAGGCCGCGCTGGTGGTCAACAACTGCGCGGCGGCGACGCTCCTGGCGGCCGCCGCGCTGGCCGGACCCGGGCGCGAGATCGTGGTCTCGCGCGGGCAGCTCATCGAGATCGGCGGCGCCTTCCGGATCCCCGATGTCGTGGCGCAGGCCGGGGCCCGCCTGGTGGAGGTCGGGACCACCAACCGCACCCGCGTGTCCGACTACGCGGCGGCGCTGGGCGAGCACACGGGGGCGATCCTGCGCGCCCACCCGTCGAACTTCCGCACGCTGGGGTTCGTCGAGGAGGTCGAGATCGAGGCGCTGTGCGGGCTCGGCGTCGCGGTCATCGACGACGTCGGCTCCGGCGTCCTGGCCGGCGACCTCGAGCTACTGGCGGGGGAGCCGCCGGTGCGCCGGTCGGTCGCCGCGGGCGCGGCGCTCGTGTGCTTCTCCGGCGACAAGCTGCTCGGCGGCCCGCAGGCGGGGCTGCTCGCCGGGCGCCGCGAGGCGATCGCCGCCTGCCGCCGCCATCCCCTGGCGCGGGCGACGCGCATCGACAAGCTCTCGCTCGCGGCGCTCGAGGCCACGCTGGCGCTGTATCGCGATCCCGAGCTCGCCCGGCGCGAGGTGCCGGTGGTCGCGATGCTCGACACGCCGCCGGCCGTGCTCGAGCGGCGCGCCGAGCGCCTGGCGGCGGCGGCCGGGGGCGAGGTCGTCTGGGGCAGCGCGAAGGTCGGGGGCGGCGCGCTGCCGCTGCTCGAGCTGGAGGGGCCGGTCGTGGCGATCGATCCCGGCCCCGAGGGCGCCGACGCGCTGGCCGCCGCCCTGCGTCGCGGGGATCCCGCCGTCGTGGGCCGCATCCGCGACGCCCGGCTGCTGCTGGATCCGCGAACCCTGAGCGACGCCGAGGCCGAGGCGGCGGGCGCCGCCGTGCGGGCCGCGCGGGCGGTGCCGTGAGCGCGCCGCTCACGCTCGGAACCGCCGGCCACATCGACCACGGCAAGACCGCGCTGGTCGGCGCGCTCAGCGGCGTCGACACCGACCGGCTGCCCGAGGAGAAGGCGCGCGGCATCTCGATCGCCCTGGGCTACGCGGCCCTCACGCTGCCCTCCGGGCGCCGGCTGTCGATCGTCGACGTGCCCGGCCACGAGCGCTTCGTGCGCACGATGGTCTCCGGCGCGACCGGCATCGACCTCTTCCTGCTCGTCGTGGCGGCCGACGACGGCGTCATGCCCCAGACCGTCGAGCACGCGGCGGTCCTCGCCGCGCTAGGGATCGACCGCGGGGTCGTCGCGGTGACCAAGGCCGACGTCGCCGACCCGGCCCGCGCCGCGGCCGAGGCCCGCGCGCTACTCGGCGGCGAAGCGGCGCTCGACGTCGTCGCGTGCTCGTCGCGCACGGGGAAGGGGGTCGCGGAGGTCGCCGCCGCACTGGACCGCGTCGCGGCCCCGCTGCCCGGCCGCGCCGCCGCGCCGGGTGGGGCGGGTGGGGCGGGTGGGGCGGGTGGGGCCGTTCTCCACGTCGACCGCTCGTTCACCATCCGCGGGGCCGGCACCGTCGTGACGGGGACCCTGTGGTCGGGCGCGATCGCCCGCGGTGACACGCTCGCCGTGCTGCCCGCCGGGCGCCGCGTGCGCGTGCGCGGCGTGGAGGTCCACGACGCGGCCGTCGAGCGCGCCGAGGCCGGCCAGCGCGTCGCCCTGAACCTCGCGGGGCTCGACCGCGGCGATGTCGCGCCCGGCGACGTGGTGGCCGCGCCGGGCGCCGTGGCGCCCACGCACATCCTCGATGCGGCGCTGGCGCTCCGCGGCCGCGCGCCCGGGGCTCGCGTCCACGTCCACCACGGGACGCGCGAGACGCCCGCGCGCCTCGTCGCGCTCGGCGGCGACCTGTGGCAGGCGCGCGTCGAGCGCCCGCTGCTGGCGCGCGCCGGCGACCATCTCGTCATCCGCTCGATCGCCCCGCCCGACACGCTCGGCGGCGGCGTGGTGCTCGACCCCCACGCGCGGCACCACGGACCGGCGCCCGAGGTCGTCGCGCGCCTGGAGCGCCTGCGCGCCGGCGAGGCGCCGGCGCAAGCGCCCGAGCCCGAGGCCGAG
>JAOPZW010000418.1 GCA_025963905.1 Solirubrobacterales bacterium | reverse complement strand
TCGCCAGAGCGCCGCGCACGCAGGTCTTCCCGGCATGCTCACAAGCCGGCGCGCGCTCGCAGGTGACGCTCGGGACGTCGGCCGGCTGGGCCGACATCTACCCGTGGTCCTACCCCCGCAACTGGATTGACGTCACCGGCCTGCAGGGGTGCTTCGCCTACGTCCTGGTCGCCGATCCCGCCAAGCACCTGTGGGAGAGCAGGGAGGACAACAACGCCAGCGCGGTGAGCGTCCGCCTACCCTGGCGGGGCGTGGGCGGCTGCCCGCGGCCGTTGCCGCTGCAGGCGGCGCCCTGACCGTCAGCGCGGCACGACGGCCGGCTCGGGCACGAGACGGTGGCGCATGCTGTCGAACTCGGCCGTCGCCTGGTCGTAGTCCTCGTGGCGACCGATGTCGAGCCAGTAGCCACCCGGGCTCCAGGCTCGGACCGATTCGTCCGCGTTCAGCAGCCGGTGCACGAGATCCGGGAAGTCGAGCCTCTCGTGGGGCTGGATGTACTTGAGCACGTCCGACGACATGCCGTAGACGCCCATCGACGCCTCCACGTCGATGCCCGGCTTCTCGAGGAAGTCCACCAGGCGTCCCGAGCCGTCGCTCGCCATGCGCGGGATGCCGAGCGTGATCTCCACGTGCTTGCGCACCGTCGCGATCGTGACGAGCGCGTCGGAGCCCGTGTGCCGGCGGAGCAGCTCGGCGTAGTCGAGATCGGTCAGGACGTCGCCGTTCATGACGAGGAACGGCTCGTCGAGGTCGTCGACCAGGGCGAGGGCGCCGACGGTGCCCAGCGGCTTGTCTTCGCGCACGTACTCGATCTCGAGGCCGAAGTTGGAGCCGTCCCCGAAGAAGGCCTCGATCAGGTCGGCCCGGTAGCCGATGGAGAGGACCACGTTCGTGAAGCCGGCATGCTTGAGCTGCAATAGGACGATCCCGAGGATCGGCCGGTCGCCGATCGGCATGAGGGGCTTGGGGATCACCGCGGTGTATGGACGCAGGCGGGTGCCCTCTCCGCCTGCGAGGACGATCGCGCGCGTCACGTGCCCTCCGGCCGGGCATGACCGGCCACGACGGAAGCGGGCTCCGGGCCGAGCACTATGCCCGCGGTCGCCCTGGCCGGGGGCCGGTGGCGGATATGCATCGCCGCGGTCGCGCGGTCGACCGAGACGGGAATCCGCAGGACGGTCGCGGCGATGGTCCACAGCATGATCCGCGCATCGAGCCACACGCCGCGTCGCCGCACGTAGAGCTGGTCGAGCCTGACCTTCTGGGGCAGGATGCGGTCGAGGTAGTGGCCGACGGGGTCGTCGGCGGAGAGGATCCGGCTCTCGCACGCGAAGGCGAGCTGGCACAGCCCGCTCATGCCCGGCCGCACGCTCAGGATCTCGCCGAACTCCGCCGGGCGGGATGCGACGAACTCCGGGTCCTCAGGGCGTGGTCCGACCAGGCTCATCTGGCCGCGCACCACGTTGATGAGCTGGGGCAGCTCGTCGAGCTTCGTCGCCGCAAGGATCGAGCCCACTCGCGTCAAGCGTGCGTCGGACGCCGCCGTGAGCGCCGGGCCGGACGCGCCCACGGCCATCTTCCGGAACTTGAGCATGCGCAGCTCGCGCCCACGGTAGCCGACACGCGTGGCGCGGTAGAAGACCGGACCGCGCGACTCGGCGACGACGCAGACAGCGATCAGGAGCATGATCGGCAGCAGGGCGAGCAGCATCGTCGTGGCGAGCACCACGTCGATCAGGCGGCTCAAAGTGGAGCCGCGGGCGCTCCGCGTCGTGCAGGTCTCCGCACCTTGGTCACCGCCGCGTTGCCTACATCCCGAACCGGTTGGATGCTGCCAGCAGCAAGCCACGGCGGGGCCCCCTCCGCCTGAACAATTTGTCGGACCGGTCTGGACGAACAAACCACAACCGGCGGGGGGGTGTCAACCAACGCGCGTCCCTCGCCGGGTGAAATCCGGACGGAGGTGCAGGTCGGTGGGCGGGTGGGACAGCAGTCCTCAATCCAGCGCCTCGCGGACCGCGGAGGCAACCTCGTCCAGTTGGCGTCCCTGCAGGTGGGCGAACATCGGCAGCGTGACGCTCCGGCTTGCGTAGCCGTCGGTCTCCGGGAGCCGGGCCGGGGCGCCGTCCGAGTAGATCGAGAAGCGGTGCGCCGGTGGGTAGTGGACGCTGGTCTCGATGCCGCGACGGGCGAGGTGGGCGCGGAAGGCGTCGCGGTCCGCGCCCGGCTCGAGCACGATGGTGAACAGGTGGTGGGACGGCGTGAGGCCTTCCCGCGGCGTGAGCGGGGCGGCCAGGGGCAGATCCGCCAGCGCCTCCAAGTAGCCGGCGGCGACCAACGCCCGTCGGCGGTTCTCGTCGTCGAGTCGTCCGAGCCGGCGACGGGCGAGCGCCGCGCGAGGCTCGTCGAGCCGGTAGTTGAACCCGAGCGCTACGACGTCGTAGGTGCTGGCGTGCCCCCGGAAGCGATCCCAGCTCAGCGTAGTCATGCCGTGCGAGCGCAGCAGGCGCGCGCGCGCCGCCAGCGCGTCGTCGTCCGTGACCAGCATCCCGCCCTCGCCGATGCCGAGGTTCTTGTTGGAGAAGAAGCTGAACGCGCCCGCGTCGCCGAACGTCCCGAGGTGGCGCCCGTGCAACCGCGAGCCCGCGGCGTGCGCTGCGTCTTCGATTAGGATCAGCCCGTGGCGGTCGGTAAGCGAGCGCAGCGCCTCGAGGTCCCCGGCGTGTCCGCCGTAATCCATCGCCACGATCGCCTTCGTCCGCGGTCCGATCGCCAGCTCGCAGGCTTCCGCCGACAGCCACGGGCGCTCGGGCCCGGCGACGTCCGCGAAGACGGGCCGGGCGCCCGTGTAGGCCACGGCGTTGACCGTTGCCACGAACGTCAGCGAGGGCACGATCACCTCATCGCCGGCGCCGAGCCCAGACGCCGTGCAGACCAGGTGCAGCGCGGCGGTGCAGCTCGAGACCGCCACCGCGTGGCGCGATCCCGTATACGCGGCGAACTCCTGCTCGAATGCCGCCGTCTCGGGCCCCATGCTGAGCCACCCGGAGCGGTACACGTCGGTGACCGCTTCGATGTCGTCGTCCGAGATGACGACATCCGTCAGGGGCACGCTCCACCGAGCCACGCCTCCAACCCTAGCCCCTTCCCTCGAGCCGGACGAGCATGACCGGGCGCAACGCGCTGGTCACCGGTGCGGGCGGGTTCGTGGGCGGCCATCTCGCCGCGCGGCTCGTCGCCGACGGCGCTCGAGTGCGCGCGTTCGTGCGCTACAACTCGCGCGGCGACCGGGGGGCGCTCGAGTGGCTCGACCCGGACGTGCTCTCCGAGATCGAGGTCGTCATGGGCGACCTGCGCGACTCCGAGTCGGTGGCGCGCGCGGTTCGCGGCTCCGAGTTGGCGTTCCACCTCGGAGCCCAGGTGGCGATCCCGTACTCCTACCTCAACGCCCGCGACTTCTTCGAGACGAACGTCCTCGGGGCGCTCAACGTCGCGGAAGCGGCTCTGACTCACGCCGTGGCACACGTCGTCCACACCTCCTCGAGCGAGGTGTACGGAACGGCGCAGAGCGTCCCGATCCGCGAGGACCATCCGCTGGGCGCCCAGTCGCCGTACGCGGCGAGCAAAGTCGGCGCCGACAAGCTGATGGAGACCTTTCACCGGGCCCATGGGCTCCCCGTCACCGTGCTGCGGCCGTTCAACACGTTCGGGCCCCACCAGTCGGCTCGGGCGATCGTCCCGACGATCATCTCCCAGGCGCTCGCGTCGGACACGCTTCACCTCGGCGCCCTGACGCCGCGCCGCGACCTGACCTACGTATCGGACACGGTGGCCGGCTTCGTCGCCGCGGCCGGCTCGGAGCGCACCGTGGGGCGCACCTTCCAGCTCGGCTCAGGCGTCGACGTGTCGGTCGGCGAGATCGTCGAGCTCGTCGGGGGCCTCCTGGGACGGTCGCTGCATGTGGTGGTCGACGAGCGGCGGCTGCGGCCCCCGGCAAGCGAGGTCGACCGGCTCGTGTCCGATCCGGCGCTCGCCCTCGAGCTGTGCGGCTGGCGTGCGCGGGTCGGCCTGGAGGAGGGGCTCGGCCGGACGATCGACTGGGTGCGCTCTCACCCGCACGTCTACCGCCCGGCGGAGTACGCCGTGTGAGCGACGTCCTGGTCCTCTCCTACCACGCGGTGAGCGAGACGTGGCCGGCGGCGCTCGCGGTCGCGCCGGATGCCCTCGAAACGCAGATGCGTCTCCTGCTCGACCGCGGGTACCGGCCGACCACGGTGCACGAGGCGATCCACGCGCCGCCCGCGCCGCGCACCCTGGCGGTCACGTTTGACGACGCCTACCGCTCGGTGTTCGAGACCGCGTTCCCGATCCTCGCGAGCCTGGGGATCCCCGCGACGGTGTTCGTGCCGACGGACTACGCCGGCCAGGAGCGGGCGATGGCGTGGGCGGGGATCGATCGCTGGCTCGGCGGCCCCCACGAGCCGGAGCTGGTGCCGGCCTCGTGGGAGCAGCTCGGCATCCTGGCCGAGGCCGGCTGGGAGATCGGCTCGCACACGTGCTCGCACCCGTGGCTGACGCGGCTGGCCGACGCCGACCTCGAGCGGGAGCTCGTCGACTCGCGTGACCGCTGTCGCGAGCGACTGGGCGCGTGCGGGTCGCTCGCGTATCCCTACGGCGACCACGACGAGCGGGTGGTGCGCGCCACCGGTGCGGCCGGATACACGTCGGCGTGCACGGTGCCGGCGCTCTTCGTCGCCGGCGACGCGCTGCGCTGGCCCCGGATCGGGATCTACCGGACCGAGACGGCGCTCAGCCTGCGCGCGAAGCTGTCCCCAACCGCCCGCCGCGTCCGGCGGACCGGGGTCGGCGCGTGGAGCATCCGCGCCGCCGCGGCGGCGGGGGGTCGCGCCCGCGCCGTCGTCCGTCGCTGACATCGCTCGGCTTGCCTTGGCGTGTGACACGGGTCTACAGTGAGCCCTGAGTCAGCGAGGGACGGCGCGAGGAGGTAGGGGGAATGGTCGGGAAGCCCAAGACCGCCGAGATGCACCCGGGACCGGGGTTTCGCATCCGCTACGAGATCGAGCGGCCTCTCCCGGAGACCATGGAAGCGCTCGGGAGGTTCGAGACGCCCGCGATCTCCGACCTCATGAACCGCCTGTATGCCGTGCACTCCGACATCCGGCCCGTGACGGACCCTGGGCTGCGGATCGTCGGCCCGGCCTGCACGGTCAAGGTCTATCCCGGCGACAACCTGATGGTGCACAAGAGCCTCGACGTCGCTCGACCCGGCGACATCCTGGTCGTCGACACGAGCGCGTCTGGCACGACGGCCGTCCTGGGCGACCTGGTGTCGACCAAGGCGCGCCATCGAGGCATCGCGGGGATCGTGGTCGACGGGCTCGTCCGTGACCTGCCGGGCATCCGGGCGCTCGGAGACCTTCCGGTGTTCGCGCGCGGCGTGACGCCGATCGGGCCGCTGCACCGCGGGCCCGGCGAGATCAACTACCCCGTCTCCATCGGCGGGGTCGTCGTCCATCCCGGCGACGTCATCGTCGGCGACCTGAACGGCGTCGTCGTCGTCCCGCTCGACATCGCCGAGGAGCTCGTCGAGCGCCTGTCGAACCTGGCGCTGGCCGAGTCGGACTACACGTCGGCGGTTGCGCGCGGGGACTTCTCCAACGCGTGGGTCGACGACATCCTGGTGGAAAACGGCGTGGCGGTCGAGGATCTGAGCAAGCCCGCCTGATGCGTCGCGGGGAGGCCTGAATGGGGAGCGAGGATCCCGAGCAGGGTCATCGCGCCGACTGGATCAAGCCGCCCGGCGAGGACGCCGGCATGCACAGGATCCTCGAGACGCTGCGCGAGCACGTCGGCCTCATCGCCCTGGTCACCGTCCTGGCCACCGCTGCCGCGGCGGCCTACGTCGCGGCTGCCCCCAAGGTGTACAAGGCCCAGACCGATCTGCTCATCACACCGGTGCCCAGCGGCGACACCACCCTCGCGGGGCTCGGGCTCATCCGCGACTCCACAGATCCCACTCGCGATGTCCAGACGGCCGCGCGTCTCGTGACGACCCCGGACGTGGCCGCGGCGGCCAGGCGCCTGCTACTGGTGTCCGACAGGCCGTCGGCGCTGCTGGCGAAGGTGCGCGCCGACCCTGTCGCGCAGAGCAACATCGTGACGATCACCGCCAGCGTGGGAAGCTCAGCCGACGCCCAACGGCTCGCGAACGCCTTCGGCGACGCCGCGGTCGCTCAGCGCACCACGCAGCTGCATCGCCAGCTGGACAGCCTCATCCCGCGTCTCCAGGCGCAGCTCAGCGCCACCCCAGCGACCGAGCGCCAGACCGGACCAGACTCGCTCCCCGCCAAGATCACCGAGCTCCAGACGTTGCGGCAGGGCCCGGATCCCACCATCCGGGTGGAGACCCGGGCGCTGCAGCCGGCGTCGCCGTCGTCGCCCCGGAAGAGGCTCAGCCTGGCCGTCGGCCTCTTCGGCGGCCTCGTGCTCGGCGTCGGCGGGGCGTTCGGCATGCAGTTGCTCGACCCGCGCCTGCGTCGCGAGGACCAGCTGCGCGAGCGCTACAGCCTGCCCGTGCTGGCCCGCATCCCGCGCGAGCGCCGCCGCCGCGGCACCGCACCGCTCAAACCGGACGAGCTCTCGCTTCTCGCGGTCGACGGCTACCGCAACCTGCGCGCGGCGCTCGTCTCGGCAAACGGGCAAGGGGACGCGCGCTCGGTCCTGGTGACGGGCCCCTCGCTGGCCGACGGCAAGACGACGACGTCCATCAACCTGGCCGCGTCGCTGGCGGCGGTCGGGCGCAAGGTCGTCCTCGTCGAGGCCGATCTGCGACGCCCGACGATCGGCCTGGCGCTCGGACTCAAGGCGCGCCACGGGATCAACTCGGTCGTGGCCGGTGCCGTCCCGGTTCGCGACGCGCTGATGAGGAGCGGCCCGTCCGGATCGGAGTTCGACGTCCTGCTGACCGAGCGCAGCAGCCACCACACCGAGGAGCTGCTGTCGCTTCCGCGGGCGCACGAGATCATCGACGAGCTCAAGGAGACCTACGACTGGGTCGTCGTGGACTCGCCCCCCCTCAACGTCGTCGCAGATGCGGTGGCGATCGCCCGGAGCGTGGACGACCTCGTCTTCGTCGTGCGGATGGGCCGCAGCAACCTCACGCAGCTCCAGGAGCTCGGTGGGCTGGTCGCTCAGCACGAGATCGAGCCGGCCGGCTTCGTCGTCGTCGGCGTCGACGCCCGCCGGAGCCGGTACTCCGAGTACTACGGTTGAGGAGCCGAGGCCGGTGAGGCAGCTAGACCGCCCGCACCCGCTCGCGCCCGGGCTGGCCGGCGACCTCGCGCAGCAGCCGTTCGAGCCTGCCGACCACCGCGTCGCGGCTGAAGTGCTCGTGGACGTACCGGCGGCCGCTCGCGCCCATCGCGGCCGCGGTGACCGGGTCGCGGGCCAGCCGCCGGATGGAGGCGGCGAGCGCGCTCGCGTCCTCGGGCGGCGTGACGAGGCCGGCGCCGGCTGCCTCGACGACGCTTGCGACGAGGCCGGCCGCGCCCGCGGCAACCGGGCGCCCAGCCGCCATGTACTCGAGCAGCTTGCTGGGCAGGGCGTCCTCGAACAGCGGGAGGTCGCGCAGCGTCAGGACCGCGATGTCAGCGCCGCCGATCACCGCCGGGATGCGCTCGCGCGGCAGCTTTCCCGCGAAGGTGACGCTCCGCAGGCCCCACTCCCGGGCGAGCGCCTCGAGCTGGGGTCGCTCGGCCCCGTCGCCGGCCACCAGGAACTCGAGCTCGTCGCCCTCCGCCTCCAGAATCCGCGCGGCCTCGAGCAGCGTGCCGATCCCCTGCGCCATCCCGACGGTGCCGCTGTAGACGATCCGCGGGCGCTCGCGCCCGACCGGAGCCGGGGCGGCGCCGAAGCGGTCGATGTCGACGGCGTTGGGCAGGTGCACGACGCGCTCGTCGGGCAGGCCGCGCGACAGCAGCGAGTCCCGCATCCCCGGGGTGGGCACCGCGATCAGCGCGGCATGGCGGTAGGCGAACCGCTCCATCGCCTCGGCGAGACGGATCGCGCGGGGGTCGCGGAGCGCGCCCAGCTGGACGGCCGACTCCGGCCAGAGGTCGGCGACGTTCAGGACGAGCGGGGCCCGGCGCAGGCGCGCGATGAGCACGCCGGCGGCCGCGGTGAACAGCGGCGGGCTCTCGGCGATCACGACATCGGTGGGACCGGCGCGGGGCGAGGCGAGCGTCGACGAGATCGCCGACGAGGCGTGGTTGAGCAGGCGCCGCGCGAAGCCGCGGTTGGGGGCGGCGTAGACGGCGCTGCGGATCACCCGCACGGGGCCGACCCACTCCGTCTGCATGAGGCGCCCGCGATAGGGAGCCGGGATGACGCCGTCGGGGTAGTTCGGGAAGCCGGTGAGTGCGGTCACCGCATGGCCGTGAGCGGCGAGCCGCTGCGCGGACTCGAGGATGCGCGTCTGGGGCGCGCCCACCTCGGGGTGGAAGTAGTGCGTCACGTAGAGGACGTGCACGGGTGAGCCGACCATACCCGCCGCCGATCGCCGCGCGGGACGGGCGCCCGCGCCTGGGGCTCTTCCTGAACATGCCGATGCTCGACGTGGACGGCGACCTCAGCGCGCGCTACCCGCACCTGTTCGACTTCTTCCTGTCGCTCGGCGCCCATACGAGCGTCACGTGGCTGTGCCTGCCGCTGCTCCGCGCCGACGGGCCGCGGCCGGGCTACGGACCGGTCGAGCCGCCGCCCAACGTGCGGATCCTGGGCCTGCCCCACTGGTCCAGCGCGGCGTCGCTCGCGCGGCGAGTGCTCCTGATCGTGCCGGTCTCGCTGTGGCGGATCGCCCGCAACCTACGGCACTGGGACGTCGTCGGGGCCGTCGTTCCGAGCATCGTGGGGGACATGCTCGTCTTCTGCGCCCGAGCCTCCGGGCGGCCCGTCTTTCTCCTGGTGCGCGGCGAGAAGCAGCGGACGCTCTCCTGGATGATGAGCCCCGGCCTGCGCCGGCGGCGGTACCTGCTCGCGCTGCGCCTCATGGAGCGTCCCGTGCGGCGCTGGGTGGCCGCGGGGGTGCCCACGTTCGTCGCCGGAGACGAGCTGCGTGAGCGCTATGTCGGGCCGGATGCCCGCATCTACGACCTCTATCCCGCGCTGAGCCGGGACTTCCCGATGGCCCCAACTGCCCGCCGCGCGCGCGGTGGGCGCCTGCTGCAGTTGATCACCGTGGCCCGGCTGTCGCCCGAGAAGGGGATCGACGACCTCCTCGAGGCGGTGGAGCTCCTGGCTCGCGACGGTCGCGACGTCCGGCTGGTGGTCGCCGGCGACGGCCCCGACGCCGGCCGCCTCCGTGGGCTGGCGGCGGCGCGCGGCGTGGCCGAACGCGTGCGCTTCGCCGGCTTCGTTCCCCACGGTCCCGAGCTCGTCGCGCTCCTCGACGACGCCGACGTGTTCGTCCTGCCCTCGCGCTCGGAGGGCCTGCCGCACAGCCTCGTGGAGGCGCTGGCGCGTGGCCTGCCCGCGATCGTCTCGGACGTCGGCGGGATGCCGCGCCTGCTCGCCGGCGGCGCGGGCGTGGTGGTCGCCCAGCAGCGTCCCGACGAGCTGGCGCGCGCGGTGGCCGCCCTCGACGACGACCCAGGCGAGCGAGAGCGCCTCAGCGCGCGCTCGCTGGAGGTCGCGGGACGCCTGGCACCCGAGGCGCAGCTCACCGAGCTGCGGGCGAGGCTCTCGGAGGCCTATCCGGCGCTCGGGTGGGGGGAGCCGTGATCGCGTGAGCCCGGCGCGTGGCGTAGCCGATCTGGCCCCCGGACTGTGGGCCCGGCGCCCGCAAGGCGACCCGCGCGGCCTGGTCGCCGTGCTGGGCATCGCCGGCGCGGCGCTCCTGCTCGGGTGGCTGGCCGGCGCGGCGCCGAAGCTCGCGCTCGGAGCCACGCTCGGGGTCGCGTTCCTCGTGGCGGTCATGAGCGATCTCGCGCTGGGCCTGTGCCTGTTCATCATCCTGGCCTTCTTCGAGGTCTTGCCGGCGGTTGCGGGCGGCTTCACGTTCGCCAAGATCGGCGGCCTCCTGCTCGTCGTATCATGGCTCGCGACGGTGGCGGTGCGTCCGAAGTGGCGCCGCGACTTCCTCCGCGTGCACCCCGCCGCCACAGCTCTCATGGTCGGGTTCCTCTGCTGGATCGCGATGAGCGCCGCGTGGGCGGAGAGCCCGTCCGTCGCGCTGGGCACGTTGCCGAGGTACGCGCCCAACCTGGTCTTGTTCCTGATCGTCTACACGGCCGTCGGCACGCGCCGCCACGCTGTGTGGGTGATCGCCGCGTTCGTCATCGGGGCGACGATCGCGGCGCTCTACGGGATCGCGCGGCCGCCGTCCCCGAACTCGCTACGCGGCGATCGCATCGGCGGCATCGTCGGGGACCCGAACGAGCTGGCCTCGGTGCTCGTCGCCGGCCTGGTCCTCGCCGTGGCGCTGGCGGCGGTCCTGCGACAGCGGACGCTCGGGCGCGTCGCCGCCGGCGCCGCCGCCTGCGTGATCCTGCTGGCCATCTTCCTGACGCTCTCGCGCGGAGGCCTGCTTGCGCTCGGCGTCGTGCTGGTGGTCGGCATCTTCAGCGCGGGTCGCTGGCGGGTCATGGCGATCGTGCTGGCGCTCGTGGCGACCCTCGGGACCGTGACGTACTTCTCGGAGTTCGCATCGCCGGTCGCGCGACAGCGCGTCACCACCGCCGGGAACGGCTCGGGGCGCACGGGGCTGTGGACGGTCGCTTGGCGCATGGTCGACGCGCACCCGGTCCGGGGCGTCGGCGCCGGCAACTTCCCCGTTTCCTCAGTGCACTACCTCCTCCGGCCGGGGGCGATCCCGGACGGCTACTTCATCGTCGACAGGCCGGAGGTCACTCACAACGTCTACCTCCAGCTCCTGGCGGAGACCGGGCTCGTCGGCCTCTCGCTCTTCCTGGGGCTGATCGCGTTCGCGGTCTCCAGCGCACTGAAGGCGGCGAGGGCCTTTAAGCGCCGGGGCGATCACCGGCTGGAGGTGATCGCCAGGGCGGCCATGACGGCGCAGATCGGCGTGCTGACCGCGGACTTCTTCATCTCGGCGCAGTACAACAAGCAGCTCTGGATCCTGCTCGCGCTCGGACCGGCGCTGCTCGCGCTCGCCCGCGCGGCGCCGGGTGCGGCGCGCTCGTGATCGATGGACGTCGCGCTGCTAGACCAGGCGCTCGACGACCTGCTGCCGGACTGGCGCGCGCTGCACGCAGCTGATCCGCATGCGACGCCGTTCACGTCGGCGGGCTGGGCGCAGGCGTGGTGGAGGCACTGGGGCCAGGGCGCCCGGCCCTGGCTGCTGGCCGTGCACGACGCCGAAACGCTCGTAGGGCTCGCGCCGCTGGCGCTCGCCCGGGCGGGACCGCTGCGGGTCCTCCGCGGGCTCGGGCGCCACCCGGGCGACTATTGGGACGTGCTCGCGCTGCCGGAGCTGCGCGAGCGCGTGGTCGAGCTCGTCGGCGAGGCGCTGCTCGAGCACGCCGGACGCTGGGACCTGCTCATCGCGAATGGTCTGCCGCCCGGGTCGGCGACGCCGGGGGCGCTCGGTGAGCACGGGTGCCGCGTGGCCCGTCGCCCGTCGAGCCCCTGTCCGGCGATCGACCTGCCCGACAGCTTCGACGCCTACCTCGCCACGCTCTCCCGCCAGCACCGCGGCAACCTGCGCCGCCACCTCCGGCGCCTGGACGGCGGCGAGGTCACCCTGCGCGAGCTCCGCGGGCCGGAGGACCTGGAGCCGGCGATCGCGCGCTGGAGCGAGCTCCGCGCGCGCCAGTGGGAGGTCGCAGGGCGCGCGCTGACGCCGCAACAGCGCGACCCGCGGTTCACGCCGTTCGTGCGCGACGTGGCGCTGGCGCTCGTCCCCCAGGGCCTGGCGCAGGTCCGCGAGCTGCGGACCGGCGGGCGCGTGGTCGGGATCTACGTCGACTTCATCGACGGCGCGACCTTCTACTGGTTCCTGGGCGGCTTCGACCCCGAGGCCGCCGCGCTGGGGCTCGGCAAGATCGCCGCCGGCGAGGCCATCCGCTCGAGCATCGCGGCCGGGCGCGCGCGCTTCGACTTCGCCCATGGGGCGGAGGCGTACAAGTACTGGTTCGGCGCGCGCGACCGCCCGTCGGAGTCCCTGCTCGTAGGCAGCGGACGGCTGCGATCGCGCGCGGCGCTCGGCGCCGCGCGCATCGCTGGGCGGGTTCGCGACGGGCGGGGCGCCGGCTCATGACGCAGGCCTCCGGCGACATGCCGCTCGCGGGCGGCGTGACCGCCGGACCGCGCCCGCCGGCGGCGCGCGGCGCGGGGCCTGCGCCCCAGGACGACGGCGTAGCGCGCAACGTCGCGTTCGCGCTGGCGACGCAGATCTCCAGCGCCACATTCACGGCCGTGCTCGTCCTCTACCTCGTCCGGGCGCTCGGCCCCGATCAGTACGGCACGCTCTCGCTGGCACTCGGGGTCGCCGCGATCGTCGGGCTGCCCGCGGATCTCGGCATCTCGACGTCGGCGGCCAGGTTCGTCGCCGAGCACCGCGGCGACCGGACGGCGACCGCGGCGGTGATCACAAGCGCCCTGCGCCTCAAGCTCGCAGCCGTCGCCGGCCTCACGCTGCTCCTCGTCCTCGCCGCGCCGCTTGTCGCGCGCGCATACGGCGAGCCCGGGCTGACGTGGCCGCTGCGCGGGGTGGCGATCGCCCTGCTCGGCCAAGGCGTGCTCGGGTTCTTCGCCGCGGCCTTCATCGCCGCTCGCCGGGTGTCGGCCAATCTGCGGATCGTCCTGTGCGAGAGCGCCGTCGAGACCGCCGCGAGCATCGCTCTTGTGCTCGCCGGCGCCGGGGCGGCCGGCGCCGCGTTCGGGCGCGCGATCGGCTACGCGACCGGGGCGCTCGTCGCGGTCGTGCTCGCCCGGCGGTTCTTCGGCGCCGGCGCGCTGGCGCTGCGTCGCGGCGGCGGCCAGACGAGGCGCATCATGCGCTACGCGGGCGTGCTGCTGGTCGTGGACGGCGCCTTCGCGCTCTTCCAGCACGTCGACATCCTCGTCATCGGGGCGGTGCTCGGCACCGCGTCGGTCGGCCTCTACAGCGCGCCGCTGCGGCTGATCGTGCTCCTGCACTATCCGGGGCTGTCGATCTCCTCGGCGGTCGCCCCTCGGCTCGCGAGCAGCGCCGGGCACGCGCCCGACGTGCGCTCGCTCGCCACCGCCCTCCGCTACCTGATCGTCTTCCAGTGCCCGATCGTGGCCGTGGTGGTCGTCTGGGCGTCGCCGGTCGTCGAGCTGCTCCTCGGGTCGCGTTACCACGAATCCGCCGGGGTGCTCCGCACCCTGGCGCCGTTCGTCCTGCTCACCGGGCTGGCGCCGCTGGCCTCCAACGCCGTGGACTACATCGGTGAGGCTCGCCGCCGCGTGCCGATCGCGATCGCGACGGTCCTGCTCAACCTCGCGATCGACCTCGTCCTCATCCCGCGGATAGGGATCATCGGCGGCGCGATCGGCACGGACGTCGCCTACCTGCTCTACGTGCCCGCCCACATCTGGATCTGCCACGCCCGTGTCGGCCTCGCGCTGCGCCCGCTGCTGTCGTGCCTGGCGCGGTCGCTGCTCAGCGCGCTGGCGATGGCGGGCGTGCTGCTGGCGCTCGGGACGTCCGGGCTCTCGCTGCTGGACTGGTGCACCGGGCTGGCCGGCGGCACGGCGGCCTACCTGGCCGTCGCGCTGCTCACGCGCGCGCTGACGCCCGCCGACCTGCGCCTGGCGCGCGACCTGCTCCGCCGCGGGCGGCTCAGGGCGTCGCGCGCGACGTCGTGACCTGCCGCAGACGGGCGCACCCGCGCCCGAGCCGGGTAGTTGGATGAGACCCGGGCTCGGCTCGCCGCTTCGCCAGAGGATCGGCGCCCGCCATACGAGCTATGGTCTGCGCGGGGGGGACGAGCGACGATGAACGTCGAGAGCCACGACAGGATCGAACCGCTCGCGCACGAGTGGGACGACCTGGCCGATCGGACGAGGGCCGCCCCGTGGCTTCGCCCAGGGTGGATCGACGCTTGGTGGAAGGCGTTCGGAGCGGGCGAGCTCAGGGTGCTCGCCGCCCGGCGCGACGGCCGCCTGGCCGGAGTCATTCCGTTGCAATACCGCGCCGGCGCGCTCAGCTCGACCACGAACTCGCACACCCCGGAGTTCTCCCCGCTCGTGGAGGATGCCACGGTTGGCAGGGAGCTCGCCGAGGCGCTGTTCTGCGATCGTCCGCGCCGGATCTCCCTTGCCTTCCTCGACGAAGACAAGCCGGGCCTCAGCCAGTGTCGCGCGGCGGCGGCCGTCGCGGGCTACCGCCTGCTGGAGCGCCCCCGCGCTCGCTCGCCATACATCCAATTCGAGGGTGGCTGGGACGCGTATGAGAAGCACCTGAGCAAGAATCTGCGCAAGGAGTTGAGTCGTCAAGAGCGCCGCCTTCAGAGCATGGGGCGCCTCTCCTTCCAGATCTGCGAGGGGACAGACCGGCTCGACGAGTTACTCGACGAGGGCTTTCGGATCGAGGCCTCGGGGTGGAAGGGCGCACGCGGAACCGCGATTGCCTCTCGTCCCGAGACGCGGCGCTTCTACACCGAGATCGCTCATTGGGCGGCGGCACGCGGCTGCCTGCGACTCGCGTTCCATCGCCTCGACGGCCGGGCGTTCTCCTTCCATTTCAACGTCGCCGGGGATGACACCTATTACCACCTCAAGACTGGCTACGATCCGGCATACCGGCGATTCTCGCCGGGGCACCTGACGATGCGTGCGGTGATTCGCGAGGTGGTCACGAATGGTTTTGCTCGCTTTGACCTTCTCGGCGCCGACGATCCCTACAAGCTCGCCTGGTCAACCTCGTTCACCGAGAAGAAACTGCTGCTCGCCTTCGCACCAACGCTGCCGGGATTTGTCGATTGGGCCACCTTTGCGTACGCGCGCCCCCTCGCCAGACGAATGCTCGAGAGGCGTCCCGCGCGCCACGATGGAGGAGGGGAGGGGCGGGCCTCGGCTCGACGGTAGAGTCCAGCACCGGGGTGCGCCACCCGCAGTCAGGCCCCGGCGTCAATGGCGAGGACGCGCACCCGGCCGTCGCAGCATCGGCAGGCGCCGGTTGGCGTCGATGACCTCGTAGCCGGCGTCGCGGTTGTAGCTGTGCGTCGCCAGCACGCCCGGGCCCCAGTCCGGCTCGATCCGCCCGACCGGGCGCTCGCGGTAGTCCCGCGTGCTCAGGACCTCGACGCGGCTCAGCGTGATCGCGTGGCCGTAGCCGCGCGAGCAGTCCTGCCCGGGGCGGATGAGGCCGGCATCGCCAGTGAGGAACGCGCCAGCGGGGCGCGCGCGGCGGACGTCGGAGACGACGGGGTTGAGGGGGTGGGCCCGCCATGGGCCGGCAAGGGCGCTCGCCCACCAGATGCAGAGGTCGTCCGCGAACAGCGAGCCGGGCGCCTGGACGGCGGCGAAGAGCCAGTAGCGGCCGTCGTGGCGGAGAAGCGTGGGGTCCATCGCGCGCGTGGCGGGGACGAGCACGTGCTCGAGCGCCCAGCCGCGCGGGAAGTCGTGCGCGCGGTAGAGCGCGATCCGCCCGCTCGCCGAGCTCTCGGGCAGCAGGTACATCGCGCCGTCGGCCTCGAACACGAACGGGTACGACAGGTGGCCGTCCTCCTCGAGCACCGTCTCGGGCACGCCGCGGGGCCCATCGGGCGTCAGCTCGACGCAGGCGATTCCCGCCTTGCCCGCGCGGTAGCTGTAGTCCTCCAGGAAGAGCCAGTGTCGGCCCTCGCGCTCGATGAGGAAGGGGTCGGCGTAGACGTGATCGAGCGGCGCGCGGAGCGGCGTCCAGGGACGAGACGCGGCGCTAGGAAGCCCGGCGCCGGCGTCCGGCGCGCGCGGCCGGTAGGCGACGTACCAGGCCTCACGGGAGACCGCCCCCTGCAGGCGGCGCCCCAGCACTCCGGCGGCGACCCGGGCGGCGTGACGCGCGAGCGTTCGCGCGGGCGGGTGGCCGCGGGTCGGCTCCGGCGCCGGCGGCGGCCCGCCGTCCAGCGCAGCGGTCCCCTCGTGGTGCAGGCGGTGGAGCGCCCGGCGCACCAGCGTCGCGGGCTTGTCACAGGCGGCCGCCCGCGAGCGCTGTAGCGAGACGGCGTCGATCGCCGTCCACGCGCATTCCAGGGTGTGCGGCGTCGCCTGGTCCGCAGCGCCGAGCTCGAGCCGGACCGCGACGCTGGCATCGCCGTCACGGTGCTCCCAGAAGAGCAGCGCCTCGTCGGTGGGCGTCCGCGCTGCACCGACCCGCAGCGACCACACCCCGTGGCGGGCGCCGGTCAACCGCGGGTCCACCGCCTCGGGGCGCCCGAGCGCGACGACGACGTCGAGCGCGCCGAGCGCGCCGGGGTCCGCGGCCGGCGGGCG
>JAOPZW010000373.1 GCA_025963905.1 Solirubrobacterales bacterium | reverse complement strand
GCTCCCGCGCGCCGCCGCCGCGCTCGGCGCGCCGCTGCTGGCCGACCCGCTCTCCGGCGCGCGCCGCGGCACGGCGGCGGTGGCCCACTACGACGCGCTGCTGCGCGAGCCCGCCTTCGCCGCCGCGCGCGCTCCCGACGTCGTCGTCCGCATCGGCGATCTCCCGACCTCCAAGCCGCTGCGCCAGTGGCTGGCCGGGCTCGACGCCCACCAGATCGCCTTCGACCCCGAGGGCGCGCGCCAGGACCCCGCCGCGGTCGTGGCGGAGTGGCGCACCGACGACCCGGGCGCCTGGGCCGGCACGGCGGCCGCATCCGCGCAGCCGGCGGGCGAGAGCGAATGGCTCGCCGGCTGGCGCGAGGCCGACGACCGCGCGGGCCGCGCGCTGGCCGCGACGCTCGTCGACGCGCTGAACGAGCCCGCCGTCGCCACCGCGCTCGCGGGCCTGGGCCCCGAGACCACCGTGTTCACCGCCTCGTCGATGCCGGTGCGCGACATCGAGACGTTCTGGCCCGTCCTCGAGCGGCCCCCGCGCGTGCTCGCCCACCGCGGCGCCAACGGCATCGACGGCACGGTCGCGGCGGCGTTCGGCGCGTCCGCCGCCGCGACGGGCCCGGTTGTGCTGCACCTCGGCGACGTCGCGCTGGCCCACGACGTGGGGTCGCTGCTCTGCGCCGGGCGGCTCGGCCTGGCGCTGACGATCGTGGTCGTCGACAACGCCGGGGGCGGCATCTTCGACTTCCTGCCGGTGGCGAGCCAGCGCGACGCCTTCGAGGAGCACGTCGCGACGCCGCCCGGGCTCGAGGTCGAGCGCGTCGCCGCCGCCTTCGGGCTGGCCTACGAGGCGCCCACGGACGTCGCCGGCCTGTCCGCCGCCCTGGCGCGCGCGATGGCCTCGGCGGAGTCGACGATCCTGCACGTGCGGACCGCCCGCCCCGCCAACGTCGCCCTGCACCGCAGCTGCTGGTCGGCCGTCGGCGCAGCGCTGCGGGAGGGCTGAGGCCGTGCTCAGCCCGCCAGCACGGGCAGCAGCGCCTGGAGCTTGACCTCGGTCTCGGCCAGCTCGGCGGACGGGTCGGAGTCGCGCACGACGCCAACGCCCGCATAGCAGCGCGCGATCGGCCCCCTCAGCAGCGCGCAGCGCAGGGCGACGCAGAACTCGCCGTCCTCGTTGACGTCGGTCCAGCCGACCGGCCCGGCGTACCAGCCGCGATCCAGGCCCTCCAGGGCCGGGATGAGGGGCGCGGCGGCCGCGAGCGGCTCGCCGCCCACGGCCGGCGTCGGGTGCAGCAGCCCGGCGAGCTCCACCGCGCCTACGGGATGGGCGAGCTGGGCGCGGATCGGCGTGGCGAGGTGCTGGATGTTGGCCATGCGCACGACGATCGGCTCGTCGGCGGCCGTCACCCACACGCTCACCGGCCGCAGCGCGCGCACGATGCGCCGCGTGACGATCGCCTGCTCACCGCGGTCCTTCTCCGAGCGCAGCAGCTGCTCGCCGAGGTGGTCGTCGACCGCCGGGTCGGCGCTCCGGCGCGTCGAGCCCGCCAGCGCCAGCGTCCCGGCACGCAGGCCCTCGCGGCGCACGAGCAGCTCGGGGCTGGCGGCGACGAACGCGCTGTCGCCCCGGCCCGCACAGAAGACGTAGCACTGCGGGAACGCCTCGCGCAGGACGCTCAGCACCACCCCGGGATCGTGCGGAGCCGGGGCGTGCACCTGCACCTCGCGGGCGAGGACGACCTTGTCCAGGGCGCCGGCGCGGATGCGCTCCACCGCCCGCGCGACGGCATGCTCGTAGTGCTCGGGCGGCATCGCGCTCGCCACGTGAAAGCGCCCGGTGGGATGGGGGTCGAAGAGCGGCAGGGACCGCGAGCGCAGCTCGCCCAGGCGCTCCTCGAGACGCGCGAGCAGCCCCTCGGGCGTGTCGTCGGGCCGGGCCAGCGCGACCGCCGTCAGCCGCACCTCCTCCCCACGACGCGCGATCGCGACCTCGGGCACGTGCAGCGACGCCGGCGCGAAGCCGTCCCAGTGCAGGGAGCCGCCGCCGTCCGGGGCGAACGCGAATCCGCCCACGGCGACCGGGCCGGTCGCGCGGGGGCCGTCCGGCGGGTCGCACAGCGCCCCCGCCGCGAGCGCGCGCCACGCCCGGGCGACGGCGGCGAAGCGGTCGGGCCCTGAGGCCTCCAGCGCCGCGACGCTGCCGAGCGTGGCCAGCGCCGCGCGGTCGCGGTCGGGCTGCTCCAGGCAGAACCACGGCTCGCCGGGGCGCCGCGACGCCACGGCGACCGCGGTCGGGTCGACGTCGCGGGCGAGCGCGACCGTGACGCCGGCGAGCACCTGGCGCTCCGGCGCGCGGCGGGCGCGCCGGACCGCCTCGCTCAACCGGCCGAGCAGGCGCTCGCGATCGGGGGCCGCCAGCGCGAAGCGCGCGGCGCCGAGGGTCGAGGAGGCCATCCGGCCGTATGGTAGGTCGCGGACCGGGGGCCTGTGGCCGGGGCCACTACGTCTCGCCGCGGCCCCGCGAGATCGCGATCTCGCCGGTGCGCATCATCTCCACCAGCCCGAACGGGCGGACCATCCGCTCGAAGGCCTCGATCTTGTCGGTGGCGCCGGTGACCTCGACGATGACCGAGCGCTTCGTCACGTCGACGACCTTGCCGCGGAAGATCTCGCAGATCTGCATGACCTCGGCGCGCTGGTTCCCGTCGACGGCGACCTTGAACAGGGCCAGCTCGCGCGCGACCGTCTCCGACGGCTCGAGGTCGCGGATCTTCAGGACGTTGATGAGCTTGTGCAGCTGCTTGGTGACCTGATCGATCGGGTGCAGCGCACCGTCGAGCGTCAGCGTGATCCGCGACAAGCGGTCGTCGTCGGTCGGCCCGACGGTCAGGGTGTCGATGTTGAACCCCCGCCGCGCGAACAGGCCGGTGATCCGTGTGAGGACGGCGGGCTTGTTCTCGACGAGGATCGACAGCGTGTGCTTGCGCCCGGATCGCATGCCGCCGGCGGCCTCGAGCTCCTCGAGGCTCAGCAGCTCCTTGGTCCCTGGATCGCCCACGGTCATCCCTCCATCTCGCGCGCGGCGGAGCCGGCGGGGATCATCGGATAGACGTTCTCCTCGGCCGTGACCCGGACGTCGACCACGACCGGTCCTTCGGTGTTCAGCGCCTCGCGCATGTCGGCCACGAGCGTCGCCTTGTCGGTGAAGCGCATGCCGGTCGCGCCGAAGCCCTCGGCGACCTTCACGAAGTCCGGCCACTGGCCCCGGGCGACCTGCGAGTAGCGCCGGTCCCAGAACAGCTCCTGCCACTGGCGGACCATCCCCAGGTAGCCGTTGTTGAGGATGACGACCTTCACCGGGATGCCCTCCTGGCGGATCGTCGCGAGCTCCTGGATGTTCATCTGGATCGAGCCGTCGCCCGTGATCAGGACGTTGAGCATGTCGGGCATGCCCATCTGCGCGCCGATGGCGGCCGGCAGACCGAAGCCCATCGTGCCGAGGCCGCCCGAGTTGATCCACCGGCGGGGCTCGGG
>JAOPZW010000364.1 GCA_025963905.1 Solirubrobacterales bacterium | reverse complement strand
AGTACTCCAAGTGGTGCATGCTCGTCGCGCGGACCGATCCCGACGTGCCCAAGCACAAGGGCCTGACGTACTTCCTCATGGACATGGAGCAGGACGCGGTGCAGGTGCGCCCGCTGCGCCAGATCACCGGGGAGTCCGACTTCAACGAGCTGTTCATCGAGGAGGCGCGGATCCCTGACGGCAACGTCGTCGGCGGCGCCGGCAACGGCTGGAAGGTGGCGCTCACGACGCTGATGAACGAGCGCGCCGGGCTCGCCTTCGGCCTGCAGGTCCGCCTCAAGGTGCTGCTCGACGAGCTCACCGACGTCGCGAAGCAGCGCGGGCTCCTCGACGAGCCCGCGGTCGCCGAGCGTCTGGGGGAGATGCACATCCGCACGGAGATCCTTCGCCTCACCGCCTATCGGGGCCTGACGGCGCAGATGAAGTACGGCCAGCCCGGGCCCGAGGGCTCGCTGACGAAATGGATGTGGTCGGAGACCAACCAGCGCGTCACCGAGCTGGCCGCCGAGCTGCTGGGCCCCGAAGCCCTGACGCGCGACTCGCGGTGGTCCTACGAGCTGCTGCGGGCGCGCGGCAACACGATCGAGGGCGGCACCACCGAGATCCTCAAGAACATCGTCGCCGAGCGCGTCCTCGGCCTTCCCCGGATGCGCTGAAAGGACCCGCCGTGAACTTCGACTTCACCGACGACCAGCAGGAGATCAAGCGCACGGCGCGCGAGCTCCTCGCCCAGCGCGCGACCCCCGAGAAGGTGCGCGAGGCGGCGGAGGCCGGCCGCTACGACGCCGCGCTGTGGACCGAGATGTGCGACCTCGGCTGGCCGGGGATCGCGATCGGCGACGAGCACGGCGGGCAGGGACTGGGCATCGTCGAGCTGGTGATCCTGCTCGAGGAGCTGGGCTTCGCGCTCGCGCCCTCTCCGCTGCTCTCCAACGCCGCCGCGGGGCTCCTGATCGACGCCGCCGGCTCTGACGAGCAGCGCGCGCGCTGGCTGGAGGGCATCGCCTCGGGCTCGGCGACCGGGACCGTCGGCATCGCGCGAGACGGGGTGGCCGAGCTCGTGCCGGACGCGGCCGAGGCGGCCGTCATCGTGCTCGTCGAGGACGGGGCGGCGAGCGTGGTGGAGGCAGCCCGCGCCGAGATCGAGCCGCGCGAGACCATCGACGCCACGCGCCGCTACGCCCGCGTGCGTGCCTCCGGCGGAGAGCCGCTGCACGGCGACGTCGCCGCCGGCCTGGACCGTGCGGAGGTCGCCCTCGCCGCCGAGCTCACCGGCGTGGCCCAGCGGGCGATGGAGATGGCCGTGTCCTACGTCAAGGAGCGCAAGCAGTTCGGCACGCCGGTCGGCGCCTACCAGGCGGTGTCGCACCGCTGCGCCCAGATGCTCCTCGAGACCGAAGGCGCGCGCTCGGCGACGTACTTCGCCGCGTGGGCCGCGGACGCCGACCCCGAGCGCCTGGCGCTGGGCGCGTCGATGGCCAAGGCCGCCGCCGCCGACGCCGCCCGCCACGTCACCGCGTCCTCCATCCAGGCCCACGGTGGGATCGGCTTCACGTGGGAGCACGACCTGCACTGGTTCTTCAAGCGGGCGCACGCCGACGCGGCCCTGCTCGGCGGTGCCCGCGAGCACCGCATGCGCGTGGCGCGCATCGCCGCCGCCACGTCCCGGGCGGCCGCAGCCGCCTGAGGAGGCGCCGGCCGCCGGCGCGCTACGCCGAGTCGTCGGCCAATCGCCGCGGCACCGCGCGCAGCACTCCCGTCGCAGCCGCCGAGACGGCCAGGAGGAGGAGCACGTTCGACGGGTGGAGAGTGCTGTCCGTGTCGGAGCTCACCAGCCCGAGCACGACGACGCTCGCGGCGCCGCCGAACGCGACGACCGCCGCCTGGAGGCGGCGCCGGTCGAACGGCCACGACACGGCGGTCAGCGACCACAGCGGCACGAGCAGGGCCAGCGCCACCACGAGGCAGTTGGCGGCTCGGGCGTCGTCCGCCGTGCCGAGGATCGCCGAGACAGCGGCCGACGCGACGGCGATCAGCGCTGCCGCGCCGACGTAGAGGGGATCGCCGGCGACGGTGGCCAGACGGGTCGCGGCGCGACGCATGCCCGACTCGGCGACCGGGGCGGGGACCACGGGCGCGGCGGCGGCCACGGCCACGGCCGAGTGCTCGTGCAGCCAGGCGGCGTAGCGCCGCACTCCCTCGCGCAGCGGCGTGGAGGCCTGCCAGCCGAGCTCGCGTTCGGCGCGGTCGCTGCAGATGACCGCCCCCTTCAGGTCGCCCGCCCGGCCCTCCGTGTGCACGATCTCCGTGGGCGCGACCTCTTCGGAGACGACCTCGGCCAGCTGGCGGATGGTGGTCGTCTCGCGTCCGGCCAGGTTGTACGTCCGTCCCGCCGCCTGGGGGGACAGGGCCCGGGCGACGCCCTCGGCCAGGTCCTCGACGTAGATGAAGGACCGCTCCTGGGCGCCGGTGCCGGCGATCGTCAGGGCCTCGCCGCGCAGTGCGCGCTCCACGAAGCTCGGGATCACGGCCGCAGGCCTCGCGCGCGGGCCGTAGGGGATGCCGAAGCGCAGGACCGTGGGCCGCAGGCCGTAGAGCTCGGCGTAGGAGTGGCAGTACAGCTCGCCCGAGAGCTTGCCGGCCGTGTACACGTGTGCCGGGTTGGGCAGCAGCGCGTCCTCGTCCACGGTCGGCTCGTCGACGTCGGAGTACACCCACACCGTCGACGCGTAGATCACGCGGTCGATCTCCAGGCGGCGCGCCGCCTCGAGGACGTTCAGCGTCCCCATCGCGTTGAGCTCGGTGGCCCAGGCCGGCTCGGCGTGGACCTCCCCGACGTCGGCCGCGGCCGCGAGGTGGCAGACGGCGTCGCACCCCTCCAGCGCGTTGACGACGTCGTCGAGGCTGCGGACGTCGCCGATGACGGTCTCCACCTCACTCGAGTCGTGCCAGGGCGACGGCCGGGTGTCCAGGATGCGGACCCGGTGGCCGGCGGCGGCGAGGCGGTCGACGACGTGCGAGCCGATGAAGCCGGCACCGCCGGTGACGAGGACAACGGAGCTCATACCCCGGGAACTTAGAGCACTCGGCAGCGGGAATGGTGGCACGGGGTGGTCGGGCGGCACTTTGGGCCGCGTGGCCGTAGGCTCCCGGCGCCCATGCGCGTGCTCATCCTCAGCGCCGACATCGGCGAGGGCCACGACCTCCCGGCCCGGGCTCTCCGGGACGCGATCGCCGCCAGCGACCCGTCAGTCGAGGTCTCGATCCGCGACGCGCTCGACATCGCCGGCCCCCTCGTGCGCGGCATGGTGCGCGACGGCGCCGAGGTGATCCTCGACCGTGTGGTCTGGCTGTTCGACCTGCAGTACTGGCTCATCGCGCGCTTCCCGCCCACCAGGGTGCTCGCCGGCGCACTCGCCATGCTCCTGGCCGGCCGGCGCCTGCGGCGCGCGATCGCCCAGGACCGTCCCGACGTCGTGGTGTCCACCTACCCGGGGGCCACCCACGTCCTCGGCGGCCTGCGCCGGCGCGGTCGCATCGGCGTCCCGGTCGTCTCGGCGATCACCGATCTCGCCGCGCTGCGCTTCTGGTCGCACCCGGGCTGCGACGTGCATCTCGTGATCCACCCGGAATCCGCTGCCGAGATCCGCTCGATCGCCGGCGCGGACGCGAGCATCGCCCACGTCCGCGGGCTGACCACGGCCGAGTTCGAGCAGCCCGCCGACGGCGCGCGGATGCGCGAGGAGCTGGGGATCCCGGGTGGCGCGCCGGTCGTCGTCGTCTCCGGCGGCGGGTGGGCGGTGGGAGACCTCCGCGGGGCCGTGGAGGCCGCCCTGCAGGCCGCCGGAGACGTGCGCGTGGTCGCGCTGTGCGGGCGCAACGCCGCGGTGCGGGACCGCCTCACCGCCGCGTTCGGCACCGACCCTCGCGTCGTGGTCCTGGGCTTCACCGACCGCATGAGCGACGTGCTGGCGGCCGCCGACGTGCTGATCCACTCCACGGCGGGCCTCACCGTGCTCGAGGCGCTCATCCGCGGCGCGCGGGTGATCTCCTACGGCTGGGGCGTCGGCCACATCCGCCTCAACAACCAGGCCTACGTGCGGTTCGGCCTGGCCGACGTCGTCTCCGAGCGGCCGCAGCTCACCGCGGCGGTACAGCGGGCGCTCGCCTCACCCCGAAGGCCCGACGCGGCCTACGCCGAGCTCCCCCGCGCCGCCGATCTCGTGCTGGCGCTCGCCCGGCGCTGAGCCCCCGCCGGGCCGGCCGGCGGCGACCACGCGCCGTGACGCGCCGAGCAGCCCTCCGCCGAGCAGCACGATCACGAGCGCTGCGACGACCAGCGCCGGACCGCCCTCGGCCGTGCTCCAGCGCTCGTGGAAGAGCAGCGGCGCCAGCGCGACCGGCAATGCCGTCTCGAGCACGAACATCGGCGGGGAGACGCGGGTGGCCTCGAAGCGCTGCATCGCCGTCGTGTCGATCAGCAGGCCGAGCGCGGACGAGGCCGCGGTGGCGAGGCCCCAGCCCAGCGCCGCGAGCGGGCGCCCGTGGGCGAGCTCGATCGTGAGCAGCTTGCTGGTGAGCGCCGATAGGGCGAAGGCACAGCCGCCCCCGGCGATCAGCGCCCACGCGCTGCCGCGCGCCCGGCGGCTGACGAACGGCAGCGCCGTCACCGACCCGAGGCCGATGGCGGCGGCGGCGATCCGGCCGGCCGAGGGCGCGGCGTCGGTATGGCGCAGGCCGGCGAACGCGAGCGCCACCACCCCCGCGGTTACGGCCGCGGCGCCCAGCCATTCGCGCGTGCCGACGTGCTCGCCCAGGATCCGTGAGCCCGCGACCAGCAGCAGGACGAGCCCGACGGCCAGCGTCGGCTGCACGAGCGTCACGGGGGCGAGCGACAGCGCCAGGAGCAGCAGCGGCCATCCCAGGACCGCGAGCCCGGCGCCGAGCAGCCAGCGGGGCCGGGCGGCGAGCCGGCGCAGCAGCGCGAGGCGCAGCCCGAGCTCCGGGTCGGCGGAGCGCGCCTCGCTCGCCTGCAGCACGATCGCGCCGTCGAAGCAGCACGCCGCCGCCGTCGCCGCGGCCATTCCCGCGAGCACGCCCCCGTGGACCATGACCCACAGCATGGCGGGTAGCGGCGCTCCGGAGATGGGACCATCCGCCGCATGTCCGCTCGCCTACCGGTCGCGATGGGGGCGCTCGGCGCTGCGGTGGCGTGGTCCGGGCCCGCGCTCGCACCGCTGCTGCCGCCGCTGGCAGCGGCGCTTCGCGTCCCGCTGCGGATGCCGCTGGACGGCGCGGTGGCGCTGACGTTCGACGACGGCCCGCACCCGCAGGGCACGCCCGCCGTGCTCGAGATCCTGCGGGCCCACGACGCCGTCGCGACGTTCTTCGTGGTCGGCGAGCAGGTGCGCCGGACCGGCGGGCTGCTCGACGAGGTGCTGGCGGCCGGGCACGCCGTGGCCGTCCACGGGGACCGCCATCGCACCCTCCTGCGCCTCACGCCTGGGGCCGTCCGCGCGGACCTCGACCGCGCGGAAGACGTCCTCGGCGGCCGGGCGCTTGCGCTCCACCGGGCGCCGTACGGGATCTACACGCTCGCCGCGCTGGGCGACGTCCGCCGGCGCGGCTGGCAGCCGCTGCTGTGGTCGCGCTGGGGCCACGACTGGCGCGCGCGCGCGACGCCCGCCGGCGTGGCCGGCGAGGTGACGCGCCGGCTGTCGCCGGGCGACGTGCTGCTGCTGCACGACGCCGACGACTACAGCGCCCGGGACTCCTGGCGGACGACCGTCGCCGCGCTCCCGCGCGTGCTCGAGCGCATCGCCGAGGCCGGGCTGCGCCCGGCGCCGGGTCAGGCTCTCAGCCGGTGCTCGGCCGGTAGTACAGCGGCACGCACCAGTGGTGCTCGGCCACCCAGTCGCTGACCGGCAGGTCGACCGGATGGCCCAGGATGCGGTGGCACGGCTGGTCGTAGACGCGTCCCGTCGAGCGCTCGATCGGGTCGAAGACGATGTATTTGTAGAGGCCGGAGACCATGCCGTCGGGCAGCGTCAGCCGCGCTGCGTGCACCGGATCGAGGTGCTCGCGCGCCATCGCGTTCTTCCAGGCGACGATCTCGTCGAGGCGCTCGGACTGGACCAGCCCCATGGCGGCGGTGAACTCGCTCATGCGGAAGTTCAGGCCCTGCGTCTCGTGCTCGGGCTTGCCGTAGTTGCGGAAGGCGCGGGCGAACTCGAGCAGGCGCGGATGGCGCGACACCAGCATGCCGCCCTCACCCGTGGAGATGGTCTTGGTGGCGTAGAAGGAGTAGACGCCGGCGTCGCCCCACGTGCCGGGATGGCGCCCGTTCCACGTCGCGCCGTGGGAGTGCGCGCAATCCTCGATGAGGAACACGCCCTCTGCGCGGCACAGGTCCGCGATCGCCTCGACCTCGAAGGCCAGGTGGCCGCCGATGTGCACGAGGAACGCCGCCTTCGGGCGGTGGCGGGCGATGGCGCGCTCGAACTCCGCCGCCGTCGCGCAGAGGTCGTCGCGGCCGCAGTCGACGAACGCGACCTCGGCGCCGAGGTGCATCGCCGCGAGCGGCGTGGCCATGAACGTGTTGGACGGGCACAGCACGACGTCGCCGGCTCCGACGCCCGCGAAGCGCAGGGCGGCGAGCGCGCCGCCGGTCCAGCCGCCCAGGGCGACGGCGCCGACGCCGTGGCGCTCGCCCCAGGCCTGCTCGAAGGCCTCGGTCACCGGGCCCTCGGTCCAGCGCTGGGACGTGATGATCTCGTCCCAGAGCGCGTGCAGGCGGGGGCGGTCGCGTTCGTCGAAGCCGATCGCGAACGCGCCGAGATCGGGGGCGGCAGGCGCCGCGGGCATGGAGTCGGAGGCGAAGGTCATGGCGGGCGAGCTTAGTGAAGCGCCCGTCCCTCAGGCCCCGTCCCGCCAGGCCCGGGGCCCGCTCAGTACCCGGCGGTCTTGTAGCTGATGTGCCGGCAGCCGTGCAGGTGGTAGCGCGCTCGGCTGCGGTGGCTGAGGAAGACCATGACGCTCGCCGAGTCGCAGCGGATCGTGCCGCGGCCGTAGTGGGCGTGCACGACGTCGGGACCGCCACCGGTGTCGATCCGGTTCGTGCCGTGGCCCGCGTAGATGAAGTCCTTGCCGGGGCCTCC
>JAOPZW010000482.1 GCA_025963905.1 Solirubrobacterales bacterium | reverse complement strand
GCGCCCGGCGTGTCGGGCTGGAGCGCGCGGGTCGGGCTGCGCGAGCTGGGCCAGAGCGACGGGCGCCTCCTGCTCAACGGCCGTCCCGTGCGCCTGCGCGGAGCCTCCCTGCAGGAGGACGCCCTTGGGCGGGGCGACGCGCTGACCCCCGCCGACATGGACGGGATCGTCACGCGGCTGAAGGCGATCGGCGCCAACGCGACGCGCTCCCAGCATCCCTTGAACCCGGCGCTGCTCGAGCGCCTGGACGCGGCCGGCATCCTCGTGTGGCAGGGCGTCGGCCCCGTCGACGCGCCCGGGGCCTGGACCTCGAACACCCCCGCGCTGCGCGCGCGCGCCCGCCGGCGCGTGCGGCTCAACGTCCTGCAGGCGCGGATGCACCCGTGCATCGTCGCCTGGAATCTCGCCAACGAGGTGGCCGGCAACGGCCACGCCGGCGGCCAGGCCGAGTACGTCGACTCGACGGCGCAGGACCTGCACCGGCTGGACCCCGGGCGCCTCGTCGCGGTCGACGTCTGGGGCACGCACCTCCCCGCGGCGGCCGGGCTCATGTACCGCCACGTGGACGCGGTCGGCGCCACGAACTACGACGGCTGGTACCAGGACACCTTCGCGGCCGGCCCCGTCGTGTCTGCGGCGATCCGCGGGTGGCTGGCGCGGCTCGAAGCGGTGTTCCCATCGAAGGTCCTGGTCGTCTCCGAGTTCGGCGCCGAGGCGAACGCGCTCAACGCGCCGGGCGCGCCGGGCGGGCTCGCGTTCCAGTCACGCCTGCTGGCCCGCCACATCGGCGTCTACCGCACGGACCCGCGCATCAGCGGCATGCTCGTGTGGAACCTCCAGGACTTCGCGCTCGCCCCGTCGTTCGCCGGCGGGTCGATCCGCCGCCAGGTGCCGCACATCGCACTCGTGCGCGGGCTCAACCAGAAGGGCCTGTTCACCTACGGCGGGCGCCCGAAGCCGGCGGTCGCCGTGGTGCGCCGGCTGTTCGCAGGAGGCTAGCGGCGCTCCGGGCGGGCTCGGGCGAGACCGCCGCGATGTGCGACTTGCCGGCCATCCGATGCCCGGGAATCCCCTGGGAGCGTCGTCGCCGAGGCCGGCTCCGGGGTTGCGGCGTCTCTGCCAGCAGGTCTACGCGCTGGGCGATGAGCACGTCCCGCAGCGCCACCGGCGGGCGTCCGGTCAGGCGCTCGAAGGCCGGGTCGACCACCTCGAAGTACCCTTGGCGGACGGCCCGGCCGAACGCGGCGATGTCCCACGCGATCGGCATCGGCGTGCCGATGCCGACGAGCACCCACATGAGCATCGTGTCGCTGAGCTGGAGGTCCTTCACCGGTTGTCCGCTCAGCTCGCCGTAGAGGTCGGCCAGGTCGCCCGGGGAGAGCGCCTCGGGGCCGGCGATCTCGTAGGTCTCGCCGGTGTGGCCGTCGGTCGTCAGCGTCACGGCGGCCGCCTCGGCACAGTCCCGGCGCGAGACGGGGACGATGCGTCCGTCGCCGCCATTGGTGATCAGCCGGCCGTTCTTGACCGCCGTCGCGGCGGGCGGAAGCTGCAGCTCGGCGAAGCTTCCGAACCGCAGCACCGTCCACGCCAGGCCGCTGCGGTGGAGCATGGCCTCCGTCATGCCCTGCTCCCACGCGTTCGCGCCGATCGGATTGAGGGCCACGGGGTTGAGGACCGACGTGAACACCACGTGGCCGACCCCGGCCGTCGCCGCGGCGCGGATGGCGGCGCGATGCTGGCGGACCCGGCGACCGACGGCATCGGTACTCACCAGGAGCATCCGGTGGCCGCCGGCAAATGCGTCGCGCAGCGAAGCCGGGTCGTCGAAGTCGCCGTAGCGGACGTCGGCACCGCGAGCGCGCAACTCGCGCAGGGCCACCGGACGGCGGGTGACGAGGATGAGGTCCTCCGGCGCGAGGCGCTCCAGCAGCTGCTCGGCGACCAGGCGGCCAAGGTGGCCCGCCGCTCCTGTGACGATGACGCTCATGGGATCTTCCGTCGGTTGAACGCGACACCGAGCACGCTACGGAGCCGGGAGCGCAACAGGACCGAACCGAAGCTACGGGGTCTACCGTACGAGAGGCCAGCCCGACCGAGGGCATCTGCGCCGTTTCCTGAAGCGGGACCCAAGGTGGCCGCCACCGTCTGGTGCCGCCGTGAACGAGGAGATGCGCCCGATGCCCTTCGCCAGGAACGGATCAGTCGAGCTCCACTGGGAGAGCTTCGGGGAGGGACCGGCCGTCCTGCTCGTCGCCGGACAGGGGATGACGGTCGACGGATGGTGGGCGACGATCCCGGTTCTGGCCCGCTCGTTCCGGGTGATCGCCTTCGACAATCGCGACACCGGGAGCAGCACGCGCTTGCCATGGCCCTACTCGGTGGCGCAGATGGCCTACGACGCTGTGGCGGTCCTCGATGCCGCCGGCGAGCAGAGCGCCCACGTGTACGGCATCTCGCTCGGGGGCCTGGTGGCGCAGGAGGTGGCCCTGCGGCATCCCGATCGCGTCCAGGCCCTCGTCCTCGGGGCCAGCTCCGCCGGCGGGTTCGCCGCATACAAGCCCTCGCCCTCGTCGCTGGCGCAGTCGTTCCTCGCCCGCGCCGGGGCGATGGGGGCGGAAGAGGCGGAGTGGGCCGCCGTCCCCTACACCTATGCCGAGAAGACGCGCCGGCTCCACCCGGAGCGCATCTTCGCCGACATCGCCCATCGGGTGGCCTCGCCCCCGGAGCCCCTCGCCTACCTGCACCAGGCCGCCGCCGTGGCGGCCCACGACGCGTACGCGCGGCTCAACAAGATGACCGCCCCGACGCTCGTGGTCCACGGCGAGCAGGACGTCTTCGTGCCGCCTGCCAACGCGCTGGTGCTGGCCGAGAGGATTCCGGGCGCGCAGCTGCGACTGTGGCCGGATGCCAGTCACATGTTCACGATCGACGAGCCCCGGGCCGATTGGGAGATCGCGCGCTTCCTCCTGCACCACTCCGCCGTGCGGCCCGCGGATGACCTTCCCGCTGCCTGACGGCAGCCCGGCGGCTCTAGCTCGCGCGATTCCCCGCGGCGATCGCACGCAGGTCGATGACGCGGTCGTAGAGCTCGGGCTCGACGCCCTCCTCGATCGCGACGTCGCGCAGCGTCCGCCCGGAGTCCGAGGCCTTCTTGACGATCGTCGTCGCCTTGTCGTAGCCGATGTGCTCGTTGAGCGCCGTCGCGACGGCGAGCGTCGACTCGGCCGAGCGCTTGAGCCCGTCGCGGTTGGGCTGCAGGCCATCGATGCACTTCTCGGCGAACGCCACCGCGGTCGTCGACAGCAGATGGATCGACTGCAGCAGATTGCGCGCGATGAGCGGGATGCGCACGTTGAGCTCGAACTGGCCCTGCATGCCGCCGATCGTGATCGCGGTGTCGTTCCCGATGACCTGCGCGCTCACCTGCAGCACGACCTCGGGCAGGACGGGGTTGACCTTGCCGGGCATGATCGATGAGCCCTTCTGCAGCTCCGGGAGGTACAGCTCCCCGATCCCCGCCCGCGGACCCGAGCCCATCAGCGCGATGTCCTGCGCGATCTTCGTCAGCGAGACGGCGAGGACCTTCAGGGCGCCGGACAGCTCGACCAGCGCATCGCGGTTGGCCTGGGCCTCGAAGGGGTCGGCAGGCGGTGCGATCCGCCGCAGCCGTGACTCCTTGACCAGCAGCTTGCGCACCTTGCCGGCGAACTCGGGGTGCGTGTTCAGCCCGGTGCCCGTCGCCGTGCCGCCGAGCGGGATCTGGCCGACGTGCTCCAGGGCCGCCTGGATGCGCTGCTGGGCCAGGCGGATCTGCGCGGCGTAGCCGGAGAACTCCTGGCCCAGCGTGACGGGCACGGCGTCCATGAGGTGGGTGCGACCCGACTTGACGTACCGGTCGAGCTTCTTCGCCTGGCGCTCGAGCGAGCGTTCGAGCTGCTTGAGCGCGGGCAGGAGGGTGTTCGTCGCCTGATCCAGCGCGGCGAGGTGCACCGCGCTCGGGAAGACGTCGTTGGAGGACTGACCCATGTTCACGTGGTCGTTGGGGTGGGCGCCCCGGCCGGCCAGCGCGGCGATGACCTCGTTGGCGTTCATGTTCGACGAGGTGCCCGAACCGGTCTGGAACACGTCGATCGGGAACTGGTCGTCGTGCTCGCCGCGGCCGACGGCGTCGGCGGCGCCGGCGATCGACTCGGCGAGGGCGGGATCGAGCTTTCCGAGCTCGGCGTTGGTCCGCGCGGCGGCGCCCTTGATGCGCCCCAGCCAGTGGATCACCGCGGCAGGGACCGTCTCGCCCGAGATCGGGAAGTTGTCGACCGCCTTCTTCGTCTCGCCGCCATACAGGGTCTTCTTGGCCATGCGCGGCAGACTATCCACAGAAGGCCGCCAGCTCCCTTGCCACCCCGACGGGGTCGTCGTAGGCGATGAGGTAGCCGGTCCCGGGGAGGATCCGCAGCTGCGCGTCGGGCAGCAGGTCCAGCGCCTCCTCGGCTCCCAGGAGCGGATGCAGGCGGTCCTCGTCGGCCCACAGCAGCAGCACCCGCGTGCCGATGCGCGGGTAGGCGTCCAGGAGCTCGCGGCGGGCGTCCGTGGGAAAGCGCCGCGCGAACAGCGACCACGACCGCGCGAGCTTGGCGTTGCCGCCGACGTCGGCGAAGGCATGGCGCACGAGATCGCGCGCCTCCGGCACCCCGCGGGCGGTCAGCCGCACGCCGCGCTCGGGCCGGAACGCCACGCGCGCCGCGTGCGAGAACGCCCGGTCGAGCCCCGGCACGCCCGCCGCGCGCGCGACCACGCGCCACGCGGCGCGTGACCTGCGGCCCTGGGCCGGCCGGTGCAGGCGGTTGGGCATGAGCACGAGGCTGCCCGGGCGCAGGCGCCCCGTCTCCACCGCCCGGAGGAGGACCTCGGCGCCCAGCCCGTGGCCGCCGACGAGCGGCTGGGGACCCGCCGTCTCCCGGCAGAACGCCGCCATGACCTCCGCGAACCAGTCCAGCGTGTAGGGATGGCGCGGTCGATCCTCCGAGTCCCCGTGGAGCGGAAGGTCGGGCAGGATCACGCGGTAGCGATCGGACAGATGCTCGACGACCGGCTCGAACTCGCGGTGCGTCATGAGCGCGGAATGCACGAGGACGAGCCCCGGCCCGGTGCCGGCCTCGCGGTAGGCCACGCGCGCGCCGTCGCGGTGGTGGAACAGGCGCAGCCTCATCCGCCGGCCTCGCCCGCCCGCATCCCGCGCGCCAGCGACAGCCTCGCCGCGGCACCGCCATCCGCGACGAACGCCGCCGCGCGCTCGACGCGCCTCGCGAGCTCCGCCTGGGTGCCCGAGGCGCGCCCCGCGCCGCGACGCGCAGCGCCCACGAGGTAGCCGAGCTGGATCGCGGCGCGGGCGTCGCCGTGCTGCGCGCGCGCGCCGAGGTGCTCGGCAGCGCCGACCGCGATGATCCCGAACGACTGCAGCGCCGCATCGGTGCGCGCGTTGGCGAAGCAGGCAGACAGCGCTGTCCCGTCGCGGAGCCGCACGGTCACCGGAGCGCGCTGCAGGGCGCGCTCGATGGCGGCGCTGGACTGGGTGCAGGTCGCCGCCAGCGGCGGGTCGCCGGCGCCACACGCCGACGCCGCCGGAACGGCGCAGGCGAGCAGCGCGGCGAGGCGGCGCGTCATGGACGGGATCGTAGAGTGAGGCGGGTGCGCCGCTCCCGCCACGACCGCGAGATCCTGGCCCTCGCGCTGCCGGCACTCGGGGCGCTGGCGGCCGAGCCCCTGTACCTGCTCGTCGACACCGGGATCGTCGGTCATCTGGGCACGGCGCAGCTCGCGGCGCTCGCGCTGGCGGCGACGATCCTGTCGTCGGTGGTCTCGCTGGCGATCTTCCTGACCTACGGCACCACCGCGCGCGTGACGCGCCTGCATGGCGCCGGCCAGGAGGAGGCCGCGTCCGCGATCGCCCCCCAGGCGCTGTGGCTGGCGCTCGGCTCCGGGGTGCTCGTCGCCGGGCTCGTCGCCGCGCTCGCCGGCCCGCTCGTGCATCTGCTGGGCGGCGAGGGCCACGTCGCCGACCTGGCCGCGCGCTATCTGCGCATCGCCGCCGCCGGGTTGCCGTGCGCGCTCGTGGCACTCGCCGGCCAGGGCTGGCTGCGCGGCATGTCGGATCTGCGCACGCCGCTGGTGATCGTCGTGGCGGCCAACACCGCGAACGTGGTGCTCGAGCTCGTGCTCGTCTACGGCCTCGGCCTGGGCCTCGACGGCTCGGCGGCGGGCACGGTGGCCGCGCAGCTGGGGATGGGCGCGGCGTTCGCGGCGGTCCTCCTGCGCGCGCGGGCGCCCTCACGCCGCCCGCGCTGGACGCTCATCCGCCCGCTGACGACGATCGGCGCGCAGATCTTCGTCCGGACGTTCTCGCTACTGGCGTGCTTCGTCGTGGCCAGCGGCGTGCTCGCCCGCAGCGGCGCAGACGCGCTCGCCGCCCACCAGATCGCCTTTCAGCTGTTCATCTTCCTAGCTCTCGTGCTCGACGCGCTGGCGATCGCCGGGCAGGTGATGGTGGGTCGCACGCTCGGGGCCGGCGACGCCCCGGGGGCACGCGCCGCCGCGCGACGCCTGATCGAGCTGTCGCTTGCCGGCGGGTTCGCGATCGGGCTCGTCCTGCTGGCGCTCACCGTTCCGCTGCCGCGCGCCTTCACGTCCGACCCCGGCGTGCTGGCAATGGCACGCGAGCTCTGGCCGCTCTTCTGTGCGATGTGGCCGCTGGCCGCGGCGGTCTTCGCCCTGGACGGGATCCTCATCGGCGCGGGCGACACGCGCTACCTGGCCGCGGCGATGGCTGCCTCCGCGCTCGTGTTCGTGCCGCTGGCCCTTGCCGCGTTGCACTTCGGCTGGAGCGTGCGCGGCGTGTGGGCCGCCCTCCTCGTGCTCATGGCGGCGCGGCTCGTCACGACCGGCGCGCGCTTCGCCGGGCAGCGCTGGGCGCTCGTGGGCGCCCCCGCGTAGCTCCGGCTCAGACGGGCTGGTCCAGCGGCTCGGGGAGCGGGAAGCCGCGCTCGGAGCACCCGCGCTCGATCTCCGCGATGACGGTCTGCATCGCGGTCACGCGTGCGACGCGCTTGGACTCGGCGGGGATCACGTGCCAGGGTGCCAGCGGGGTGTCCGTGCGCGCGAGCATGTCCTCGACGGCCACCAGGTACGCCGCGCGCTTGGCCCGGTTGCGCCAGTCCTCGTCGGTGAGCTTCCACGCCTTGAGGGGATCCGCCCGGCGGCGCTCGAAACGCCGCAGCTGTTCTTCCGCGGAGATGTGCAGGAAGAGCTTGACGAAGATCATGCCGTCGACGGCGAGCATTCCCTCGAAGCCGTTGATCTCGTCGTAGGCACGGCGCCACTGCTCCTCGGTGGCCAGCCCCTCGACGCGCTCGACGAGCACCCGGCCGTACCAGGTGCGATCGAGGACGGCCATCCCGCCCCGCCCCGGAAGCGGGGAGACGAACCGGTGCAGGTAGTGATGGCGGCGCTCGTCCGGCGACGGCGCGGCGAACTGCACGACGCGCACGTGGCGCAGATCGAGCGGGTGCACGAGGCGCTTGATCGTGCCGCCCTTGCCCGAGGCGTCCCAGCCCTCGAGGAGCACGCACAGCGGGGGCCCGAGCTCCCCGCCCCCCAGCAGGCCGCCCAGTGCGAGGCGCAGCTGGGCCAGCCGGGCGCCGTGGCGGAGCAGCAGCCGGTCCTGCTCCTTGCGGCTGAGCGTCCCCGAGAGGTCGACGTCGTCGAGGCGCCCCATGGCCGCCATCCTCGCAGCCACGCGGCCGCGGGGTGCAAGCGCGACGGCCGGCGTGCGCCTCGCCGGCCGTCGCTGGCGAGCGACTAGAAGGCGCCGATGCCCGCCGGTGTGCCGAGACCCGTGGGCCCGTCGAAGCCCGAGGTGCTCGTGCAGAGGTAGCTGCCCGAGCAGCTGCCGTTGCTGCCGCTGACGACGTCGAAGAGCGAGCTCGTGTGCGCGTACGGATACGGGTACGAGCCGTAGCTCGTCGCAGCGCCGTTGCCCGCCAGCCCGTAGACCCCGGCCACCAGCGGTGCTGCGAGGCTCGTGCCGCCGACCGTGAACCAGCCCTTCTGACCCGAATAGCCATAGGAGTCGTAGACCGCCGCGCCGGTCGCCGGGTCGGCGTCGGCCGAGACGTCCGCGACGGTGCGCCGGACGCAGCCAGCGTCCTTCTGCCACGTCGGCTTGGGCTCGTAAACGCTGCAGCCGCTGCCCGCGCCGCTCCAGGCCGTCTCGCCGGCGCGGGTGCCGCTGCCGTTGAGACTGAGGGTCGTGCCGCCGACCGCCGTCACGTACTGGGAGGCGGCCGGGTACTCGACCCCGTAGCCGTTGTCGCCCGAGGAGACGGTGATCGGCACGCCCGGGTGGTTGAAGTGGAAGTCGTTGCTCGTCTCGCCCGAGAACTCGCTGGATCCGTAGGAGTTGGACACGACGTTCGCGTGGGAGGAGGCGTAGTCGACGGCGGCCATGAGGTTTGTGAAGCTGTTCGTCTTGGCCTCGACGAGGAGGATCTTGCAGTCGGGGCAGATGCCGTGGGCGATCTGGACGTCCAGCGAGATCTCCAGCGCCCAGTTCTGGTTGCCGCGCGGGTACTGGCTCCCGCCCGTCTGGTTGACCTTCTTGAAGCAGCCGTTCGCCGTGGTGCAGGCGGGCAGGGGGTACTGGGAGCTGTAGACGCCCAGATCGCTCTCGGCAGCGGGGTCGTCGTAGGCGTCCACGATCGCGATCGTCGGCGTGACCGTCGCGGCAGAAGCGGAGGGCAGACCGTAGGCGGTGCGGAACTGGCCCGGCCCGTACCCCGACGGAGCGGTGGTCGCCAGCGGGTTGCCGCGTGCGTCGGTGACGACCTCGGCGTGGCAGCGAGCGCTGTCCATCGCCGGGCCCGGACAGACGGCCCGATAGTTGGCGTGCTGGTTGACGGCGCCTGCCGTCCCCCCGGTTGCAGCGATGGTCAGTGCGGTCAGCGTGACCGCAGCAAGCGATCGTCTCATGGAGCCCCTCCGTGGTCGGCCGAGAACGAGCGCCACCGTGGCAGAGGCCCGTGCGCATTGTCAAGGAAAGCTGACCATCAGTCGGCATCCCAACCGACTGTCGTGAGGCACCAAACCTGCGCAAAGCCATCGCGACCCTGTGCCCGCGACCGGCCGTGGCCGTCAATCCGGGCATGAGCACATCGTCCGCACCGCGCCTGGGGCTCACGACCTCCGAGGCGGCTCGCCACCTCGGCGTCTCCCTGAGCACCATCCGCCGCTGGTCGGACGCAGGCCACCTGGTCGGCTACCGCACGCCGGGCGGCCAGCGGCGCTTCAGCGTCGAGCAGCTCGAGAAGTTCCTGGAGTCCCTGCAGCCGCGCACCGGCTGAGGACCGCGGGCTGGCGCTACGGAGCTACGGCCTCGTTCATCCGGCGCTCGATGTCGAGCTCGCGGTCGAAGTCGGCGTCGTCGGCGTGGCGGTAGTCGGTGCCGCGGCCGGCCAGGAGCTCCGCGAGACCCTCGACGCAGGCGCCGTCGAGCTGCGTCCCCGCCACGCGGCGCAGCTCGTTGAGCGCCTCGAACGAGGTCATCGGGGTGCGGTAGGTGTCGGGCGCCGTCAGGGTGTCGTAGACCTCCGCGACCGCGACGATCTTCGCGATCGGCGGGATGTCCTCGCCTTTGAGGCCGCTGGGATACCCGCGCCCGTCGATGCGCTCGTGATGGGCGCGGATGATCTCGGCGACCGGCCCGTACACGCCGATGTCGCGCAGCAGCTCGGCGCCGATGTCGGGATGGCGGCGGATCCCGCGCCAGTCGCTTTCCAGCAGCTTGGCGCCGCGCTCCATGACGCGGTCCGAGAGGGCGAACTTGCCGATGTCGTGCAGCAGGCCGGCGGTGTGCGCGAGCTCTTGCTCGCGCTTGTCCATGCCCAGATGCTTCGCCATGTCGCGCGAGAAGGCTGCGACCGCCGCGCAATGGCGCGCCGCCCGCGAGTCGCGCTCGTCGAGCGTGCGGATCAGCCCGCTCAGAACGCCCCACGAGAGGTTCGCGTACTGCCGCGTGCGCTCGCGCGCCTCGACCAGCAGACGCGCCATGTACGTGAACGCCGCGATGAGCAGCAGCATGAACGCGAGCGCCGAGAGGCCGACGTCGGAGTAGATGCCGGCCAGCGCCACCGCCAGGCCGATGTTCAGCGCGACGGTCGGCCAGATGCCCACGAACGCATGGAGGCTGCGGCGCACCGGGTTGCCGTCGAGGACCGCCATGAGGGGCACGACGGTGAGGACGTTCCCCAGGAAGGCGACGGCGCCGGCCAGCGCCAGCAACATGAAGAACAGCGCGTTGTGCTGATCCGGAGCGAGCAGCTTGAACGCGACGGCGACGGCGAGGGTCAGCGTCGAGCAACCCGCGAGGTTGATCAGGAGCGCACGCCAGCGGTAGCGGTCTACGCCCCACACGATCAGATTTGCGACCGCGGGAATAGCGAACGCCGGCGCCGGTCCTAGGAAGGCGACGGCGAGGTTGCCGCACATGAAGACGCCAGACACCCGGAGCACGCCCGCGTATCGCGCCGATATGAACTCGGCCGCAGTCGCACATACCGTGAGCACGATGGCGAGCCACGAGAGTAGGTGCGAGAGGTCGGACAGTCCGAAGCCGATCGCGCCCACAACGAGAACGAGCGAGGCAACTGCGGTCGCCTCGCGCGGTCTCGAACCGTTAGTGTCGGCCGCCACGAAGAGGAAGGTACACACCCTTCCGGAGGGCCAATCTGACTACTAGCGACCAGTGACGTACATATCTCACACCCCCGGCTTCTTCGGTGGCTACGGGCCACAGACGAGGCCATTGCATTGACCGGACCCCCTCACCACGCCTGATCCAGCGGGAAGGGACTCCGACATAGTAAGCACCTTCTGAGTCGATTGCATAGGTTTCGCGCAAGAAGTTGTGCAAAGCCTCTTCTTGCCGCCCGCGGGTGTGGCGCCGCTGGTCCACTTCCTCCACTGTGCGGACCCTCAAGACCAGCGAAGCGGCTGCCGTCCTCAACGTCAGCCCCAACACGCTTCGTGCCTGGGAGCGTCGCTTCGGCTACCCGAAGCCCCAGCGCTCGCCCGGGAAGCACCGCCTCTACACGCACGGGGAGGTCGCCGCGCTGCGCGACGCGCTCCACGAGGGCCTGTCGATCTCCTCTGCGGTCTCACGTGCGCGCGAAGCGCTGAGCGCCGACACGAGCGTCCTCGTCGGCGCCCTGAGCTCCTTCGAGCTCGACCGCGCCGACATCGCCATGGAGGCCGCGCTCGCGCTGCGATCGGTCGAGCGCTCCGTCGAAGAGGTCCTGCTGCCCTCGATGCACGACATCGGCCAGCGCCATGGATACGACAGCGCGCCCTGGGCGTTCGCCGCCCAATGGGCGACCGACTGGCTGCAGCGTGCCCAGCGCCTTGCGCCGCCGCCCCTGCGCCCCGCCGCCGTCCTGATCGGCGACGCGACGCACGACGAGCTCGACGTCGACGCGCTGGCCATGCGGGCCCTGCAGCTCTTCTCGGTGCGGGCCGGCGCGCGCATGCTCGTCCTGCCCGTCGGCGGCGTCGCGGGCCTCGCCGAGGTGCTCGCCGCCTTCGGTCCCCAGGCGGTGGTCATCGCGGGCGACACCGCCGGCGACGACCAGGTCGCCCGGTGGGCCTACGGGGTGCGCTCGGCCGCGGGCGCCCTGCCCGTCACGCTCTTCCGCCGCGGCAGTCGCACCGACAGCGCGCGCACCACGGCCCGCGTCCTTCCCGACTCACCGGGCGATGCCCACCGAGTCCTGCTGCAGATGCTCGACGGCCGGCCCCGGGCGATGACCTCGGCGGCCGAGCTTTCCCTAGCCAATGACGAACGTCGGAGGGTCGGCGCATGAGCGCCCGTCCAAACCTGATCGTGCTGCCCGGCCACGCCGACCGGCCGCGCCCCGAAGTCCACTTCTGCGGCCATTGTGGCCGCGCGCCCGAGATCGCGGACATCATGCCCGCCTCGCGCGTGTGCGACCGCTGCGGGCTGGGCCTTCTGCTCACCGCCCCGGCGGAGGCGGCGCCGTCCCCGGCCGATCCCTTCCTGCTCATCGACGGGACGCTGTCGATCTGCGCGGTGTCCCGTCTCGCCGAGGGCCTCCTGCACGTGACCGAGACCGAAGCGGTCAACCGCCACGTCACCGATCTGCTGGTGCCGGCGGATGCCGAGGCGTCGGGGCCCGAGAGCCTCGTCAACCTCGTCGTCCACGCCGCCCGCGGCGAGGGGGAGACGCACGACGTCGTCCTTCGCCCGGCCGACCAGTTCGGCATCCGCTTCTGGGCCCGTGTGGGCCCCTGCGGCCCGCCCCGGGCCGCGCTGCTCGTGCTGGCCGACGGCCGCGCCTGATCCCGCGCCCCGGCCTCTGAACCGCCTCCGGCGAAGCCGCGCTTCACACCCCGCGGCTTCGCCGGAGCGTGTTCGCCCTGCCCGCGCCCGCCTGGACGGACGTTCGAACTCTGCCGGCGTCGCCCCGCCGCTGTGGTTTCCTCCGAGTGCAAGAAACCTGTCCATTTGCACCAACCCTTGCGCTCGTTGCCTATTCCTGCCGAAACGTCGATACATCGCCCCATGGGTGTCATTCGCACGAATGCCGCGGCGGCGATGCTGGGCGTCAGTCCCAACACGCTGCGCAGCTGGGAGCGCCGCTACGGCTTCCCCGAGCCGCGGCGCACG
>JAOPZW010000460.1 GCA_025963905.1 Solirubrobacterales bacterium | reverse complement strand
TCGCCGCCGCGCTCGTCATCGGCGCCGCCGCCGGCCTCTACCCCGCCGCGCGCGCCGCCCGCCTGTCGCCGACCGACGCGCTGCGCTCGGCGTAGTGACCGGGGCGACTCGGCAGCGGCCTGGCGCGAAGGGCATCGGGGGGATCGGCATCGTCGGCACCGCCGCGGCGATCGCGAACGCCGTGTCCAACGCCACGGGCATCCGCGTTCGCGACCTGCCGATCACGCCGGCCAAGCTCCTCGACCGGCTCTGAGCCCCTCGGCTTGCGCTCGCCCGCTGAAAGTCCCCGCAAAATGCGGGGCGATCGGTGTCGCGGCCACCGTCCGTCCTACGGCGCGGATAGCGTCGGCTCCGTGACCCTTCCGCCCGCCTTCGGCCTGTCCGCCCGCGCGACCGAGTGGGGCACCGTCCTCGCGGTTCGCGGAGAGCTCGATCTCGCGACGGCGCCCGCGCTCTCTCGTGCGCTGGACGAGGCGTGGGCCGCCGGCGGCGATGTGCGCGTCGATCTGCACGCCACGACGTTCGTCGAGTCGACCGTGCTGCGGGTCCTGCTGCGCGGCGCCGACCGCGCCCGCGCGGCCGGCCGGCGGCTCGAGGTCGTGTGTGCCCGCGGCGGAGCGCCCGCGCGACTCTTCGCGCTGACGGGCACCGAGCACCTGCTCGCCGCCGCCTGAGCTCGTCTCCTACAGCCCCGCGGGATGGCGCACGGTGAAGCCGCCGGCGGTGCGGTTGGCCGTCTGCCAGCGCGAGCCGGTCAGCTGCTGGCCGGAGGTGTCGAAGCGCAGGCCGGCGACGGTCATGAAGGCATGGCCGGCGTTGGCGTAGATCGTCACCCACTTGCCGCGGCCCGGCCGGCCGAAGCGTTCGAGCGAGGTGGAGTCCATCGGCGCGTTGATCAGGCCGGCCGACGCCAGCGCGAAGGACACCGAGCCGGAGCAGTCATATGCCGTGTCGATCCAGATCTCGTTCTTGAAGCGGCCGTGGCCCCCGCCGTAGACATAGGGCTTGCGTGCGACCTGGTTGGCGGCGGAGATGATCGCCACGACGCGGCTTGGCGCCGAGGGGGGCACCGTCGCCATGCCGTCGCCCGTCAGCGTCGCGGCGTTGACGAAGTCGGTCGTGCTGCCGGCCTTGCCGCCGAAGGCCTGCCGCAGCTCGCGCGCGACCTGGGCGTCCGTCGGCGCGGCGTCGGCGGGTGCGGGCGGGCCGCCGGCGGTGGAGCGCCCGGGACGAGCGTTGGGCGCCGGCGCCGGCGGCGCCGTGTTCGCCCGGGCGTAGGCGGCCGGGTCCCGCGGCGGGATGTAGGGCGGATCGGAGGGCCAGGCGTGCACCGCGTGCACCTGCCCGCCCACCCCGCACCCCCCCGCCGCCAGGCCGGCGAGGACCAGCATGGTGGGGAGCACGCGACGCATCCGCGCGAAGTATGCGCCATGGCAGGTGTGGTTCTCGCACGGATCAGCGGCTTGACGCACCGGATCGTTGCGCATTATGAGCGCATGCCGCCGGCCCGATCGGGGCAAGCCACAGACATGCCGATCGCCGCCCGCACCGAGGAGGTCCTCCTCGCGCTCGAGCCGCGCCCCGAGTCCGCGCGCCTGGTCCGTCGCGCGCTGGCCGCCCACGGGCTGGACGAGGACGTCGAGCATGCGGTCACGCTGCTCGCCACCGAGCTGGTGGGCAACGCCGTGCGCCACGCGGGCCTCGACACCGCCCAGCGCATCGTCTTCTTCGCGCGCCTGGGCGAGGACTACGCCCGGGTCGAGGTGGCCGACCCCGGCCCGGGCTTCGATCCGCACGCCGTCGTCACCGAGGGGTTCGGCATGCGCCTGCTCGAGAAGCTCAGCCACCGCTGGGGCGTCGACACCACCGAGCGCGGCTGTCGCGTGTGGTTCGAGGTCGACCGGCGCTCGCGCCGGTTCGCGCGCGACGCCTAAGCGGCCCGCCGCGCTCGTCCTGGCCCGGAGGACACCCGCATGATCCCGCCTCCTCCGCGCCATGAGCGATCATGAGGGCGCCATGAGCACCCGAACTCCTCCGTCGCGCTCGCGCAGCCCCTGGCTCCTGCTGGCGGCGCTGGTCGTCGCCGCGCTCGTCGTCGTCGTCCTGGTCGTGGCTCTCGGCGGCGGCAAGAAGACCACGACGACCACCGTGCCCCCCGCCGCCTCGGGCACCATCCCGGGCCAGCAGGAGTCGGCGGCGATGCTCGCCGGCATCCCGCAGCACAACATCGCCCTGGGCGATCCGAAGGCGCCCGTGACGGTCCTCGAGTTCGCCGACCTGCAGTGCCCGTTCTGCAAGGAGTTCGCGCTCCAGACGCTGCCGCTGATCGTCCGCGACTACGTGCGGAAGGGCAAGGTGCGCGTCCTGTACGAGGATCTCGCCTTCCTGGGCCCGCAGTCGCGGGTGGCGGCCGCGGCCGCTGCCGCCGCCGGCGAGCAGAACAAGCTGTGGAACTTCGTCGACCTCTTCTACTACAACCAGGGCCAGGAGAACTCGGGCTACGTGACCGACGCGTTCATCACGCGCCTGTACCGGGCGATCCCCGGGCTGGACGTCGCCAAGGCGAACGCCGCCCGCAAGGGACCGCCCGCGACCGACGCCTGGGTCGAGCCGTCGCGGCTGGCCAAGCAGTACGGCATCGACTCGACGCCGTCGTTCCTCTACGGGAAGACCGGGGGCCCGCTCAAGCTGCTGGACACGCCCACGCTGGGCTACTCGGACTTCCAGAAGCCGCTCGACCAGCTCATCGCCCAGACGGGATGACCGACCGGCGCCTGCGCGGCGCGATCCTCGCGCTCGCGCTGGTCGGATTCGGCGTCGCCGCCTACCTCACCTACGTCCACTATGAGGGCATCAGGCCCGTCTGCGGGCTGGGCGGCGACTGCGAGAAGGTGCAGACGTCGCAGTGGTCGGAGGTCGGCGGCGTCCCGGTGGCGCTGATCGGGCTCATCGGCTACGCGCTGATTCTCGCCTCGCTGTTCGTGCCCGGGGAGGCGGGGCGCCTGGCCGGCGCGTTCCTCGCCCTCGTCGGCTTCGCCTTCAGCGCGTACCTCTCCTACCGCGAGCTCTTCAGCATCGACGCGATCTGCCCGTGGTGCGTCGTCAGCGCGTGCGTGATGACCCTGCTCGCCGTGCTGAGCGCCGTCCGGCTGGTTCGCGCGGAAGCGCAGGTGGGAAGATCCGGGTAGGGCCGCGCTCGTCGCGGCCGTCTCGAATCGAATCCACGCAGTCAGGAGACCCATGTCCACCAACAGCTTCGACGCCCGCGCCACGCTAGCGGTGGGCGACCGCTCGCTGGAGATCTTCCGCCTCGACGCGCTGCAGTCCCGGTACGACGTCGCGCGCCTGCCGTTCTCCCTGAAGATCCTGCTCGAGAACCTGCTGCGGACGGAGGGCAACGGCTCGGTGGAGGCCGCCGACATCGAAGCGCTCGCCACCTGGGACGCCAAGGCCGAGCCCAGCAAGGAGATCGCCTTCACCCCCGCCCGGGTCGTCATGCAGGACTTCACGGGGGTTCCCGCCGTGGTCGACCTCGCCGCCATGCGCGACGCGATGGCCGACCTCGGCGGCGACGCCGGCCGCATCAACCCGCTGGTCCCGGCCGAGCTGGTCATCGACCACTCGGTGCAGGTCGACGTCTTCGGCACCCGCGACGCCTTCACCCGGAACGCCGAGCGCGAGTTCGAGCGCAACGAGGAGCGCTACGCGTTTCTGCGCTGGGGCCAGGATGCCTTCGACAACTTCTCCGTCGTCCCGCCGGACACCGGGATCGTCCACCAGGTCAACCTGGAGTACCTCGCGCGCGTGGTCTTCGTCGACGAGCAGGCGGGCGTTGCGTACCCCGACACGCTCGTCGGCACCGATTCGCACACGACGATGATCAACGGCCTGGGCGTGCTGGGCTGGGGCGTCGGCGGCATCGAGGCCGAGGCCGCGATGCTCGGCCAGCCGATGTCGATGCTCATCCCGCAGGTGCTCGGCGTGAAGCTCCACGGCGAGCTGCCCGAAGGGGCCACGGCCACCGATCTCGTGCTGACCGTGACCGAGCTGCTGCGCCGCAAGGGCGTCGTGGGGAAGTTCGTCGAGTTCTACGGCGCCGGCGTCTCCGCGCTGCCGCTGGCCGACCGCGCCACGATCGGCAACATGAGCCCCGAGTTCGGCTCGACCTGCGCGATCTTCCCGATCGACGCCGAGGCGCTGCGCTATCTCGCGTTCTCGGGTCGCCCGAAGGAGCTCATCGATCTCGTCGAGGCCTACGCCAAGGAGCAGGGCCTGTGGCACGACGAGCACGCCGAGGAGCCCACCTTCTCCGACACCGTCGAGCTCGATCTCTCGACGGTCGTGCCGTCGCTCGCGGGCCCCAAGCGCCCGCAGGACCGCGTGTCCCTGACCGAGGCAAAGGACAGCTTCCGCGCCTCGCTGTCCGATCTCGTGGGGCAGGACGTGAGCGAGGAGATCGCCGATGCCCACGACGAGGCGGTCGCGGAGTCGTTCCCGGCCAGCGACCCGCCCGCCAACGGCCACCCGGGCCACAAGGCCGCTCCCGCCGAGGCTGCGCCCGCCGCCGCGGTGGCGACCGGCGCGATCCTGGCCGAGAAGTCGAGCACCGCGGTCGACGTCTCCATGGACGGCGAGGAGTTCCGGCTCGACCACGGCCACGTCGTGATCGCGGCGATCACGAGCTGCACGAACACCTCCAACCCGTCGGTGATGCTCGCCGCCGGGCTGCTGGCGCGAAACGCCGTCGCGCGCGGCCTGGCGAGCCAGCCGTGGGTCAAGACGTCGCTGGCCCCCGGGTCCAAGGTCGTCACGGAGTACCTCGACCGGGCAGGGCTGACCGAGCCGCTCGAGCAGCTGGGCTTCAACCTGGTCGGCTACGGCTGCACGACCTGCATCGGGAACTCCGGCCCGCTGCCCGAAGCGGTGTCCGAGGCGGTCAACGAGGGCGACCTGGCGGTCGTCTCGGTCCTGTCGGGCAACCGCAACTTCGAGGGGCGCATCAACCCCGACGTGAAGATGAACTACCTGGCGTCGCCGCCGCTGTGCGTGGCCTACGCGCTCGCCGGGACGATGGACATCGACATCGTCAACGACCCGCTCGGCCAGGACGCCGAGGGCAACGACGTCCGCCTGGCGGACATCTGGCCCTCCACGCAGGAGATCGCGCAGACCGTCGAGGAGGCCGTGCAGTCGGACATGTTCCGCAAGAGCTACGGCGAGGTGTTCGCCGGCGACGAGCGCTGGAACGGCCTCGACGTGCCGACCGGCGACCGCTTCGCGTGGGCCGAGGGCTCCACCTACGTGCGGCTCCCGCCCTACTTCGACGGGATGCCGACCGAGCCCGAGCCGCTCACCGACATCGAGGGCGCCCGCGTCCTGGCCAAGCTCGGCGACTCGGTGACCACCGACCACATCTCGCCGGCCGGCGCGATCAAGAAGGACGGACCCGCCGGCGCGTACCTGCGCGAGCACGGCGTCGAGGTGCGCGACTTCAACTCCTACGGGTCACGGCGCGGGAATCACGAGGTGATGATGCGCGGCACGTTCGCGAACATCCGCCTGCGCAACCTGCTGGCCCCGGGGACCGAAGGGGGCGTCACGCGGTACCTGGGCTCCGGCGAGCAGATGTGGATCTACGACGCGGCCATGAGATACGCCGAGGAGGGCACGCCGCTCGTCGTGCTCGCGGGCAAGGAGTACGGCTCGGGCTCGTCGCGCGACTGGGCGGCCAAGGGCACGAGCCTGCTCGGCGTGCGCGCCGTGATCGTCGAGAGCTACGAGCGCATCCACCGCTCGAACCTCGTCGGGATGGGGGTCCTGCCGCTCCAGTTCCCCGACGGGGAGACGGCGGAGTCGCTCGGGCTGACCGGCGAGGAGGAGTACTCGATCACGGGGTTCGCCGACGCGCTCAACGGCGGCGAGCTGCCGCGCACGGCGCACGTCAAGGCCGGCGACGTCGAGTTCGATGCGCGCGTGCGGATCGACACGCCCAAGGAGGCGGAGTACTTCCGCCATGGCGGCATCCTGCGGTACGTGCTGCGCCAGCTGCTGCAGGACCAGGCCTGATGGCGGGCGTCCTCATCCACGGGAGCACGCTGCGCTCGCCCGAGATGCGCCACGAGCTGCCGCTCGCCGTTGGGGATCCGTTCCTCTACCTCGAGGCCGACGGGCGGCGCGCGGTGCTGACCAACGCGCTGGAGGTGGAGCGCATCGCCGCCGCGGCGCCCGACGTCGAGCGGCTGCTCGTCAGCGAGCTCGGACAGGATGAGCTGATCGCCGAGGGCCGCAGCCGCGCGGAGGTCGAGCGCGAGGTGTGTGTCCGGGCGGTGCAGCGGCTCGGGATCGGCACGGCCGCGGTGCCGGCCGACTTCCCGCTCGCGCTGGCGGACCGCCTGCGTGCCGCAGGCGTCGAGCTGACGCCCGAGGACGAGCTCTTCGACGAGCGCCGGCGGCGCAAGACCGCTGCCGAGATGGCCGGCATCCGGCGCGCCACGACGGCGGGTCTCGCCGCACTCGGCGAGGCGGCGCGGATGCTGCGTGAGGCGCGGATCGACGGCGGGCTGCTGCGGGGGCGCGATGGCGGGACGCTGACCTCCGAGCAGGTTCGCGCGCGCATCCAGGAGGTGTGCGCCCGCCACGGCGCCCCCGCGCCCGCGGACATCATCGTCGCGCCGATGGCGCCCGGCGACCCGGTGGGCCACGAGGCCGGCTCGGGCCCGCTGCCGGCGCACGTCCCGATCTGCATCGACCTCTGGCCCCAGGACGAGGCCTCGGGCTGCTGGGCGGACATGACCCGGACGTTCGTCGTCGGCGACATCAGCGACGCCGTCGCCGGGCTGCACCGCTTGGTGCTCGAGGCCCACGAGCGCGCGTGTGCGACGGTCGCCGCCGGCGTGCCGGGGGTCGACGTCTACGGCGCCGCCTGCGACGTCTTCGAGGCCGCCGGCCACCCGACGCAGCGGACGAAGGCGCCCGGGGAGTCGCTGCGCCACGGCTTCTTCTTCAGCCTCGGCCACGGCGTCGGCCTCGAGGTCCACGAGGCGCCGCTACTGGGGCGCAGCGGGGCTGCGCCGCTGATCGCCGGGGACGTGATCGCGGTGGAGCCGGGAACGGTGGATCGGCAGGACGGCGGGATGCGCGTCGAGGACCTGCTCGTGGTCACGGAGGACGGCGCGGAGAACCTCACGGAGTCGTTCCCGTACTCGCTGGCGCCGTAGGGGCGGCCGCGGCGCGTCAGCTCAGCAGCACCACGACCACCAGGACGATGACGACCACGACGATCCCGGCCAGCGCGGGGACGATGGGGCGCTGGCGCCACCAGAACTCGGGGTGGGCGCGGTCGCGCGTGTGGTGGCCCTCGGGTGGCGTGCCGACCCAGTCGTCGTCGTCGGAGGAGGAGGGGGGCATGGCCCGGTCATCCCCTGCGGGCGCCGCGCTCACACCGGCGGGAGTGAGGTAGCGTCGCCGCCATGAAGATCCGCGCCGCAGTCCTCGAGGAGTTCGGGCAGCCGCTCGTCGTCCAGGAGATCGACCTCGCCGACCCCCGGCCCGGAGAGGTCCTCGTGCGCCTGGAGGCGTGCGGGGTCTGCCACACCGATCTGTACACGGCATCCGGCGCCGACCCGTCGGGCTACGCGCCGACCGTGCTGGGGCACGAGGGCGCGGGCATCGTCGAGGCGATCGGCGAGGGCGTGGACAGCGTCAAGCCCGGCGACCGGGTGCTGACGCTGTTCTCGCCGCAGTGCCGCGAGTGCCTGCACTGCCGTTCGGACCGCACGAACCTCTGCCTGGCGATCCGCGAGCAGCAGAACCTCGGCTACCTGCCGGACGGCACCACTCGCCTCCATCGCGGGGGCGAGCGGATCCGCCACTTCATGGGGACCTCGACGTTCGCCGAGTGCACGGTGATGCCGGAGATCGCGCTCGCGAAGATCGATCCGGCCGCGCCGATGGACCGCGCGTGCCTCTTCGCCTGCGGCCTCTCGACCGGCCTCGGTGCCGCGATCAACACGGCCAAGGTCGAGCCCGGGTCGACCTGCGTGGTCTTCGGCGCCGGGCTCGTGGGCCTCGGCGCGGTCGCCGGGTGCCGCCTGCAGGGCGCCGACCGGATCGTCGCCGTCGACCTCTCCGAGGACCGGCTCGAGCTCGCCCGCGGCCAGGGCGCGACGGACGCGTTGATCGGCGGCCCGGACTCGGTCGCGCAGGTGCTGGCGATAACCGGCGGCTTCGGCGCCGACTACACGTTCGAGGCGACGGGCAACGTCGCGGTGATGCGCCAGGCGGTCGAGGCGGCGCGGATGGGCTGGGGCCTGTGCACCGTCGCCGGCGTCGCCGGCAAGGGCCAGACGCTCGACATCGTCCCCCGGCTCCTCATCACCGGCCGCCGCGTCGCCGGCTCGTCCTTCGGCGGCGTCAAGGGCCGCGACCAGGTGCCCGAGCTCGTGCGCCGCTGGCTCGACGGGGACATCGACGTCGACCCTCTGATCTCCCATCGCATCACGCTCGACGAGGTGAACCGCGGCTTCGAGCTGATGGAGGGGCAGGACGGCATTCGCAGCGTGATCGAGTACTCCTGACGCGCCATCTATCGGTTACTCTTCCGGCCGGCACGGCTGGTCCGCGGGGGCCGGCGAGAAGGACAGCGGAGGAAGCATGGCGAGCGGCACCGTAAAGTGGTTCAGCGACGAGAAGGGCTTTGGCTTCATCACTCCCGACGATGGCCAGAAGGACCTCTTCGTTCACTACACGGGCATCGAGAGCGACGGGTACAAGTCGCTTCCCGAGGGGGCCAAGGTGAGCTACGAGGCCGAGGACGGCCCGAAGGGCCCGAAGGCGGTCAACGTCAGGGCCGTCTAGAGCCCGTAGTGCTCCAGTAGCCGCAGCCAGACCTCGCTGCGGGTGGGGAACGCCGGCACCGCGTGCCAGAGGCGCTCGAGTGGCACCTCGGCGACGACCGCGATCGTCGCCGCGTGGACGAACTCGGACACCTCGGGTCCGACGAACGTCGCGCCGACGACGACCCGGCGGTCCTCGTCGACCACGAGGCGGGCGAGGCTGTCGGCGCCGCGGCCGACGAAGCTGCCGCCGGCGACGGAGCCGGGCTGGTGGTCGACCGCGCGGACGTTGAGGCCGGCGTCGCGCGCGGAGGCGAGCGTGTGCCCGACCGCGGCGACCTGCGGATCGGTGAAGACGACGCGGGGCGACTGGCGCCCATCCACCGCGACGGGGCCGTGATCGCGGCCGACGATCGCGTCGGCCGCGATCCGGGCCTGCTCCTTGCCCATGTGGGTGAGGAGCGCGCGGCCGTTGACGTCGCCGACGGCGAAGAGCCAGTCGGCGGCGCGCGAGCGCATGTCCTCGTCGACCTCGACGTAGGCGCCCGGTTCGAGGCCCACGGTCTCGACGCCCAGGCCCGTGGTCCGCGGCGCGCGGCCGAGCCCGACGAGGATCTCCTCGGCGGAGGTGTTCGGGCCGCCCTCGCAGT
>JAOPZW010000454.1 GCA_025963905.1 Solirubrobacterales bacterium | reverse complement strand
GCCGCCACCGATCCGGTCGCCGGCAGCGGGCCGTCGGGGGTCGGTCCCGTCGGGTCGGGGTTGGTGGCGATGAACCGGGCGCCGCGCGCGATCAGGCGGATCGCACGCGTGATGCGCTCGAAGCTGTACGTGCGCGTCTCGCCCAGGACGACGTAGTCGGGATCGCGCTCGGTGAGCGTGTAGCCGGCGGAGTGCATCGCCGTCGTCAGTCCGGCCTCGCCGATCACGAAGGCCGAGCCGCCGGGGCGCTGGTCCTCCAGGAACCGCGCGGTCGCGAGGGCCGAGGTCCAGATCGCGTCCTCGGGGACCTTCAGGCCGCTGACGGCCAGTCGTGCCGCCAGGTCGCGCCGTGTGTAGATCGAGTTGTTCGTCAGCACCATGAACGGGATGCCGTGCTCCTGCAGGCGGGCGAGGAAGCGGTCTGCGCCCGGGATGGCGTGCTCCTCGTGGACGAGCACCCCGTCCATGTCCATCAGCCAGGTGCGGATCTCGCCTTGCGTCATGCCCCTGCAGGAGGCTATCCACTCCGGTCGAGAGAATTGGGCGCCCATGGCCGTTTCCTAGGTGTGGGCGTTCTCTCCCCGGCCCAGAGCAGTCTTCGCCGGCTGTGCCTGATCGTGGCTGTCGTTGCCTCGCTGATCCTCGCGATCGGCGCCCCGGCGGCGTCGGCGGTAGCCGACCCGGTGGTCATGGCCGCAGGCGACATCGCGTGCGGCTCGCCGGGGTCCACGTCGCCCGGCGCGTGCAGCCAGGCCTACACGGCGAACCTGCTGCTGTCGCAGAAGAACTCGGCGGAGGGCCTCGCCGCAGTGCTGCCGCTCGGCGACAACCAGTACCCGTCCGGCGCGCTGAGCGACTTCCAGACGTACTTCGACCCCACGTGGGGTCAGCTGCACAGCATCATGCACCCGGTCCTGGGCAACCACGAATACGACACCGCGGGCGCGCCGGGCTACTTCGATTACTTTGCCGGGGTCGGCGTGGGAACCGGGAACCGCGGGGAGGGCTGGTACAGCTTCGACCTCGGCAACTGGCATCTGATCGCCCTGAACTCCAGCAACGGCTGCAGTCCCGTGAGCTGTGCGACGGGCTCGCCGCAGGAGACGTGGCTCAGGAGCGATCTGGCCGCCAACACGAAGCCGTGTGTCCTGGCGTACTGGCACCATCCGCTCAGCTACGCCCCCGCCGAGAAGCCGATCTGGCAGGACCTCTACGACGCCCGCACGGATCTCGTGCTCGTCGGTCACCACCACGGCTACGACCCGCCGGTGGCCCACGACGCAAGCGGCGCCCCCGATCCCGCCGGGCCACGCGAAGTGGTGGTCGGGACGGGCGGCGCGGATGGCGGGGTCTACGGCGTGCTGAAGCTCACGCTCCACGCCAAGAGCTTCGACTGGACGTTCGTCGGCACGGGAGCGACCGACTCGGGCTCGGCCGTCTGCCACGGCCCTGCGCTTCCTCCGCCTCCGCCTCCGCCTCCTCCGAGCCCGACGGCGAGCTTCACGGCGACGACCTCGGGACTCACCGCGAGCTTCAGCGACACGTCGACGGGCGCGCCGACCAGCTGGTCATGGAGATTCGGCGACGGCTCCACCAGCACGGCGCAGAGCCCATCGCACGCCTATGCGCAGGGGGGCACGTTCACCGTGACGCTCACGGCCACGAACGCGGGTGGCAGCGGCACGGCGACGCGGCAGGTGACGGTCGTCGCCCCGCCGCCCTCCCCGCTGGGGACGGGCCCCGTCGTGCCTCCCGCCTCGCCCGTCGCGCTTCCCGGCGTCGGCAACGTCCTCGCCGCGCCGGCGGCGCTGAACCTCACCCTCCCCGCGCCGACGGGCCCCTACCCGGTCGGCGTGCGCTCGGCCTTCGTCACCGACGGCGCACGGATCGACCCGGCCACGCACCGGCCGCGCGCCCTGCCGATCCGCGTCTGGTACCCGGCCCGAACGGGCCCGCCTGCCGCGCCGGCGTCCTACCTCTCTCCGGCGATCCAGCAGGTCGCCGAGACGACGCTCGGGCTGCCGGCGCGGTCGCTGGACGTCGTCACCCACGCGTCGGACCGTGCGCCGGCTCGGAGCCGCATCCGCGGCATCGTGCTCGTCTCGCCGGATGCGGGCATGCTCGCCGCCCTGAACACCTCGCTGATCGTGGACCTCGCCAGCCGCGGGTATGCCGTCGTCGCGATCGACCACCCGCACGACAGCGCGGCCGTGGAGCAGCCCGACGGTACGGTCGTGCCCGCCGACTCCGACCTGGCCCGCCGCATCCCTTCGGCGTTCAGCCAGCGCGTCCGCGACGTCGGCGTCGTGCTCGGCCAGCTGTCGCGGCTGGTGCCCCAGCGGAGCCGCACGACCCGCATCGCGATCGTGGGACACTCGCTGGGAGGCGCCGTGGCCGCGCAGGCGATGCTCAGCTACCCGCGCCTGGCGGCCGGCATCGACCTCGACGGCAGCCCGCGCGGGAGGGTGCTCTCCGCGGGCCTGGGCCGGCCGTTCGCGCTGATGCTCGAGTCCCGCGCCCGCGCGCTGCCCGCGTTCGCCCGCTTCATCGCGCGGCTGCGCGGGCCGCACCCGATCGCGACGCTGGCGGTCCAGCGGTACGGCTACACCGACCTCGCGCTCTTCAACGCCACGGCGGCGCTCGCCGACCCCGCGCTCGGCAGCCGGCTCGAGCAGGCGCTGCCCAGTGGCACCGTCGCCGACCTGGCCGCCGGCCGGCGCGCCGTCGATCGCGAGCGGCGCTTCCTCGCGAGCTTCATGGGTCGCTACATCGCGGGCCCGTAGGCGGCCGCAGGGCCCGCCTCATCAGTCGTGCCGCGGCGCCGCGCTCGCGCCGCGCAGCCGGCGCAGCAGCGCGTCGGATGAGCGTGGCGAGAGGTTGTGCAGCGCGCCGAGCAGGCGGATCAGCGGCGGGTGGTGCACGGAGCGGGCGTCGGCCTCGATCCCGGCGAGGACCTTCTCGGCGAGCTCGGAGGCCGGGAGCGCGTCCGGACCGCCGCGATACCAGGTCGGCATCCGCTCCTTCTCGTGGTCGTGCAGGCTGGTGGCGATCTCGCCGGGATAGACGACCGTCACCGATACGCCGGTACCGCTGAGCTCGTGGCGCAACGCCTCGGCGAACATGCGCTGGGCGGCCTTCGTGGCGCCGTAGACCGCGGCCCCGGGGAACGAGCGCAGCGCCGCGCCGGAGGAGACGACGACGATCTGCCCGTGCGCGCCGGCCAGCAGGTGAGGCAGGCCGGCATGCACCGTGTGCAGCGTCCCGTTCCAGTTGACGTCGGTCATCGCGCGCGCGTCCTGCAGCGACTGGTCGCGGAAGGGCTCGTAGTGCGTGATGCCGGCGTTGGCGACGAGGAGGTCGAGCCCGCCCGCTGCGGCGACGAAGCCATCGACCGCCGCCTGCACCGAGGCCGCGTCGGCGACATCGCACTCGAGGACGTGGTGCTCGCCGGGGAGCTGGGCGGCCAGCGCCTCGAGCTCCGCGGTCGAGCGCGCGGCCAGGCCCAGGACCGCGCCGCGGGCCGCCAGCGCCTCGGCGAGCGCGCGGCCGATGCCCCGCGAGGCCCCGGTGATCAGCGCGCGCGTGCCGGGAGCGATGTGCATGGCGCGCAAGCCTAGATCAGGCCGCACCGGTGGGGGCGGGGGCGGCCTCCGCGGGGACCGGTCCGCGCGGCGGCCCGGCGTTAGGATGCTGTGCGTGTCGTCCGACCAGGTGACCGTCGCGGAGGAGGAGTACCTCCAGACCCTGTTCTGGCTCCAGGAGGCGGGTCTGGCGATGACGGGCGCGAACGTCGCCCGGGCCATGCAGCTCTCGCCGCCGACCGTCCACGAGATGGTCGGCCGCCTCGAGCGCGACGGCTACATCACCCGCGCCGGCGACAAGACGATCTCGTTCACCGGCAGCGGCCAGGGGCACGCCGAGGGCATCGTCCGCCGCCACCGGCTGATCGAGCGCTTCCTCACCGACGTGCTGGGGATCCCGTGGGACGAGGTCCACGAGGAGGCCGAGCGCCTGGAGCACGCCATGTCGCCGGTGCTCGAGGAGCGGATGCTCGCCGCCATCGGCGACGCCAAGACCTGTCCGCACGGGCACCCGATCGTGGCCGGAACGCGCATCCAGGGCGTGCCGCTGGCCGACGTCCAGGAAGGGGCGAAGGTGCGGATCCTGCGCTTCGAGAACGAGGCCGAGGATCTCCTGCACTACCTCAAGGACTCCGGCATCGAGCCGGGGATGGAGGGGACCATCGCCGCCACCGGCGTGGACGAGGTCGTCGTCGACGGCAACGGGCGCACGTGCACCGTCACCCGCAGCGTCGCGGAGACGGTCTCCGTGATCGCCGACCCCTCGCCGCCCCCGCGCACCGTCCTGCCCGAGCAGCTCGTGCTCGCGCAGGAGAAGTACGGGCGCTAGTCGGCCGGTCTCGACGGGACGCTCGCGCGCCCTGAGCGCGCAACCGCGTGTGAGAGAATGAGTGCGCTCGGCGCCGTAGGGGGCAGGTTGGCGCAGTGCGGTTTTCTGGCCTCTACGGGACGCGCGGATTCTCCGGAGGCCTCGCGTGCGCGGCTCGCGACCATCAGCGGAGCAGGAGCTGGACCTCGTCGTTGCGACCGAGGGCGGAGACGAGGCGGCGTGCCGGGAGCTCGTCGAGTTGTTCCTGCCGGCGATCGGGGGCCTCGCTCGTCGCTTCGACGCCGGCGGGCGAGTGCTGCGTGCCGAGCTCATGCAGGAGGGGATCGCGGCCCTGCTGTTCGCCGCCAGGCGGTACGACCCGCGCCTGAAGACGCCGTTCTGGGGCTACGCGTCGTTCTGGGTCCGCAAGGCCATGCAGGAGCTGGTCGCGGAGATGACCCGGCCGGTGGCCCTCTCCGACCACGCGGTCCGCGGTCTCGCCCGGGTCAGGGCCGCCCGCCGCGACCATCTGCAGGCCGAGGGCGCCGAGCCCACGAAGGCCCAGCTTGCCGCCGCGACGGGCTTCACCCGCGCCCGGCTCGACACCCTGCTGGCGGTCGAGCGGAGGCCGCGCAGCTTCGATGAGCCGCTGGGCGCCGAGGAGGGCACGACGGCCACGTTCGGGGAGATGGTCGCCGACCCGGGGGCCGAGAAGGCGTACGACCAGGTGCTGGACCGGATGGAGGTCCAGGCCGTGCGGGATCTCGCCGACCGGCTCGACGAGCGCGAACGCGCCGTGTTATCGGGCCATTACGGACTCGGCCGGCCCCGGCAGACGCTGCACGAGATCGGTTCCGATCTGGGGCTCACCGCCGAGCGGATCCGGCAGATCGAGAAGGCGGCGCTGGAGAAGCTCCGCGAGGCGGCTGCGCAGCCGCCCGATGCGGCGGGCGACCCGATTTGAACCCTGGTCCAGGTTGAATCCGGGAGCCCGGTGCTTACCACATAGGACATGTCCTCCGATGCCCTCCTGCGCCACAACGCCTTCATCTACGACTCCGACGACGCGTACGTCGCTCGCTCGGTTGCGTTCCTGAGGGAGGGTCTCGAAGCGGGTGAGGGGTGCGTCGTCGGCAACACGCGCGACGGGATCGCCATGATGCGCGAGGCGCTCGGGCCCGACGCCGATCGCGTGTCGTTCCTGGACGTCAGCTTCACCTACACCCGGCCCGCGAAGACGTTGGCGGCGTACTACGGAGCTTTCCTCGAGCACCTGCGAAGGGCGCCCTCGGTGCGCGCCGTCGCTGATGTCCAGGTCGGGCCCACGCCGGCGGACTGGGACGAATGGGCGGAGTACGAGGCGATCACGAACCTCACGTATTCCCATCTGCCCGTGTGGGTGCTGTGCACGTATGCGGCGAACGGGCTCCCGGACGCAGTGCTCGAGGCGGTGTGGCAGACGCATCCCGAGGTGTTCACCGACGGATGGCAGCCAAGCGACCAATTCGTGGATCCCAGGGAGCTGGTGCGCCAGCTCAACCCCGAGCCCGAGCCGCTCCCGGAGCTCCGCTCGTTCTCGGGCGGCGAGGATCTCGAGGTCTTCCGTGAGCGGCTTGCCCGCGAGCTCGTGGCCGAGCAGGTCCCCGGGGCGAAGGCCCTCGACATGCTCGTCGCGGGCACCGAGGTCGCCGCCAACGCGGTGCGGCACGGCGCCGGGATCGAAGAGGTTCGCGTGGGACGCGCCGATGGACGCTTCGTCTGCGAGGTCATCGACCGCGGAACCGGCTTCGACGACCCCGTCGCCGGCTACCTGGCGCCGCGGGAGGGGACCGGCACCGGCCTCTGGGTCGCTCGCCAGCTCAGCTGGAGGGTCGAGTCCTTCCGCTCACCGCGAGGCTTCACCGTGAGGATGTGGCTCTAGCGTGCAGGCGCGGCGTCACAAGCCGGTTCGAGCGTCTCTTGGGTTGGGCACCCTGCCGCTTACTATTCGGGGAGAAGGTTGACCCGCTTGGGGGGGAGGTTCATGCCCCGACATCCATCGCCCGGCACTGGCGCCGAGACGCCGCCCGCTGTGCGTGCGCGGGAATCACGGCGGGAGTGGGAGCGGTTCGTCACCGAGGGCCGCGTGAATGGGGGGGTGCGGGTACCGGTCGCCGCCTCGTGGCAACGTTCGCGCGACGCGGGCGTCGACCCGTTGGACCGCCGGTCGGCGCCGGCGGCCACCGATCGTGCCGAGGCCTCCGCGCGCTGGGAGGGGCATCCGCTCGCGCAGGCGGCGCCCCTGATCCGCCGCCATCTGGCGAGCATCGCCAGCCGGTCGGACCACCTGATCGTCGTGAGCGACGCCGGTGGGGTGCTGCTCCAGCTCGAGGGCGACGCCAGGGTCCGCTCACAGGCGGCCGACTGGATGAACTTCACCGAGGGCGCGCTGTGGAGCGAGAGCGGAGCCGGCACCAACGCCGTCGGGACCGCGCTCGCGGCGGATCACGCGGTGCAGATCTTCGCCACCGAGCACTTCGTCGAGGTCGTCCAGGCGTGGACCTGCTCGGCGGCCCCGGTGCACGACCCCGAGACGGGCGAGCCGCTCGGCGTCATCGATCTGACCGGCCTCGCGAGGGACGTGCATCCGCACAGCCTGTACGTGGCCATGACCACCGCCCGCGTCGTCGAAGGGCACCTCGTCCACCGGATGCGGGAGCGCGACGACCGGCTGCGGGCGCGCTACCAGGGACACCTCACGGGCCGAGCCGATCGCCGCGCGCTCGTGGCACGCACCGGCCGCGTCATCGGCGACGACTCCCGAGGGTGGTTGCGCGGCATGCGGCTGGAGCTGCCGTCCGGCGGAGGCGAGCTGGTCCTGCCCACCGGGGCGCACGCCTTCGCGGAGCCGATCGGCCGCGGCGAGGGCTTCATCGTGCGCGAGCTCACCCGCCAGCGCGTGCCCCGTCACCCTCCTCTCGACGAGCTGCGCATGCTCGCCGACGAACGGGCCGCGCTGCGGCGCGTCGCGACGCTCGTCGCCCGCGGGGTCCCGCCATCGGAGGTGTTCGCGGCCGTGGCGCAGGAGGTCGGCCAGCTCGTGGGCGCCGCCGCGACCCACATGGGGCGCTACGACGTCGACGCCACATCGACCATCGTCGGCAGCTGGAGCACGGACGGACGGCACATGTCGCTCGGTGCGCGGAACATGCTGGACGGCCCCAGCGTCTCGGCGGCGGTCCATGCGACCGGCCGGTCGGCGCGGATGGAGAACGACGACCTTCCGGGCGCGGTGGGCGCCGCGAGCCGCGAGCTGGGCCTCCGCTCGTCGGTCGGAGCGCCGATCGTCGTCGACGGGCACCTGTGGGGCGTGATGGTGGCCTCGTCGAAGGACCCCGAGCCCCTCCGGGCGGATACCGAGTGCAGGATCGCCGGCTTCACGGAGCTCGTGGCGACGGCGATCTCCGACACCGAAGCCCGGGTCGACGCCGGAAGGCTCGCGGAGGAGCAGGCGGCGCTGCGCCGCGTGGCGACGCTGGTCGCCCGAGGCGTGCCTCCGAACGAGCTGTTCGCCGTGGTCGCCGAAGAGGTGGGAACGCTGCTCAGGGCCGACCTCGCGGCGATGGTGCGCTACGACACCGGCCACACGGTGACCGCCGTGGCGACGTGGGCGGCCGTCGGCGAGCAGCCGGAGGCCGCGCGTGGCTGGCCGTTCGACCTGGGCGATCTCGAGATGACGATCTCGACGACGGGCCAACCGGCCCGCGTGGACGACTGGGCCGGGGTTCCCGGGCGCATCGCGGCCTTGCTCCGCGACGACCTTGGCGTCCGCTCGTCGGTCGGCAGCCCGATCGTCGTCGAGGGGCGGTTGTGGGGCGCCCTCGTCGTTCACTCGACCCGGACGGAGCCCCTGGCCGCGGACACCGAGTCGCGCCTGGAGAACTTCACCGAGCTCGTCGCCACGGCCATGTCGAACGCCCAGGCCCGGGCCGAGGTGCGTCGCCTCGCGGACGAGCAGGCTGCGCTGCGGCGCGTGGCGACGCTGGTCGCACGTGAGTCGTCGCCGGCGCAGATCTTCGCGGCGGTGGCTGAGGAGGTGCGACGGATCCTGGGCGTCGAGCACACGGAGATGGCCCGCTACGAGGCAGACGGGACCGCCACGTGCGTCGCGGGCTGGGGCGCGGTCGTTCCGGCCGGCACCCGGCGCGAATTGGGGGGGGAGAACGTCCTTTCGCTGGTGCATCGCACCGGCCGGCCCGTCCGGATCGAGGACTACGCGAGTGTCACCGGCTCCGTCGGGAAGCGCGCGCGCGAACTGGGCGTCCGCTCCGCGGTCGGCGCTCCGATCGTCGTCGAGGGGCGGCTCTGGGGCGTCATGATCGCCGCGACGCTGCAGCCCGAGCCGTTGCCGGCGGGCAGCGAGGCGCGGATCGGCGAGTTCACCGAGCTGGCCGCGACCGCCATCTCGAACATCCAGGCGCGCTCGGACCTGGCGGCGTCCCGCGCGCGCATCGTGGCCGCGACCGACGAGGAGCGCCGGCGGGTGGTTCGCGACCTGCACGACGGAGCGCAGCAGCGCCTCGTCCACATGGTCCTCACCCTGAAGCAGGCGCGCCGGACCCTCGAGAACGAGGACGAGGAGGTCACCGCGCTCGTGACCGAGGCGCTCCACGAGGCGGAGCTCGCGACCAGCGAGCTGCGCGAGCTCGCCCACGGCATCCTCCCGTCGGTGCTCACCCACGGCGGCCTGCGCGCGGGCGTGGCGGCGCTCGCGTCGCGGATGCCGGTGCCCGTCGAGGTCGGCGTGTCCGTGGGCCGCCTCCCCGCCGCGGTGGAGGCCAGCGCCTACTTCGTCGTCGCCGAGGCGCTCACGAACGTCGCGAAGCACGCCCGCGCGGAGCACGTCGAGGTCACGGCGCGCGTCAGGGACGGGACGCTGGAGGTCCAGGTGCGGGACGACGGAGCCGGCGGTGCTCAGGCCGGCGGGAGCGGCCTCCAAGGGCTGGCCGACCGGGTCTCCGTCCTCGACGGCCGGCTCCAGATCCACAGCCCACCCGACGGCGGCACGCTCATCGACGTCGCGATCCCGCTGGCCACCTGAGCTGCTCAGCCAACGCCGGGTCCCGCCGAGTGCGAGCCGAGCAAGTCCGGGCCGATGATCTTCTGGTCGACCGCGGCGCGGCCGAGGTAGCACTCCCACGTCTGGCCGTCCGCGCTCAGCGATCGGCACCCGCCGCGCCGCCCGTCAGCCCCGGCGGCTACGCCGCAGCGCCGGCCTCGACCGCGCGGACGGCGGCGGCGAGGCGCGCGACGCCCTCGTCGATCTGGTCCGCAGTCACGCCGGAGTACGCGAGGCGCATCGTGTTGTGCCCGCCCTCCATGAGGAAGTCGGTGCCCTTGACGAACGCGACGCCGCGGTCCTGAGCCTCGGTGAACACCCGGGCCACGTCGATCTCCTCCGGCAGCTCGACCCACATGAAGTAGCCGCCCTCGGGCGCCGTGTAGCGCGCCTCGGGAAGCTCGCGGTCCAGCGCGTCGGTGAGCTTGGCCACCCGCTCGGCCAGCGCCGCCTTGACGGTGGCGATCGAGGCGTCGATGGCGCCCGACGCGCAGAACTCGTACACCAGGGACTGCGCGACCATGTTCGGCGAGATGTAGGTGTTCGTCGCCAGCTTCTGGATGTCGGCGATGAGCGCTCCGGGTCCGACGAGGTAGCCGACGCGGATGCCGGGGCACACGGTCTTGGAGAACGACGAGGCGTAGACGACCGCGCCCGCCTCATCCATCGACAGCATGGTCGGCAGCGGCTCGCCGCTGAAGCGGATGTCGACGTAGGGGTCGTCCTCGAAGATCACGAAGCCGTACTCGGCGGCGAGCGCCAGGAGGTCGCGGCGCTTGTCGAGGGACAGCGTGTAGCCGGCGGGGTTCTGGAAGTTCGGGATGACGTGGGCGAGCTTTGGCCGCAGGCCGCTCCTGAGGAGGTCGCGCAGCTCGCCCGTGTCGATCCCGTCGTGCTCGAGGGAGACCATCGAGACGTCGGCGCCCAGGCCGCGGAGGTTCAGCAGCGTGCGGTCGTAGGTCGGCTTCTCGACGACCACCGGGTCGCCGGGCTTGACGAGCGTCTCGAACAGGAACGCGTCGGCCTGCATCGACCCGTTGGTGACCAGCACCTGCGAGGGATCGACACCGTGCTTGTCGGCGATCCACTGGCGCAACGGCACGTACCCGACCGCGGTGCCGTATGCGGTCGTGCCGCCGGGGTCGTTGTCGAAGGCGCGGGCCGCGGCGGCCTTGAGTCCCTCGACGTCGACGATGTCGAGGGAGGGAGCGCCTCGGGCGAAGGAGATCGTGTCGGCGGCGGGCATGCGGCCAAGAGTAGAGAAACCGCGCGGCGCTACCGGCTCACCCGGTGGCCACGGTCCGGATCTGTGGCTGCCCGGTCCCGAGGCTCTTGCCCAGCGCCACGATCTCCGGCCGGGTGTCCGACGCGATGTTCGCGACGAGGGTGAGTCGCGCGGCGAGGGGATAGCTGCCGCCCTGCAGACCGGCCTGCGACGGATCGGCGCAGCGACCTCCGCCGTCGCGGACGGCGACTGGCTGCAGGTGGTGGCTGCGGTCGAACCGGGCCTGGGACGATGCGCGGCTCCGGGCGGCGTCCAGCGCCCCGGCGCGGTGGATGAGCGTCCAGGCGCCCCCGACGCTCACACAGCCGCCCCCACGCCGCAGGATCACCGTCGCTCCGCGCACGGCCGTGGCGATGACGCGCAGGCGCGTGCAGGCCTGCAGCTCGCTGGCGGCCGGAGCTTGCGTCACGAGCGCTGCGTCGGTTCGCCCGCCGCAGACCTCGGCGAGCGCTTGCAGGCGCGACGGCGAGAGCGAGAAGTCGACGTCGCCGGCGGAGTCGAACACCGTCTTGGCCTCCCCGCGGGTCCCCGGAGGCAGGGACATCGACAGCTTGGCAGGCGCCGGCGCCGGTGCGGCCGTCGGGACCCGGGCCGGGGCGGGCGCGGGTGTGTCGTCACCGTGGAGCGGGAGCACGGCGACGGCGCCCGCGGCCAGGCCGCCGAGGATCAGCACCGCCGCGAGCCAGCCCAGTCCCCGGCGCCGGCGCGCCGGCTCGGCCGGAGGGGGAGCGGGCGCGCCGGCCGCAGGTGGCGGAGGCGACGGTGGAGGTGGGGGCGCAGGCGGAGGCGGCGCTGCCGCGGGTTCGCCGCCCGCCACCGTCGCCCACGCGGGACCGGGTGGCCCCGCCGCCCGCTGGGCCTCGGCGACCGCGAGCTCGAGGCGCTGCAGCGCCCGGCCGTGGTCGGCCACGAC
>JAOPZW010000442.1 GCA_025963905.1 Solirubrobacterales bacterium | reverse complement strand
GCCCTGGGCGACCGCCGCCCCGGCCGCGAGCGCCAGGAGCTGGGGCAGGTACGCGCGCCCGGCGGCGGCCTGACCGCCGGCGGCGGCCGGATCGCCGGTCAGCGCCGGATACCCCCGGAGCCGCAGGATGGCCAGCGCAGCGGCCCCGCCCGCCACGCCGAGCGTCGCCAGCAGCCCCGCGCGCCGCGCGCCCAGCGCGGCCAGCACCAGCAGCCCCGCGACCAGCGCCAGCCACGCGCCGCGCGACAGGCTCAGGTACATCGCCACCGCGAGGAGCACGGCCCCGGCGGAGGCGGCCGCGCGCAGCACCGGCCGCGACCGGGCGTCGGCGGCGAGCCCCGCGGCCAGCACGGTGCCCATCGCGGCCAGCGCCCCGAACGCGTTCCAGTAGCCGAGCGGCCCGCTCAGGCGGTGGGCCGCGACGCCGGCCGGCTCCGGCCCCCCGATCCCGAGCGACGGCTCCAGCCGGCCCAGCAGCCCTGCCCCCGCGACGGCCACGACGAACGCGAGCATCGCCCAGACCAGCAGGCGCGCGTGGCGGCCCGAGCCGGCGGCGAGCAGTCCCAGGCCGAACAGCGCCACGTAGAGCAGGTCGCGCTGGAGGTCCTCGAGCGCGGCGTCGGGCGCGGGGGACCACAGCGCAGACGCGCCGGTCCACGCGGCGAGCAGCCCGAGCGTGCCGAAGCCCGTCAGCGCGTGGGTCCTGAAGCGGTAGTGGGGCAGGTGGGCGAGCAGCAAGGCGCCGAGCGCGGCGAACGCGAGCGCCCCGGCGGCGACGAACGCCGAGGGGAAGTAGCCGCCCGCGTCCCACGCCAGCCGGGCGAGCAGGATCACCGCGACGGCCCCGGCCGCGAGCGACGGCCACGACCTCGCAAGCGCGCGGTCGCGGTCGCGCGGCGCCGACGGAACGCCGGCACGCGGCGTCCCCGGCGCGACCCCCTGCAGCGTCGGCCCTCCCACCGGCGCGACTGTAGCGGCGCTCCGGCGGGGTCGCGCCGCTACATTCGCGCGCCGGACCGATGCCCGTGCCAGCCCTCTCCCGCGAGCGCCTGCTCGCCATCCTGGTGGCCGGCGCCTGCCTGCTGACCGCCGGCTGGCTGGCCCTGCATGCCCGCGACGAGTCGGCGCTGCGGGCGGCCAACACGCTCGGCCTCCAGGGGCACTACGCGGCAGCCGCCGCCCGTGCGGGCACCGTGCACCGGGCGCCCGCCGAGGGGCGGGCGTTGCGCGTCCAGGCCTACGCCGCGGTCGCCGCCGGCGAGGTCCGCGCCGCCGCCGCGCTGTTCGCCCGCGCGGCCGCCCGCGACCCGCGTGATTGGGAGCTCCAGCGCGACTGGGCCAGGACGCTGCTGGCGGCCGGGCGTCGCGAGGCGGCGGCACGCCACATGGCCGCGGCGCTCGCGCTGAACCCCCGCATGGCGCTCCCGCCGGGCTTCCGTTACTAACCGACCTGCGGGTCAGTTCCCATTGGACACCCGCTGCAACGCTCCGTAATGTGGTTCACCGTGGGGCGCCTGTGGGAGGGCGCCGGAAGAGAGGGGCATGGATGAGCGAGGCTGCGGTCGCTCCGGCTGGGGCGGCCACCGCTGCGGCGACCCGTATCGCCGCCATCACCACAGACGCCGCGACGGTGACGGCGATGCCGGCGGCTGCCGCGCCGACGCTCGCGGCCGAGTGGGCGCCCGGCCTCTACGGCGCGGATGTCGCCACACCGCGGCGTGACTCGCTGCGCCGCCGCGCGCTGGCCGTCGCCGACGTGCTCGCGCTGCTGGGGGCCTTCGCGCTGGTCCAGATCGCCGTGCCGCCGCCCGGCGGCACGGCCGGCGTCGCGCTGCTGGCCGCGCTGCCCCTGTGGGTCGTCCTGAACAAGGCACTGCGCCTGTACGACCGCGACGCCAACCTCCTGCACAAGTCGACGCTCAACGAGCTCCCCGGCGTCGTGCACTCGATCACGCTCGGCACGGTCCTCGCCTTCCTCGTCGCCCCCGCGGTCACGGGGGCGGACATCGGCCGCCCCCAGATGGCCGTCTTCTGGGCCGCGGCGATGGCGCTGACGCCCGCGACGCGCTGGGCGGCGCGCTCTCTCGTGGGCCGGGTCACGCCGCCCGAGCGCGTCCTGATCGTCGGCTCCGGGCAAGTGGCGGACCTCGTCGCGCACAAGATCGCCGCCCACCCCGAGTACGGCGCCGGCCTGGTCGGCTACGTCGACGTGCCCTCCGACGGACGGGTCCTGTGCGAGAGCGGGCTCGCGCACCTCGGCGACGTGCGGGACTTCGAGCGCGTGTGCCACGAGCACGACGTCGAGCGCGTGGTGATCGCGTTCTCGTCGCTGGCCAGCGAGCAGCTGCTCGACCTCGTGGGAACGAGCAAGCGCCTCCACCTGAAGGTCAGCGTCGTGCCGCGGCTGTTCGAGGTCATCGGCGGCGCCGTGGAGATCGACCAGGTCGAGGGCATGACGCTCATGGGCCTGCGCGGCCTCACCCGCACGCAGTCGACGCTCGGCCTCAAGCGCGGCCTGGACGCCACGGGCGCCGCGCTCGGGCTGCTCGTCCTCGCTCCGCTGCTGGCGGCGATCGCGGTGGCCGTCAAGCTCGGTTCGCCCGGCCCGGTGCTGTTCCGCCAGGAGCGCGTCGGCCGCGGCAACCGGCAGTTCCGGATGCTCAAGTTCCGCACGATGGTCCGCGACGCCGAGGAGCTGCGCCACGGCCTGGAGCACCTCAACGAGATGAGCGGCGGGGCGATGTTCAAGATCGCCGACGATCCGCGCATCACGCCCGTGGGCCGCCTGCTGCGCCGCGCGAGCCTCGACGAGCTGCCCCAGCTGTGGAACGTGCTGCGCGGCGAGATGAGCCTGGTCGGACCGCGCCCGCTCATCCCGAGCGAGAACGCCCACGTCATCGGCCGCCACCGAGCCCGGCTCGACCTCACGCCGGGCCTGACTGGCCCGTGGCAGGTCATGGGGCGCAACGCGATCCCCTTCAGCGAGATGGTGAAGCTCGACTACCTCTACGTCGCCGAGTGGTCGCTGTGGAACGACCTCAAGCTCATCGTCCGTACCCTGCCGGTCGTGATCGGGCGCCGGGGGCACTGATGCGCTTCGTCCGGCGTGGCGAGCCCGCGCCCGTCACCGTCGCGACACCGGTGGGCTCGCGGTGGGCTCCGCCACAGGACGCTCTCGCCGAGCCGCCGGACGCGCCGCCCTCCGCCGCCCGCTGGCTGCCCGCTTCGACGACCCTCGCCGCGCCGGCCGTCGCTCCCGTCCAGACCCGGCCGGGGCACTGGCTGCCCGCCGGCGACGCCCCGAGCCCGACCGCCGGTGGCGCTCAGGCGACGGCTCCGGCCCCTGCCCGCCCGCGCCGAGGCGCCGCCACGCGGATCGCCCTTCCCGCCGCGGTCCTGCTGGCGGGCGCAGCCGCCGCGCTGGCCGCCGCCGGCGTCGTGCCGCCCCGATCCGACGGTGGCGCGCCGGCCCTGGAGCGCCCGGTCGCTGCCCCCCCCGCGGCGACGCCCGCGCACCGCTCGTCCACCGCGCGCCGACACCTCACGCCCGCGCGCCGGCACCACACGACCCGGCAGGCCCGCCGCGCACACGCCTCCCGTCCGCACGCCACCCCGGTCGCCTCTCCCCCGGTCGCCGCCGCCCCCGTCGTCGCCCCGGCGCCCCGGTCGCAACCCGTCGTGCAGGCGGCGCCGGCGCCGGTGCGCCCCGTTCCGGCGCCCCGGCCCAAGCCGACGGCGACCGCC
>JAOPZW010000430.1 GCA_025963905.1 Solirubrobacterales bacterium | reverse complement strand
CTCGCCGTCCCGCGGCCCCGCCGTGGCCACCTGCGCCGGTGGCGGAATTGGTAGACGCGCAAGGTTGAGGGCCTTGTGGGCTGAATGGCCCGTGGAGGTTCGAGTCCTCTTCGGCGCATGACGAAAGCCCCGCTTCCGCGGGGTTTTCGGGTTCCAGGGGCGAGTTCTCTGGGTCTGACGCCTAGCTCCCGTGACAACAGCCGTGACAACAAACGGCGCAACGCGAGGAGAGGACGACATGGCTGATGGGAACCGGCGCGGATCCAAGGGCTCGATCTACGCGTACAAGACCAAGGCGGGCACGCGCTATCGCTTCGCCTTCCGCGACGCGGCCGGCAAGCAGACCACGAAGCGCGACTTCCTCAGCCGCACGGCGGCGCGCAGGGAGCGTGAGCGGCTGATGGGCAAGGTGCACCGCGGCGAGGTCCGCGTCTCGCGCGAGTCGCTGGAGGGCTACTGGCTGCGCTACCTGCAGCAGCGAAGGCCCTACCTCGAGAACGGCTCCTGGCAGGACTACCGCCGCCATGGCGAGCTACGCATCCTCCCCCACCTTGGCCAGCGCAAGCTCACCGCGCTGACCGCGCCGGAGCTGCGCGAATGGCTCGTCGAGCTCTCGGAGTCCGGCGAGTGGGCGCCCAAGACGCTCAACAACGCGCTCAAGGCGCTCGTGGTCTGCCTCAGCCACGCCGTCGCGGACGGCGTGCTGGGCGCCAACCCCGCCGCCTACGTCCAAGCGCTGCCGCTTGGCCACATCGAGCGCGACTACCTGCGCCTGCACGAAATCAGCCCGTACCTGCAGGCCTGCAGCGACGTCTACCGGCCGCTAGCCCAGACGCTGATCGGGACGGGCATGCGGATCTCCGAGGCTTTGGCGCTCAGCGTCGCCGACCTCGATCTCGACCGCGGCGCGATCATCGTCGCCCGCTCGCTCAAGGACGACGGGAGCGTCGGGTCGACCAAGAGCGACCGCTTCCGCCGCGTCGAGATCGGCCCCGACCTCGCCGCGATGCTCGCCGACCACGCCGCCCGGCGCATGGAGCAGACCAACGACGCGGGACACCGCGCGCTGCTGTTCGTCACCCCCGTCCGGGAGAAGAAGCGCGACAAGGGTCGTTGGAGCTCCAAGGGGGAGCACGGCGCGATCGACCGCGGCACCGTGTCACGCGGCTGGCACAAGCAGGCGCTGCAGGACGCCGGGCTGCGCGACATGCCGCTGCACGCCCTGCGCCACACGGCGTCGGCCGCCTGGCTGTGCACCGGCCGGCCGCTCATGTACGTCCAGCGCCAGCTCGGCCAGGCGCAGATCACCACCACCGAGCGGCTCTACGGCCACCTCGAGGAGGCCTTCGCGCGCAACTCTGCGGCTGACACCGAGGCCATGATTCGCGCCGCCGCCCGTGGCAATCACCGCGGGTTCGCTGCCTCCGACGCGCCCTAGACGACGATGAGGAGATCAGATGCAAGAACGAGCCGAGGCGTCCCGCCGAGGTCGCCCAGAGGTCGCGGCGTCGCTCGCTCCCGGCGCCGCCGTGAGCGTTCCCGCCGCTGCGACCGCAGCGCTCCTGCCGACCGAGCCGGGCGGCCGGTCCGCCAGGCGCGTGGTCGCGTCCCTCGGATCGCTGCCGCTCGGGCAAAGGTCGTTCTCAGGGAGGCGGCACGCGCGCCCAGTAGCGCTGCCCATGACAGCCACTCAGAAGGGGTGATCGATGAAGGACCTGCTGCGCCCGGCCGACGTGGCGCGCAAGCTCGGGGTTTCGCGGACCTGGCTGTACGACGCCGCCCGGGACGGGCGAGTTCCGGCGGTGCGCATCGGCGGCCCGACCGGCCCGCTGCGCTTCGTCGAGGAGGACGTCGAGCGCTGGCTCGACGAAGCCCGGACCGCCTGGCCGTCCCGGCGATCGTTCGGCCACCACGCTGCGCCGCGTGGTCTCACGTCGGCGGTAGGCCACAGTGCACGCGGTCGTCGTGGCGCGCCGAGTAGCCAGCTGCGCCACCTGCGTGCTCTAGGTTTCGCCGCGAGAGCGACAGCGTGGCGCCCCCTACCCGATGCCCCCCGCGTCGAGGATCGAGCTCATCATCGTGAACTGCATGACGAGGTCGATGGAGCCGTCGGCGTAGGGAAGGTGGGCGGCGTTTCCGACGCGCAGGTCCGCCGACGAAAGCCGTTAGCGGCCGCACCGGATCATGTCCTCGAGCAGATCCACGCCGTGCCCGGGCCGGATCGACGCCGTAGCTGACGAGGCGCATGAGCAGGCCGCAGGAGCCGCACCCGACATCGAGCACATCGAGCACATCGAGCACCCCGAACTCGGTGTAGCCACGACCTCCCAGCTCGGTCAGGAGCACGCGCTCGAGCTGGTGGAACTCGAGGAGCTGGTACGGACGATGGACCTGCGATCGCGCTGGATAGCGGCGAGCTCGCCTTCCGACACCCGCGCTCGTTCGCCCGTCACCGCCACGATCTGCGATCTCGAGCACGCGCCGACGTTGAAGGCCCAGCGCGACGAGCGCCGCGGCGGCGAGATTGAGGTCGAGGTTCGGTCGCTGGCTCGCTACGACGCCCCCATCGCCATGAGCGCTGCGACGAGCGAGCTGGCGCACCTGTTCCGGGCGCTCAAGGCGCTGGCGGGCCGGCGGACGCAATGAGTCCGCTGCCGTCTGGCGGCGGCGGACGGTCCAGCACCACGTCAACAGGTCCGAGCCAGAGCGATTTTCCGTTGCCAAGCGCATACAGGACCTCTATACCTACGCCAACTCCAGGTCCGCCAACGCCGCTGAGCGAGCCAATTGCCTTCGCAACGACGAGTAGGGCCCTTTGAGGCCGGCAGAGGATGGACGCGTCTGCTCGAGCGGACCAGGCTGCATTGGGTGCTCGACGCGCGGGCGTCGGCAGCACTGGGCCAAGGCCCGACCGACAGGCTCCGGCTCGGAGCCTTCCATGCGTGGGTCGCCTTGTCACTCATTCGCGGCGTGCCTACGCCGCGGCCGGTCAAAGTCGGTCTGGCGCCGGACGGGCACGAGATGGTCATCGCCACCGGGGGCGAGCTTGCCGTCCTGCATGACGTCTTGGTCGATGAGGAGTATGCGCCACGCCGACGTCCGCAGGCGATCCTCGACCTCGGAGCCAACGTCGGGTTCGCGACGCTGTTTTTCCATCGGCGATTTCCCGAGGCACGCATCGTGGCAGTCGAGGCAGATCCGGCCACCTATAAGCGACTTGTACGCAACGTCGGATCGCTTCCTCGGGTTACGACCGTACACGCGGCGATAACCGCCTCCGACGGGCCCGTGACCTTCTATCCGAGCGCAGAGAGCATCAGCTCGTCGATGTATCCTCGCGGCGGCGCGGCGGCGACGGTTTCGGTCAACGGGCTTGCCGTCGCGACCCTCATGCAGCAGCACCATTTGGAGTCGGTCGACCTTCTGAAGGTCGACATCGAGGGCGCGGAGCTCGACGCGCTCCGCGTCGCACCGCTGGATCACGTTGGCGAGCTCATCGCCGAGGTTCACTACGACCTACATCATGGGGACGAGGCCGCGGTGCGACATCTTCTCGAAGGCTTCGACCTCCGCTTCGTGCCGCTCGACCAGCCGCACCGGGTCCTCGTCCACGCAACCAACGCCGGCCGGGAGCCCTGAAGGCCCGACGCCTGTGGTCGCGTGCGACGGAGGTCGTTCTGACGGTTGTTCCGCACCGCCGACGACCCCGAGCTGCCCGAGTACTCGCGCTGGGCCGACACCCCGAGACGCCGCGCCGACCTCGTCGCCCCGATGGACGGCGTCCTCGACGGGATCGCGCCCCTGCGTGGCTCACGCCGAGTCAATCGCCGTTCGCGGGCTCCCTCCCGGCCAAGACCCGACGGTCGAGAAGCACTCCATGTCCGGAGCGGCCAGAGGGCTGTCATCGTCACCGGCATTGTCATCCTCGGGGTCGTGGCGCGGCGCGTATTCGTGGAAGGAGACGGCGGCAAGCAGCGTCACGAGCGCGAGGAGAGCGCGCGAGCAGGACATAGCGGATGTTGTCGAACGGCTCGTAGCCGCGACGGCCGATGGGGAAGTCGCGCTTCTCGATGGTCTGGCGGTCCAGGCACCTGGTCCTTGGGCGGCTCGGCCAGCGCGACCGTCGCGAAGCGGGCGCGACCGGTCAGGCGTCCGTCGGCGCGCACGAGGGCCACCGCGGCGGTGATCTCGGCAGGCGTGAGCGGGTCCAGCGGGTGCGCGACCCGGTTGGTATCGGCGATGGCCATCGTTGGGACTCCTTCGGTTCGCTTCGACGACGCGTCGAGGCTCGCAACCTAGGCGGCGGCTACGAGCGCTCGACGGGGCTTTCAGATGCTGCGGAAACGCTGGTCGGGGTGGGCGACGCCGGGCGATCGCGGCCGCCGCGGACGGTGCGCCAGGCCCGCGCGAGCCGGGCCGAGGCGGCGCCGGCGCACAGCGTTGCGACCGGCGCGGCGTACAGCAGCGTCTCCTCCACCGGCAGCCCCGCGACGTGCGCGAGGATCGGGAACCCGAACGGCATGCGTGGTGCCCCGGCGTCCGGTGCGCGCCCGTGCCCGTCAGTCCTCGGGGTCCTGCGGCGTGGGGAACGCCCCGCCGTCGATCAGCTCGATGCGGTACCCGTCAGGGTCGGCGACGAAGGCGATCAGCGGAAGCTCCTCGCGGTCGCCGGGGTGGTAGGGCGGCTTCTCGGGCTGCACGCCGAGCGGCTCGAGGTCGGCCAGCACCGCGTGGATGTCCTCGACGGTGATCGCCATGTGGTTGTAGCCCGTGCCGAGGTCGTAGGGCTCGTCGTGGCCGCGGTTGACCGTCAGCTCCAGCACGTCGCCGTCCCCGGGCAGCCCCAAGTACAGGTTGTAGGCGGAGGAGAAGTTCAGCCGGCCGCGCGGCTCGAAGCCGAGGGCGCCATTGAAGCGCACGGAGGCCTCAGGGTCGCGGACACGGACGCAGGTGTGGACGTAACGACGGCTCATGCTCGAACCCTAGGCGGCGCGCCGCGGCCCTTGCGAGGCGTTCAGATGGTGCGACGAACGGTCGTCGCCGCCGGTGGCGCTCATAGGCTCCGGCGCATGGCCGAGCACACGATCGGGCGTGACGCCCCGACCCACACGACCTGGGACGCGTGCAACGAGCCGGTCGGGCGGATCGCCTCCGGCGACGTCGTGCACCTCGCAACGCAGGACTTCTCCGGCGGCCAGATCCGGCGCGACTCGACCCACCAGGACGTGCCGGCGCTCGACTTCGGCGCGATCTACCCGCTGGCCGGGCCGATCTTCGTCGAAGGCGCCGAGCCCGGCGACGCGCTGGCCGTCGAGGTCGTCGAGCTGCGGCCGGCCGACTGGGGCTACGCGTTCCTCTCCCCCGGCTTGGGGCTGCTCCCGCGGGACGAGTTCCCCGAGCCGTACCTGAAGGTCTTCGACCTCACCGCGGGCGCGGGCGGCGCCACGCGCCTGACCAACGGCGTCGAGATCCCGATCGAGCCCTTCCTCGGGACGATGGGCGTCTGCCCCGCCGGCGGGCGCGACGTCCCGATCCCCCCGCCTCACCGCGGCGGCGGGAACATCGACCTGCGCCACGTGACGGCCGGCTCGACGCTCCTGCTGCCCGTGCTGGAGCCGGGCGCCCTGTTCTCCGCCGGCGACGCCCACGCCGCCCAGGGCGACGGCGAGGTCGCGATCTCGGGCCTCGAGTGCGACATGGAGTTCAGCCTGCGCTTCACGCTGCGCAAGGGCCTCACGATCCCGGGGCCGCAGCTGCGCCGCCCGCCGGGCTCGCTCACCCCGCGGGTCGACGGCGACGGGTGGTACGGGACGTTCGGCGTCGAGCCCGACCTGATGGAGGGCGCCCGCCAAGCGGTCCGGGCGATGATCGACCACCTGGGCCGCGAGCGCGGCCTGTCGCGCGAGGACGCCTACCTGCTGTGCTCGCTGGCGGGCGACCTGAAGATCACCGAGGTGGTCGACGCGCCGCAATGGATCGTGGGGTGCTTCGTGCCCGACGCCGTGTTCGTGGCCGGCTGAGCGCGCCCGCGGCGCCGTGGCGCCGTGGCGCTACGCCCGGCCTGGCCGGCTCTCGGGCTCGGCCTCGGCGCGCACCGTGCGCCAGGAATCCCACGTGATGCGCAGGATGACGACCGTGATCGCCAGCCCGTCAGCGGGTCGGCGATCGGGACGCCCAGTGCCACGACGTCACAGGTAGAGGAACTGCCGGTGCGGGCCGAACCCGTCGCCTTGGATCCGCCGATCTCCGACCGGAGGGCAATGACCTGGCGTGGGCGATGCTGCCGCTGACGACGTTGGCCGAGGGCGTCGGGTACTCCGTGGTCGTCGAGCCACAGCCGGAGCGCTACGGCGGCTGCTGTGACCCCGAGACCCACACGCTGGCGATCAACAGGCGCAAGTCGGTCAACCATCGCGTGAAGCCGCTTGTGCACGAGTTGGGGCACATGCTCTTCCGCGTCGAGCGCTCCGACGACGACCCCGAGCTGTCCTACAGCGAGGAGGGAGACCGGAGCGCGCCAGACGCGCGGCCGACGTGGCACACAACCACCGAGCCAACGGCGGCAACAAGCTGACAACAGCCACCCCGTCAGATGCGTCCGCGGCGTCCGCGGTTCCGTCCACATTGGCCGTAGTATCGGCGTCACGGACTAGGCGGTCACGCGATGACGAGCTTCAGGGGGCGAGTTCTCCGGCTCTGTCGCCCAGCTCCCAAACGCGGTGGCGAGCGTCGGCACCGCAGCCTCACGCCGCAGCCTCGGTGCCCTCAGCGGCCTCCCGGACCTCGGGGTTGCGCGCCTGGGTGGCGAGCGCGTGGCTGACGCCCATATCGAGTGGCGGCTCTGGCCATCGTCACGGCTCCCTGATCCTTGTACGTCGGCGCTACCCGCTCGCGCACCCGCGCCCCATGCTCGGACAGCCGCCGTCCGGCCGCGAACCTGTCGCCCGCCTCCACCTGGACGGCGACCCGGCCAGGGAGTAGGGGTACGCCGACCACCGGCCGGGCGCCCGTCTTGTGGCGCCCTCATCAGGGGGAGTGCTCATCGCCACACCAAGAGGCCGCGGCCGCTGGGCGCTCGTCGCCGGCGCGCTGGTCGCTGCGCTCGCGGCCAGCCCATCCGGTGCCTCGGCGCGCCGCTCGTCCCTCGTCCCGGCGCTCAAGTGGCACGCGTGCGCGAACGCCGCGGGCTTCCAATGCGCATCGGCCAGCGTGCCCAAGGACTACGCCTTCCCCGGGAAGGCCAAGATCCGGCTCGCGCTCACCCGGCTGCCCGCCACCGACCGCCAGCACCGGATCGGCTCGGTCTTCGTCAACTTCGGCGGCCCCGGCGCGAGCGGCGTCGACACCCTCCAGGCGAGCAGGAAGGGCTTTGGCTCGCTGAACGACCGCTTCGACATCGTCGGCTTCGACCCGCGCGGCGTCGGTCACAGCAGGCCGTCGATCGACTGCAAGGTCAACCAGGAGACGCAGGGGATCTACAGGCACCCGTTCACGACGCCGCAGAACCTCGACGTCAGCGCGCTCGTCCGAGGGGACGAGGCCTACATCCGGCGCTGCTTGGCACGCAATCGGAGCATCCTGCCCTACGTCTCGACCGCCAACGTGGCCCGCGACTTGGACCTGCTGCGCGCCGCGGTCGGTGACAAGAAGCTCACCTACCTCGGCTTCTCGTACGGGACGTTTCTCGGGGCCACCTACGAGAGCATGTTTCCGACCCATTACCGGGCGCTCGTGCTCGACGGTGCGCTGGACGCCGACCAGTACGTCAACCACCCGACCGAGGGCCTGCAGGAGCAGTCGGCGGCATTCGAGCTGGCGCTCAGCCGCTTCTTCGAGGCCTGTGCCG
>JAOPZW010000408.1 GCA_025963905.1 Solirubrobacterales bacterium | reverse complement strand
GACGTCGTCCTCGTCGGCGAGCTCGTGGCGCGCGGCGAAATGCGGGGATGTCGTCTCGACCCAGGGCACTCCCCGGTCTTCGGCTAGCGGGGGCGGTGCCCCTGCACCTCGACGGCCTGCTGGTAGGGGAACCGCTTGCCCTTGACGGTGGTCGGGGCGTCGGGATCGTCGAATGCCGCGAACTGGCGCCACAGGGTGCGACCCGTCGTGCGGCCGAAGCGCTTGGTGAAGGCCCGCAGCAGCCGCACCTCCTCCAGCTCCCGGCCGCCGCCCTTGCCGAAGATGCCGCCGACGAGGGATGCGGTCGCCACGATGTCGGTGACCTTCCACGGGTCGGGGCCGAGCGGCTTGTTGATCGCCGCGTACTCGCGGGCATCTTCGTCGGGTCGAGCCTGGCCTCGGCGATGTACTGGTTGATCCCCGCGACGTACTCGTCGAGGTCGTGGCGCAGCTGGGTGCCCTCGGCGCCCTGGCGCGGGAAGGCGTCGACCTGCTTCTGCAGGTCCTCCTCGGTGTAGGGCGCGATCGCCCACTGGCTCTCGTCGAACGCCCTGTTGCCGGCGGCGCCGCCGGCGAACGACGCCAGCTGCGCGCGGCCGAGGTGGCGGAGCACGTCGATGAAGAAGAGCCGGTCCTGCGCGGCGGCATAGCCCGTCCCGAACATCGCGCCGTCCCGTGTGGTGCCGTAGATGTGCGGGACTCCGTAGTCACGGTCGCGGATGATCGTCACGTCGCTGCGCGGGGAGATCGTGCTCGCGATGTCCGCGTCCTGGACGCCGAACGTCGAGTCCTTGAAGTACTTCGGGATGTCCTGCGCCTGGAGCCCCGGCGTCGTGTAGATCAGGTCGCGGTACATCGCCAGCTGGTCGTCGTTGTGCCCGGGACGCCGGCCGAAGCCGAGGAACGTCGCCAGCTGAGGCGCGTTCGCGAGGCCATTGGTGCCAGGTGGCAGCACATCGTGGAACCCGCCGAAGTCGTCGGTGCCGTACGGCTGCACCTGCGCGCCCGCCGAGCCCGAGATCAGAACGACGACGAACAGCGCCGCGGCGAGCGCGGCCATCCTGATGTGCACGACCCGATGCCTCCCGGTGGGATCCTGAGCGCCGCCACGCTATCCGCGGACTTGCCCGCAGAGCGCCGGTTGAGCGCCCGGCGGTGTGTGTCCGCGGGCCGATCAGCATTGGATCGTGACCGCTCATGCAGGTCATCAGACCGCTTGCCGGTGTGTCTACCCGCTGACCGTCGGACCATCGCCCGGGGTTGGGGGCCGCAGCTTTGCGGTACTCGCTAGGGGTCAGCAGCCAATCGCCGCGAGGAGCCAACCGCATGCCGGCAGGCCCGCCCGGTCCGCCGCGGACCGGCCCCGGGAGACGCTGCCGCCTCCGCACGAGGCGGCCAGCCCGCGCGGGCATCTCGCTCGCGGTCCTGCTGCTCCTCACCTGCCTTCTCGCTCCCGCCGCCCGAGCAGCTTCCACGCCGCCCTTGGGCGCCGCAGTGACGCAAGCGTCGACGACCGCGAAGGCCGCGCCGGCGGATGCGACGCAGGCGGTGTCGGGCACGGCGTCGGGCGCGTCCGGCACGGGGATGGCGGCGGACACGACGCAGGCGACCAGCACGGCGTCCGGGACGTCCAAGCCCGCTGCCGGCACCACGCAGGGCGCGACCGGCACGGCGACGGCGGCGGACACGACGCAGGCGACCAGCACGGCGTCGGGCACGTCCAAGCCGGCCGATGCGACGCAGGCCGCGTCGGGCGCGACCGCGGCGGTGGCGGACACGACCTCAGCCACAACGCAGGCCGCGTTGAACACGGCGGCGACCGCGACGCAGGCTGCGACAGGCGCAGGGCACGCCGCGACGGACACGACGGCGACGGTGACGGATACGGCGGCGCCGGTGTTGGCCGACACGACGCAGGCCGTGACGGACGCGGCGGCGCCGGTGCTGGCGCCGCCGGCGGTGAGCGTCCCGCCGGTCGTTCCGCCGGCGGTGAGCGTCCCGCCGGTCGTCCCGCCGGCGGTGAGCGTCCCGCCGGTCGTCCCGCCGGCGGTGAGCGTCCCGCCGGTCGTTCCCCCGGCGGTGAGCGTCCCGCCGGTCGTTCCCCCGGCGGTGAGCGTCCCGCCGGTCGTTCCCCCGGCGGTGAGCGTCCCGCCCATCGTCGCGCCGGTGCTGAGCGTCGCGCCGGTGCTGAGCGTCCCGCCGGTCGTTCCGCCGGTCCTGAGCGTCCCACCGGTCGTCCCGCCGACGGTGAGCGTCCCGCCCGTCGTTCCGCCGACGGTGAGCCTCCCGCCCGTCGTTCCGCCGACGGTGAGCGTCCCGCCGGCGGTCAGCGTGGGGCCGATCGGGTTGCCTTCGATCTCCGCGGTCTCGACGCCGCCGGTTGTCTCCACTCCGCAAAGTCCGATGAGCGGGCCCGCGGTGTCCGGCCCCCCGGTGGCGGCGCCTGACATGCTCGCCCCCGCCGGTTCATCGCCCGCGATCGGGTCGCCGCTGCCCATCGCGAACACGCACGGCGCGACGGCGTTGTCTGCCCCCGGCCCGTTCACGCCCGTCCCGGCGACACGGAATGTGCCCGGCTCGTTGCTGCCCGAGTTCCGTCTCCCAGTGCTCGCCCCCGCCATGGCGCCGGGCCACGAGGTCGGCGTCGCCTCCGCGTCGGCGGCGCCCACGCGGGCGCCGGTCGTTCCGCAGCCTCCCGTCCCGCCGACGGGCGCGGCCGCGAGCGCCGGCGGCTTCTCGACCGGGTTTGGCTTCACCACCTTCGCGGTGCTCGCCGCGTTCATGAGCCTGGCGGCTCTCGGGTTTGCCGCCCGGCTTCGCATCCCGCCGGTCGCGTACCGGCGGGTGGCTTTCACCTCGCTGCTCGAGCGGCCTGGCTAGCTCCCCCGGGGTCGGTCACGCCTCTGCCGGGTGCTGACGCGCTCGGATGCCCCGCCCGCTGCTGGTCGCGCGCGGGGACCAGAACTCGCTCGAGTGAAGGAAGGACACGATGCGACATCACGCGACCGCACGACTGGTCGCCGCCGTTCTCGCGATCGGCGTGCTCCTCGGCGTCGCGGTGACAGATGTGCTGACGCCGGACGCTCAGGGTACGCACGCATTGCAGCTGCTGCCGGCGGTCCACCCGGTGCGACCTCCGGCCATGGCGCCGGCACCCGATCAACCCGGACCCGGGAACCCGGCCCGCCGCTGTCGCCAACATCACCCTGAGTCAGCCCGACAGCGAGGGGAGCAGCAGTCGCAGCACCAGGTGACCCGGGGAGAGTCGCTCTGGCTCATCGCCAGTCGGCGTCTCGGCCACGGCGCGGGGCCTGAGCGGATCGCTCGTGAGGTTCGCCGACTGGTCGCGCTCAACGCGGACCGCCTGCGCGACGGCGACCCGAACCTCATCCTCGTGGGGCAGGTGCTCCGGCTCCGTCGCCCGGCGCCGGGCGCGACCCCGATCGGCATGGTCCAGCGCGCTCTGGTGCGCCTCGGCTACCGGCCCGGTCCCGTCGACGGCGTCATGGGACCAAGGACGCAGCGTGCCGTCCAGCAGTTCCAGAAGGCCAGCCACCTCCGCGCCGATGGCATCCCTGGACCGCAGACCCGTCACGCATTGCGCGAGCGCTTCGCGTCACAGCAGGCGCAGCGGCCGAAGCAGCGGACTTCCGCGGTCCAGTCGCCGCCGACCATCCCACTCGACGTCCGTTCGCCGACGCGATCGATCGCCTCTGGGGGGCAACACGGCCCGCCGCTCGTCCAGCAGCTCCCCCTGCTGCTGGGCGGGCTGCTGGTCGTCATCGCCCTCGGCGCTGCCATCGTGCCGACCGGACGAGCCCGTCGCCCGGAACGTGGCGGCTCGTGAATCGAGGTCCTGAAACGAACGAGTCAGCCGGCGGCGGCGTCGCGCTCGTAGGCGAGCTCGGTCCTGATGCCCATGCTGCCCAGGACATCGTCGGCCTCGGCCAGGCTGGCCGCGCCCAGCACCGCGCGCGCGAGTCGTGCGGCCGACGCGATGGCCGCGACCGGATCGAAGAAGAACACCCGCCCGCCCTCGGGCGTCAGCAGCACCGTGCGCCGACCGTCGCGGATCGTGGTCGCGCCGACCTCGCCTTGCGCGCACCGCAGTGCCATCGCGCTGGCCTCGGTCGGGACCGCGCGCACCGCCCGGGCGAGTCGCTCGAGCGTCGGCTCGTCCAGCGTGCTGTCCCCGAGCGATCCGCGGGCGGCGTCGATCTCCCGCAGGCGGTCGGCCACCTCGGCGGGCGTCAGTTCGCCGTCGCAGCCGGCGCCGAACACCGCGCCCAGGACCCCGACACCGGCAGCGGCCAGCGCGGGGGCGGCCGCGAGCATCACGGCGTCGGCGAGCGGCGACGCCAGGCCCGGCTCGTGCCCGTGGGCGAGGACGTCGCCGCCGACGTCGAGCAGCACGACGAGGTCGCAGCCCAGGCGACCGGCGGCGTGGGCCAGGCCGGCCGCCACCGCTGCGGGGCCGGGGTTGGGGTCGACGAGCACCGTCGGCTCGCCGAGCAGCTCGGCCAGGCGACCCTCGGCGAACCGGAAGCCGCCCGGGCCGGCGGCCGCCGGGCCGGCCAAGGCCACGACCGCGTTGAGGGGCTCGGCGCCGGTCACCTCGTCGAGCCGGCGGGCCCCGGGAAGCGGGTCGATCGGGCGCCGCTCCCAGGTCAGGCCGCCGAGCACGGCGGGCGTGCCATGGGCGGCGGCGATCCCGGCCGCGCTCAGCGCTCCGGCGACGTCACCACCGCCGCCGATGCCGACGCACAGGACGCGCTCGGCGGCGCGCAGCTGTGCTTCGGCGGCGGTGTACGGCAGCGAGGTCGCCCTACGCGAGGGCCGGGACGCGCTCGACGACGCCGCCGTGGACGATCGCCTCGATCTCCTCGGAGACGCGGCCGAACTCCTCGTCGGACAGCACGGGCGTGCCCTCGAACGGCAGATCGCGCGTGATCTCGAGCCACGACTTGCAGCCGTGGAAGTCGTCGCGGACCTTCACCGTCACCGGCCGCGGGATGCGATAGGTGCGCAGGAGCAGGACGTGCAGCGGATGGCTCCGCTTCCACGACAGCCGCTTCTCGGCGTAGTCGGTCGTCCAGACGTAGTACGGCGAGAGCGCGTCGACGATCCGCGGATCCGTGATCGTCCAGTGATTGGCGACCTCGGCCCACGCCCGCACACGCACGCGATCGGGCTGCGCGATGCCGCCGTCACGGGTCAGCGCGTGAGCGGGCGGCTCCGTGTCCGGCCACACGCCCTCCTCCAGCGCCCGCCGAAGCTCGGGCTGGTGGGACGCGCGAACGACGTCGTTGCGCTGGTGTTCGAAGGTCGGGTAGAGGAAGAAGCGATCGTGCTCGAGCTCGAAGTGCTTGTGCTCTTCGCGAATACCGCCCTTGCGCAGGGTGACGAGCTGCTCGCCTTCGGCAAGCGCGCGGACGGTGACCGCCCATTCTTTGAAAGCAATTGGCATAGGAAACGAGGGGGGAGGGGACTGACAGAAGTTATCCCGGGCCTCAGGTCCAGACAACAGAACCTGGCCGCGGGATGCGCACATTGTCGCAAATGCGGAGGATATCCCATAATGTGCCTGCAAAACGACCCTTTTACAGGGTGTCAAACTGGCGCGTAGGCGCTCGACTTTGTGACGCTCTTGTGATTCCGCCTTGCCGTCGGGGCCCAGCGGACGGATAGCCGCCCGGCGGGCGTCCAGCCGGGGCGGGGCGGACGGTCAGCCGAAGACGCGAAGCCCGGCGGGCGTCGCGGCGGGCAGCTCGACGGGGATGCCGATGTCGAGCTGGGCGTAGGTGCCGCCGGCCGCGAGGTGCTCGTGCACCAGGTCCTCGAGGGCGAAGCGCCCGATCAGCGCGTCGCACTCGATGCAGCCGTTGGAGATATAGCCGCCCGCGACGCCCGGGCTGTCGCGATGCTTGATCTCGCCGATCCGGCGGGCCGCCAGCGTGCGCGGATCCAGGGTCGCGGCGAGCTGCCCGGAGACGTCATCGAAGGGGAGAAAGCCCGTGCCGTCGTCGGTGGCGGCCGGATCGACGAGGACGCCGACGACCGCGCGGACCTTCGAGCGGCACTGCCAGCAGCTGTCGGTCACCGAGGCGACCCGCACCCGCACGCTCGGGCCCGCGGACGCGCCGGCGCCGAAGCCGCGCGCGGGCGCCGCCGAGGACCGGCGCACGGGGGCCGGGGCCGGGGAGTCGAGCCCGGGGACGGCGGGCACCAGGCTGAGCCGGGACCGCTCGCTGGGGCTCTTGCTGCCAAAGCGCATGAGTGGCTTGTAGAACGCCTGCCTCGCGCGGGGGAAACCCTGCACGCATTTGCAGACATTCGTGCCTGGAACCTGCCGACTGGCGTGAAGCTTCGGCTGGACGGTTGATGGAGGGCGCCGAGTGGTGCGACGAACGGCGAGCGGCCCGAGCGGCGCCCTGCGCACCTAGAGCCGGACGCCGGCGAGCCCTTCGAACGCCTCGAGCACCGCGGCGAAGTCGTCGTCGGCGTGCCCGCGGCCCATCGCTGCGCTGAGCGCCTCGCGGGTAGCGGCCGCGACAGGGAACGGCACCCCGGCGGTCTGCCCCTCTTCGAGGCACAGGCGCACGTCCTTGAGCATGTGCTCGAGCTTGAACAGCGTCGTGTAGTCGTGCTCGAGCATCGGCCCGGCCTTCAACGTGAGCATCGTGCTCCCGCCGCTGCCGGCTCCCATGACGGCAACCAGCGCCTTCAGGTCGACCCCGGTGGCCTTGGCGACGACGAGCGCCTGGGCCAGGGTGGCCGCGTTGGCAGCCGCGACGGCGTTGTTGACCAGCTTGAGCATCTCGCCCTGGCCGAGCGGGCCGACATGGAGGACGAGCGCGCCCATCGCCTCCAGCAGCGGCTTCGCGCGCTCGAAGTCCTCCCGCTCGCCGCCGGCCATGATGGTGAGGGTTCCGTCCTCCGCCCGCGGGGCAGATCCGGTGACCGGGGCGTCGAGCAGCGACAGGCCGTGCTCGGCCAGCTCCGCGCCGATCGCGCGCGTCTCGCTGGGGGCGATGGTCGACATGTCGACGCACAGCGTGCCGGGCGCAGCGCCCTCGGCGACCCCGCCGGGACCGAGCAGGACGTCGCGGACCTGATCGCCGTCGACGACCATCGTGATGACGACGTCGGCCGCCGCGCCCGCCTCGGCGGGCGTCGCCGCGACGGTCGCGCCGTGCTCGGCGGCCCAGGTCTCGGCGGTGGCGCGAGTGCGGTTGTAGACCGTCAGGTCGTGGCCGGCGCGGCGGAGGCTCGCCGCCATCCGCGAGCCCATGATGCCGAGGCCGATGAATCCGACGCGCATGCCGGCAATCCTACGGACCGCCCGCGCGGAGGGCCCGTCAGACCGCGAGGCCCTGGCGGTGGGCGACGGCCGCCGCCTCGGTGCGCGAGCGAACGTCCAGCTTGGCCAGGATCCGCGAGACGTGGACGCTGGCGGTCTTCTCCGCCATGAAGAGCTCCGCGCCGATCTCGCGGTTCGTGGCCCCGCGCGCCAGGAGCGAGAGCACCTGCTGCTCGCGCGGGGTGAGGCCGAACGGATCCTCGTCGGCGGCGGTCTGGACCGGTTCCGCCTCGCCGGTGCGTTCGTCGTCGTCGCCATCGTCCACGCGCAGGCGGGCGCGTGCCGCGAGCCCCGTGATCTCGCGCAGCAGCCCGTGCGCCCCGAGCGCGCGGGCGGTCGCCCGGACCTCGGCGGCGCGAGC
>JAOPZW010000382.1 GCA_025963905.1 Solirubrobacterales bacterium | reverse complement strand
CGACGCGATCCATGCGCTCGAGCGACAGCAGCGTCCCGTCGGTGAGCGCCGCGCCGGTGAACGAGTGCCCCGCCCCGGCGACGCGGACCCGCCGGCCCGCGTCCACCGCGCGACCGACGGCCGCGCGCACCTCCGGGGTCCCGGCCGGCCGCACCACGACGGCCGGCGCGCACGTCTGGTCCCCCACCCAGTTGCGCCACATGCGAGCAGGCTAGTGGTCCTTCTCGTGACGTTCGTCTGGGAATGCCGGGATGCCGGCGCCGTCAGGCAAGGACGCAGCGAGCGAGCAATGGCAGCGCCATTGCCGCGAGTGAGGACACAGCCTTGGCGGTGATCGGCGCCCGGCATTCCCGGCGACACGTTGCGAGAAGGGCTACTAGGGTGGGCAGTAGCACTGGTCACTTCCCACGAGGTGGTTGATGGACGTCAACGTCGTCGCGCTGCTGTGCCGCACGTCGGACCGATCGGGGGGCGGGGCGCAGGGGGCCCTGGCGCTGGCGCAGGAGCTGGCCCGCCGCCGCGGCGTCGAGGCGCAGGTCGTCGGCGAGCCCGGCGAGCCGCGCGAGGGCGATTGGCGGGATGACCTGCGCGACGCTCGCGGCTGCCTGCTGGAGGCCGGAGGCCAGGTCGACGATGCGCTGGCCGCCGGCGCGTATCCGATCCTGCTGAGCTCCGAGTGCTCGATCTGCATGACGACGCTCCCGGCCGTGCTGCGACACCATCCGGGCGCGACGATCCTCTGGCTCGACGCGCACGGCGACTTCAACACCCCGGATACGACGGCCTCGGGCTTCCTGGGCGGGATGTGCCTGGCCGCGGCCTGCGGCGTGTGGGACGCGGGCTTCGAGGGGCCTGCGGTCGATCCGGCCGCGGTCGTCATGTGCGGGGTGCGCGACCTCGACGGCCAGGAGAAGGTGCTGCTCGAGACGCGCGGCGTGGGCGTCGTCGCCCGGCCGTCGTACCTCGCCGACGCGCTGCGCGGCCGCAAGGTCTTCGTGCATCTCGACCTCGACGTGCTCGACCCCTCCGTCCTGCCCGCGCAGTTCCCGGCCCCCGGCGGGCTGTCGGACGGCGGGCTGCATACGCTGCTGGGCGAGGTCGTCGGGGCCGCCGACGTCATCGGCTGCGAGCTGACGTCCCTCGAGCGGCCGGACCTCGCGCGCCGGGTCGCCACAATCGTCGAACCCCTGCTTCCGGAGACCTCATGAGCATCGACACGCCCGCCTCCATCCTGCGCCCGCTCGTCGAGGAGCTGCACGAGCGCCGCGCGCAGGCCCGGCTCGGCGGTGGCGAGGAGAAGATCGCCCGCCAGCACGCCCGGGACAAGCTCACCGCGCGCGAGCGCCTCGACGTCCTGCTCGACGACGGCAGCTTCAGCGAGCTGGGCATCCACGCCGGGATCCACTACTCCGTGCGCGGGCTCGAGGGGCGCGAGGCCCCCGCCGACGGCGTCATCACCGGCTACGGGAAGATCGACGGGCGGCTCGTCGCCGTCTGCGCCTACGACTTCACCGTCATGGCCGGATCGATGGGGATGACCGGTGAGATCAAGGTCGCGCGTCTGCGCGATCTGGCGCTCACCAAGCGCCTCCCGTTCATCTGGCTGCTGGACTCGGCCGGCGCGCGGATCCAGGAGGCCGTCGGCTCGCTGTTCGCCGGCTCGGGACACCTCTTCCGGGAAGAGGTCGTCATGAGCGGCGTCATCCCGCAGGTCGCCGCGCTCATGGGGCCGTGCGCCGCGGGCACCGCCTACATCCCGGGTCTGGCGGACTTCGTCCCGATGGTCAAGGGCCGCGGCTCGATGGCGCTGGCCGGCCCACACCTCGTGCGCGCCGCCGTGGGGGAGGACGTCACCCAGCAGGAGCTCGGGGGCTCGCGCGTGCATTGCCGCAAGTCCGGCGTGGGCGACCTCGAGGTCGCCGACGACCGCGAGTGCCTGGAGCGCATCAAGCAGTACCTCTCCTACATGCCCTCCCACAACGAGGAGGCCCCGCCGCTGCGCGAGACGGCCGACCCGGTCGATCGGATGGACGAGGGCCTGCTCGACGTGCTGCCGGAGTCCAACCGCAAGCCCTACGACATGTACGAGGTCATCCGGCGCATCGTCGACGACGGCGAGTACTTCGACCTCAAGCCGCAGTGGGCAAGGACGATCATCACCTGCCTCGCGCGCTTCGGCGGACGCCCCGTGGGCATCGTCGCCAACCAGCCCAAGCAGCTCGGGGGCATCCTCGACAACGACTCCGCCGACAAGGCGGCGCGGTTCGTCAACCTCTGCAACGCCTACGGGCTGCCGCTCCTGTTCCTGCAGGATGTGCCGGGCTTCATGGTCGGCTCGCAGGTCGAGGCGGGCGGCATCATCCGCCACGGGGCGAAGATGCTCCACGCGGTCGCCAACGCGACCGTGCCGAAGATCACCGTCGTGCTGCGCAAGGCCTACGGCGCCGGCTACTACGTCATGAACGGCCGCGCCTACGAGCCCGACCTGATCGTCGCGTGGCCGAGCGCCGAGATCAGCGTGATGGGCGCCGAGGGCGCCGTCGAGATCGTGATGCGCCGGCAGGTCGAGGAGGCCGACGACCCGATCGCCAAGAAGGCCGAGCTCGTCGCGGCCTATCGCGGGATCATCGACGTCTACATCGCGGCCCGCAACGGCATGATCGACGACGTGATCGACCCGCGCGAGACGCGTCCCGTGATCTGCAAGGCGCTGGAGATGGCGCAGGGCAAGCGCGTCCAGCGGCCGTGGAAGCGCAACGCGGTCGTGCCCGTCTAGGCCCGTTCGAGCACGACGACCGGGATCTCGCGGTCGGTCTTGGTCTGGTACTCGTCGTAGGCCGGCCAGACCGCCGTCATCGCCTGCCACAGCTCGGGCTTCTCGTCCGGCTGCGCCGTGCGTGCGCGCGCCGCGAACCTGTCGCCCTTGACCTGGACCTGGACCTCCGGATTCGCCTGGAGGTTGAGGTACCAGGCGGGTGGCTCGGGGGAACCGCCCTTGGACGCGACGACGAGGTAGTCGTCGCCGTGGCGCTGGTAGATGAGCGGCGTGGGGCGCTCCTCGCCGGAGCGCCGGCCGGTGGTGGTGAGGATGAGCACCGTGGTGCCCTGCCACTCGTGGCCGTCCTCGCCGTCGGTGTCGACGTAACGGTCCACGTGATCCTGGCCGAAGAGCATGTCGCTGTCCTTTCGTCGGAAGTGCCCCGATCCAATGTAGATGCCTGCGCGTTGGTCCGAAGACGGTCCCTTGCCGTGCGGCGCTCCGGAATAGGGTTGGGCCGACCAAGGAGGACGGGATGGCGGAAGCAGGCCTGTTCATCGGATGGGGAGCCCCCATCGCCGGCCGGGAGGCCAAGGGACTCGAGGTCCTCGACGAGAGCGTCCAGTACTGGGGGAGGCTGCAGCAGGAGGGCCGGATCGAGTCGTTCGAGGTGGTCCTCCTGACGCCCCACGGCGGTGACCTCGAAGGCTTCGCGCTGCTCCGCGGCACCTCGGAGCAGACCGCCTCGCTCATCGTCGACGACGAGTTCGAGCGCTTCACGACCCGCGCGACGCTCATCGTCCAGGGCGTGGGCATCGTCCCGGCGGTGCTGGGCGACGGCCTCGAGCAGACGATCGCGATGTACAGCCAGCAGGTCGGCGAGCTGACCTGAGCGGTCGTCCGCGGCCGCTGATAGGTTGCGGTCACGCTGAGTCCCCGTCACACCGTTGGCGGGGAGCGGGGGACCCATGGGCCACCGAGGTGGCCAGGGGCGAATCGCCGCCAGAGTGCGGTGTAGCGCAGGTGCGCGAGCCCGTCAGCTAACCCCGTAGGCACCACCAAGATGCCACCGTTCACTGCCGCATGGCCGGCCCCGCCGTGGGCTGCTGCCCGGGTCGGGCCGCCGAAGGCTGCCTCGAGGGCGCGGTCGCCGCCTCCGCCCGTGCGCTGAGCGTTCCCCGACGCCACGCGCCAGCCCGCCCAGCGGGCCCGGCCTTCAGTCCCACCACCCCAACCCAGGAGAAGCTTTCATGCCCTCCCAGTCGCTCCTGCGCCCATTTTGGGCGCTGATCACCGCCGGTGTCGCAATCTTCCTGCTCCTCGTGGGATGCGCGATGGCGGCGGCGGACGGACCCGGCTCAGCCACCACCGCCGCAAAGCACAAGCCCAAGCCGAAGCACAAGCACAAGCGGTCGTCGCGTCGTCGCTGCTCATCCAGAACGGCCGCGAAGCACAAGCACAAGCGGGCGTCGCGCCGTCGCTGCTCGTCCACGACCCCGGCAAAGCGCAAGCACGCGACGCCGCCCCCGCCGGCCGCCCCGACGACGCCCCCGGCGACGTCCCCGACGGCCACCGGCCCGAGCGGCGCGGATCCGTCGGGCGAGGGGATGCCGGTCGGCGACATCCCAGGGTGGCATCAGGTCTTCACCGACAACCTCACGACCGATGTCCCCCTCGGGAGCTTCCCGAGCGCCGTGTCGTCGAAGTGGGGCGACTACGCGGACGGCTCGCACGACACCTCGGGTCGCGGCACCTACATGCCGTCGAAGGTCGTCAGCGTCCAGAACGGCGTCATGAACCTATACATCCACACGGAGAACGGCGTCCACATGGTCGCCGTGCCCTATCCGCGGATCCCGGGTGCCACCTCGCACAACGGCCAGCTCTATGGCCGCTACGCGATTCGATTCCGGGCCGATCCGCTACAGGGCTACAAGACGGCGTTCCTTTTGTGGCCCGACAGCGACGCGTGGCCCGGCGACGGCGAGATCGACTTCCCCGAGGGGGACCTCGCCGGCACGATGTCGGCGTTCATGCACCACCAGGGCGCGACGAGCGGCAGCGACCAGGACGCCTACGACACGACGACGGGCTACTCGTCGTGGCACACCGCCGTGATCGAGTGGGGGCCGTCGGCGACGAGGTTCATCCTGGACGGCACGACCATCGGGACGTCCACGAGCGGGATCCCGAACACGCCGATGCACTGGGTGCTCCAGACCGAGACCAGGAGCAGCGTGGTTCCGAGCGACAGCACGGCCGGCAACGTGCAGATCGACTGGGTGGCGGTCTACCGGCCGGCCTAGCGCGAAGCCGTCAAGCCATGGGCGCCGCGGGCACCGGCCTGCGGCGCCCGATGGCGCTCTACTTCCCGGTCGTCCGGTGCGCGGGCGCTCGGACGTGACCTCCGCGAGGTCCCTGTCCGGGTCCGTTTCCGCCGCGGGGGCCGCCGCGCGCCGCCGATGGCGTGCGGCGGATCAGCCGGCGCAGCGCCTCGTCATGTGCGCCCTCGGCGCTGCGCTCGGTCAACGCGCTCGGGTGGACCGTGCGCAGGATCGGTCCGCGTGTCCGGTCCGACACGGCCACGACCACCTTCGACGCGCTGAGGACGTCGAACACGATGCCCTCGCGCGGGCCGCCTTCCCGGGCGACCTTGACGAGGTCGCCTGCGCTGAGATGCTCCATCGCCTGAGCCTACTGGCGAGACGGCCGACGCGGCCTCAGCGCGCACATCGCCGCCCCAGGCTTCACCCCGCATCATCTACGCTCGCCGCGTGATCGGCGACGTCGCGAACCTCGACCAGCTCGCGAGCGCGACGGCGTCGGTCGTCTCGGACGGCCCGGCGGCGGGCTGCCGGGCGCTGGACCTGCGCGTGTGGGAGGGGATCGACGTCCGCCTGCTGCCCGATCGCGGCTTCGATCCGGGTGCCGCCTGGTTTCGCGGCGTCCCGGTCGGGTGGACCTCGGCGGTGGGCGAGCGCGCCCCGCTGGACCGCCCGCGCGACATGGACTGGATCGATGCCTTCGGCGGCGGGCTGGTGGCGACCTGCGGGCTGCGCAACGTCGGCGCGCCGTCGGAGGGTCACGGTTTGCACGGCGCCTTCTCCCATCAGCGGGCGCGCGAGGTCCGCGTCGAGCGGGCGGTCGAGGACGGCGCCGTCGTGCTGCGCGCCTCGGCGACGATCGCCGAGGTCAGCGCGCTGCTCGACGTGCACCTCGAGGTGCAGCGCACGCTGACGACGCGGACGGGGCAGGGGCGCCTCGAGCTCGTCGACGTGACCCGCAACCGCGGCGCCGCGCCCGAGCCGGCGCCGGTCCTCTACCACGTGAACGTGGGCGCCCCAGTGTGGTCGCCGGGCGCCACGCTGAGCCTCGACGCTCGCGCCACGCACCCGCGCGACGAGGCGGCGGTGGCCGGCGCCGCGAGCTGGGGGCGAGCGCCCGGCGTCGAGCCCGGCGCCGGGGAGCGCGTCTTCGAGCACGAGGTGGCGCCGGGCGCCGGGGGCTGGGCGAGCGCCACCGTCACGAGCCCGGCGGCGGGCATCGAGCTGACGCTGCGCTGGGACGCGGCGACGCTGCCGCGGTTCCACCAGTGGGTGCACCCGGCGCCCGGGATCGCCGTCCTCGGCCTCGAGCCGGCGAACTGCTCGGTCCTCGGCCGTGCCGCCGACCGGAGCGCGGGGCGCCTGCCGATCCTCGAGCCGGGCGAGGAGCGGGTGACGCGCCTCGAGGTGCTCGCGCGAGCGCTCGACGACCCCGGCCGGCCGCGATGAGCCCGGTCCGCCCGACCGTCCACGTCATCGGGCGCGTCGGCGACCGCGAGAGCTATGAGTTGCGCGACTTCCTCACCCGGATCGCCCAGCCGCATGAGTTCCACGAGGCGGGGTCGCCGGGGGCCGAGCGCCTCCTGAAGGATGCAGGCGCGCCCCATGCCCGGTTGCCGGCGGTCATCGACGGCGACGTGGTGCACGAGGGGGCGAGCGTCGCCGGGCTCGCGAGCGCGTGGCGGATCCACGACCGCCCCTCGCGCCTGCACTACGACCTGGCCGTCGTCGGCGCGGGCCCCGCCGGCCTCGCGGCGGCCGTCTACGCCGCCTCGGACGGGCTCTCGACCATTGTCTTCGACCGGGACGTGCCGGGCGGCCAGGCCTCGCACACGTCGCTCATCGAGAACTTCTTCGGCTTCCCGGACGGCATCGGCGGAGCCGAGCTGGCGCGGCGCGCCGGGCGCCAGGCGGAGAAGTTCGGCGCCGAGCTGATGCTCCTGTCGGGCGTCACCGGCGGCGGGTTCGACGACGGGAAGGTGCGGCTGCGCTCGGCTGGCGGCGACGAGATCACCGCCGACGTGGTGCTGGCCGCGCCCGGGATGGAGTGGCGGCGGCTGGAGATCGCCGGCGTCGACGAGCTGCTGGGCCGCGGCGTGTACTACGGCGCCGGCCGCTCGGAGGCCGTTCGCTGCGGGGGCGAGGACGTCGCCGTGGTGGGGGCCGGCAACTCCGCCGGCCAGGCGGTCATGCACCTCGCGAACTCCGGCGCCCGCGTCAGGATGATCGTGCGGGGCGACGGGCTCGCCAAGTCGATGTCGGGCTACCTGGTGGAGCGGATCAGGCATCACCCGCTGATCGACGTGCGCCTGCACAGCCGGGTCGTGGAGCTCGTGGCGCCCGACGGGCACCTCGAGGCCGTCGTCGTGCAGTCCGGCGCCGGGACGGAGCAGCTGCCCGGGCGGGCTCTCTTCATCTGCATCGGCGGTCAGCCCCGCACGGGCTGGGCCGCCGACATCGGCGTCGCGACCGACGCTGCCGGGTACCTCCTCACCGGTCCGGATCTGCTCGACGACGGTCGCCGCCCCGCCGGCTGGCCGCTCGACCGCGATCCGCTCGTCCTGGAGACCGGCATCCCGGGCTTCTTCGCCGCCGGCGACGTCCGCCACGGATCCACCAAGCGCGTGGGAGCCGCGGTTGGAGAGGGTGCGACGGCCGTCGCGCTCGCCCACCTGCGCCTCGCCGAGCTCGCGGCCGGGCGCTGACACGGCCACCGCACGGACGCCTGCTTGCCGACGGGCGCCCGATCGGGCAAAGTGAGAAGTGACACGTCCTACTTCCAGGAGCCCGCCGACCCGTGAGCCTCGACGATCCCGTGATCATCACCTGCGCGATCTCCGGCGCGCTGGCCGGCCGTGAGCAGTGCGCCGCGATCCCGTACACGCCGGCGGAGTACGCGGCGGAGGCGCGGCGGATCGTCGACGAGGGCGGCGTGATGATCCACATCCACGCGCGCCGGGCCGACGGCACGCCCTCCTACGAGGTCGAGGACTTCCGGGCGATCACGGAGGCGATCCGCGCCGAGGCCGGCGACGTGATCATCAACTACTCCACCGGTGCCATGGGCGTCCCGGCCGAGAAGCGCATCGCCTACCTGCGCGAGCTGCGCCCCGACGTCGCGGCGCTGAACATGGGGTCGATGAACTACGCCAAGTACTCGCCCCGGCGCAAGGAGTTCGTCTTCAAGGCCGTCTTCGCCAACCCGTTCGACGAGATCATCGAGCTCCTCACGGTCATGAACGAGCTCGGCATCCGTCCCGAGCACGAGTGCTTCGACGTCGGCCACGTCGGCTCGCTGGCGCCGCTGATCGACATGGGCGTGCTGCACCCGCCGCTGCACGTCGACCTCGTGATGGGGGTCACCGGCGGGATCCCGCCGACCGCCCGGAACCTGGCGATGATGGCCGACAACGTGCCGGCCGGCAGTCACTGGGGCGTCGTCGGCATCTCGCGTGCGCAGTGGATGCTCGTCGCCGCCGCGCTGACCCTGGGCGGCTCGGTGCGCGTCGGCCTGGAGGACAACTTCTACCTGCCCGACGGCACGATGGCGCGCTCCAACGGCGACCTCGTCGCCCGGGCGCGCCGGCTCACCGAGGACGTCGGGCGGCGCCCGGCGAGCGTCGCCGAGGCGCGCGCGATCCTCGGGGTCCCGGGGCGCAGCGAGGTGGCCGCGTGAGCCTTCCCCTGGACGGCATCCGCGTCCTGGACCTCACCCGCCTGCTGCCCGGCGGCTTCTGCTCGCTCCTGCTCGCCGACTTCGGCGCCGACGTCGTCAAGGTCGAGGACACCGGCGCGGGCGACTACGTGCGCTGGGCCACGCCGGCCTACGAGGGCGCCGACGACAGCGCCAAGGGCTCGCTGTTCCTGGCGCTCAACCGCAACAAGGCGTCGATCCGCATCGACCTCAAGGCCGAGCGCGGGCGCGAGGTGCTGCTGCGCCTCGTGCGCGACGCCGACGTCGTGCTGGAGTCCTTCCGCCCCGGCGTCATGGACCGCCTGGGCGTCGGCTACGACGTGCTGCGCGAGGTCAACCCGGCGATCGTCTACTGCGCGATCACGGGCTACGGCCAGGACGGGCCGCTGCGCGACCGCTCGGGACACGACATGAACTACCTCGGGCTCGTCGGCCTGCTGGGCCTGACCGGCGACGCCGGCGGCCCGCCGGTGCAGGCCGCCGGGCAGATCGCCGACCTCGGCGGCGGCGCGCTGATGGCGGCCTTCGGCATCCTCGCCGCCCTGCGCGAGCGCGACCGCTCCGGCGAGGGCCAGCTCGTCGACGTCTCGATGGCGGACGGAGCGCTGTCGTGGCTGGCGATGGTCGCCGCCCGTGCGCTGGCCGAGGACCGGGCGCCGCGCCGCGGCGATCTCGAGCTGGCCGGCTCGCTCGTCTGCTACCGGCCCTACGCGTGTGCGGACGGCTGGGTGACGCTCGGCGCGCTGGAGCCGAAGTTCTGGCAGGCCTGGTGTCGCGGCGTCGGGCGCGAGGACCTCGTCGAGCGCCAGTTCGATCGCCCCGGCTCCGAGGCCCACGCAGAGGTCGAGGCGATCTTCGCCGGGCGCACACGCGCGCAGTGGCAGGCCTTCGCCTCCGAGCACGACTGCTGCCTGGAGCCCGTGCTCGAGCTCGACGAGGTCCTGGACTCCGAGCTCGTGCGCGCCCGCGAGATGGTGGTCGAGCTCGACCAGCCCGGCGCGCGCAGGCCGGTGCGCGTCCTCGGCGTGCCCCTGAAGCTCAGCCGCACCCCGGGCGATCCCAGGCAGCGCCCGGGTCCCGCGCTGGGGGAGCACACCGACGAGCTCCTGCGCGGCGCGGGCTACGAGGACGACGACATCGCCGCGCTCAAGGCGGGCGGCGCCGTCGCGGGACCGGCAACCGGCGTGACGGGGTCCTTCCTCGGATGAGCGACGGCGAGGGCCTGCTGAAGATGAGCGAGCTCGCCGAGCAGTCGGGGGTCAGCTCGGGGACGATCAAGCACTACCTGCGCGAGGGCCTGTTGGGCGACAGCGGCGACATCGTGCGCACGTCTCGCAACATGGCCTACTACCCGCCCGAGTTCGTCGAGCGCGTGCGGCTCATCAAGCGCCTGCAGGAGGAGCGGTTCATGCCGCTCAAGCTCATCAAGGGGGTCATGGACGACGATCCCGCGCGCGCCGAGGCGCTCGTCGCGCTGGAGGACCGCATCCTCGAGCGGGCGGTCGCCCAGCGCGAGGGCGGGCGCATCTCGGCTGCCGAGGTCCGCCGGCGCTACGACCTTCCCGGCAACGTGCTGGACCGCCTGGCCGAGCTCGAGGTCCTGTCGCCGACCTCGCGCGGCTACGACTCCGACGACGTGCAGATCATCGAGGCGATCTCGCGCTTCCGCGCCGGCGGCTACGACGAGCAGCTGGGGTTCACGGTGTTCGACACGCTCCGCTACCGGGAGGTCCTCGAGCCGCTCGTGCAGGAGGAGGTCCGCACGCTCCTCGACCGCCTAGCCGGCGAGGTCGACGTCGATCGCGCGGTGGAGATCATCACCTCGGGCGCCGAGCCGCTGCGCGAGCTCATCGGCGCGATGCACTCGAAGCTGCTGCTGGCTGAGCTGCGCCGCCAGCGCCGGGGAACCGGTTGAAGCCCGGGAAGAACCGAACGACCGCGCCGGTCCGGAACAGCGTCCCGGGGCGGCCGCCGGCGCGGGGGTCAGCACGACGGCGCTCCAGCGCGCGCCTGGGCACGCGGTCAGCCTCAGCGCACGCCGACCAGGTCCACGACGAAGACCAGCGTCTCGTCCGGGCCGATGACGCCCCCGGCCCCGCGCTTGCCGTAGGCCAGCGCCGGCGGGATCGTGATGCGCCGGCGCCCGC
>JAOPZW010000348.1 GCA_025963905.1 Solirubrobacterales bacterium | reverse complement strand
TCGACGAGCTCGCGACCACGCCCGGCCGGCCCCGGACCTTCCCCGAGGTCGAAGACGCGCTGGGGTGGCCGCGCCGGCGCCTGGCGTCGGTGCTCGGCGGCGTCTCGCACCTGCGCCACACCGAGTTCGGCGGGCGCCGGCCGTACCGCTTCTACGGCGACCGCGACTCGAGCTCGGGTCGCTGGGAGATCTGGATGGACGCCGCCCAGGCCGCGGCGCTCGACGGCGCTGCCTGACCGCGCGCCGGCGCTACGTCCGCGAGGCCGCGTCCAGCAGCGCCGGCGGCAGCACCGAGGAGGCCGACGCGAGCACCTCGATGCCGGCCAGGCGCCCGAAGTAGTCGAACTGCAAGACGATCGACCCCAGCGCCGGAACGCGATCGTCGGCGAGATCGTCCAGCGCCACGGAGTACCGGATCTCGCCGCCGGAGCCCGCCGCGAGATCGATGTACGCCCGCCCCTCGTCGTCCACCGTGATCGGGATCTCGGCCACGGATCAGATCGGCGATGACGGCCGCGCGAGTCCCTCCGCGAGGTCGCCGAACCCCGGGGCGATGACCGCCCCCGGCTGGGCGATGAGCTCCTCGGCCACCAGGGCCTCGGTGGTCAGCATCAGGGCGGCGACCGAGGCCGCGTGCTCGAGGCTGAGCCTCGTGACGCGCACCGGGTCGATCACGCCCTTCTCGTAGAGGTCGCCGAACTCGCCGCTGACCGCCTCGAGCCCATAGCCCTCCGGCATCGCCCTGACCTGGTCGATCACCGCCTGGCCGTCGTAGCCCGCGTTCGACGCGATCCAGTACAGCGGCTGGCTGAGCGCGCTGCGTACGACGTCGACGCCCCGCCCGTACTCGCCGTCCTGGGCGAGCTCGTCGAGCGCCGCGCCGCTGCGCAGGAGCGCGGTGCCGCCGCCGGGCACGATGCCCTCGGAGACCGCCGCCTCGGTGGCCGCCAGCGCGCCGTGGGTCCGCCGCATCCGGTCGTTCAGCACGACCTCCGTCGGCGCGCCGACGCGGATCACGGCGAGGCGGACCGCAAGCCGCGCGAGGCGCTCCTGCAGCACCTCGACATCGCGGTCCTGGGATGCCCGCGCGAGCTCGGTGCGGATCTCGGACAGCCGCGCCTCGACGGCCTCGTGGCTGCCGGCGCCCTCGATGAAGGTCGTGGAGTCAGCCGTGACCACCACGCGCCGCGCACGTCCGAGCGACTCCGCCTGGACGTGCGCGAGCGTGAGCCCTGCCTCCTCGGCGATCACCTGCCCACCGGTGAACGCGGCGAGGTCCCCCAGGTGATGGATGCGCCGGTGCCCAAAGCCAGGCGCGCGGACCGCGACGGCCTCGATCGTGCGGTGCTGGGTGTTGGCCACGAGCATGCCGAGCGCCGAGCCGTCGACCTTCTCGGCCAGGATCACGAGCGGCCGCGGCGCCTTCATCACCTGGTCGAGCGTCGACATGAGGTCCTGGGGATGGGAGATCGGCTTGTTGGTCATGAGGATGTAGGGGTCCTCGAAGACGGTCTCCATGCGCGCGCGATCGCGCACCATGTACGGCGAGATCCAGCCGTTCTCGACGTGCATGCCCTCGACGAACGCGACCGAGATGCCCGGCACGTCGGACTCCTCGATGGTGACGACGCCCTCGGCGCCGACGCGGTCGAGGGCCTCGGCGACAGCCTCGCCGATCAGCGGGTCCTCCTTGGCCGCGATCGTCGCGATGTGCGCGAGCTGGTCGCGCCCCGCCACTGGCCGCGCCACACGGCGCAGCTCGGCCACGAGGCAGGCGGTCGCCTCCTCGATGCCGCGACGCAGCAGCATCGGGTTGACACCCTCATCGAGCGCCTGCATGCCTTCTCGCACGATGGCCTGGGCGAGCAGCGTGGCGGTCGTCGTCCCGTCGCCGGTGAGGTCGCTCGTCTTGTTGGCGACCTCACGCACGAGTTGCGCGCCCATGTTCTTGAACGGGTCCGACAGCTCGATCTCGCGGGCGATCGAGACGCCGTCGTTCGTGATCGTCGGCGCCCCCGTCAGCCGCTCGAGCACCACGTTGCGTCCCTTCGGGCCGAGCGTGACCTTCACGGTGTTGGCCAGCTCGTCCACGCCGGCCTGGAGCAGCCGGCGGGCCTCGTGGTCGAAGTGCAGTCGCTTTCCCATTCACAGCCTCCTACGCGACGGCCGCCTGTGCCGGGACATTCGCCGGGATGAGGATCCCGCGCCCCTGCAGCCGCCCATTGTCGAGATCGGCCATCGCGTCGTTGATGGCGTCCAGCGGATATGTGCTCGTGTGCAACGTGACCTTGCCCTGCGCGGTGAGCGTCATGAGGTCCTGGAGGTCGATGTACGTCCCGACGAGGTTCCCGATGAAGGAGATCTCGCGGGAGATGACGTCGATCGTCGGGATGTCGATGTTCTGGCCGTAGCCGATGACGTAGTAGAAGCCGCCGTCCTCGATCATCGCGACGCCGTCCTCGACGGCGCCGTTCTCGCCGACGAAGTCGATGATGGCCTGGGCGCCGACACCGTCGGTGAGCTCGCGAACCGTCTCGACGTGCGAGCCGTCGGCCTTGACGGCGTGGTCGGCGCCGAGCTCACGGGCGAGCTCGAGGGCAGGCTCGGACGGGTCGACGACGATGATCTCGGTCGGCGTGTACGCCTTCAGGCACTGGATGCCGATGTGGCCGAGGCCGCCGGCGCCGATCACCACGACCTTGGTCCCCGCGCCCAGGACCGGGATAGCCTTCTTGACCGCGTGGATCGCGGTGAGCCCCGCGTCGGCGAGCGCGGCGATGTCCGCGGGCCGCAGGGAGGGGTCGAGCTTGACGACCGAGCGCGCGCTCGTCAGCAGGAACTCGGCGAAGCCGCCGTCGCGGTTGATCCCGGGGAACGAGCCGTTCTCGCAATGCATGTCGTCGCCCGAGCGGCATGCCCGGCACAGCCCGCAGGTGATGAAGGGGTGGACGATGACCGTGTCCCCCACCTCGACGTTCGTGACGGCCGATCCCACCTCGTGGATCCAGCCGGCGTTCTCGTGCCCCGGCGTGTAGGGCAGCTCGACCTGGGACTTCTCGGCCCACTGGCCCTCCTGGATGTGCAGGTCGGTGCGGCAGAGCCCGGCCGCACCGATCCGCACGACCACGTCGAGCGGACCGGTCACCTTCGGCTCGTCCACCTCGTCGAGCTTCAACGGTTCGTGATACGCGTGCAGGCGCGCCGCCCTCATGCCGCCACCCCTTCGTGTTGGTCGGTCAGTCCGTAGCGTGTCTTCAGCAGGCCGCGGCACAGGTGCGCGTTGCCCTCCAGCGAGCGCGCGACGAGGCGCGCGAAGCGCAGGAAGCGCGCCATGTCGGCCGCCGCGAGCACGGAGCCGTCACCGGTCACGAACGCCGGGCCCGCGGGATCCGAGTCCAGCCCGAGCTCGGTGCGCAGCTGCGTGCACCGCTCCGCGTCGGGGCCAGGCGGCAGCTCGGAGAGGCGCATCGCGGCCAGATCGGCCGGAGTGTGCCCGGCCCCCAGCAATGTCTCGCCCAGCCGGCCCTCACGGGCCATCAGCGCCTTGCGCTGAAACAGGGTCCGCAGGTCGTCGAGCTCACCGGTCGCCTCGCCCGGGAAGGCCTCGGCGAAGCCGGCCTCCCGGCCGACGGCCGCGTTGATCTCCTCGGACGTGAAGTGGTCCTCGAGCGCGATCCGCGCCACGTCGACGCCCGGGAGCGCCTCCACCACGCGCCGGGCGTCGGCGACCATCAGGAACGCGAAGTTCGGCGCGCAGTAGAACGTGGGCAGGCGCAGGCGGACCGCCACGTCCGCCCCGTCCACGGAGACGTCCGTGACGAACCCCAGCTCGACCAGGTTCTGGTCGAGCTCGGGGTCCCGGACGCCCTCCAGGGCGCCCAGGACCTCGGGGATCGTCGTCATGCCGGGCTCACCGGCTCCGACCCGATGGCGACGGTGGCGGGCTCGCCCACCTGCATCTCCTCGGGAACCGGAAGGTCGTACAACGCGGCCGCGTTGAGGCCCAGGATCTTCTTCTTCTG
>JAOPZW010000343.1 GCA_025963905.1 Solirubrobacterales bacterium | reverse complement strand
ACCACGATCGAGTCGACGGTCTCCGCAGCGAGCGCGGTGTCGCCGGCGTAGGAGACCCGGGCCCCGGCGGGCAGCCCCGCCTCGCGAGCGAGTGCCGGCATGCGGGCCTCCAGCCGGCGCACGGCGTCGATCGCGCCGGTCCCGGTCGGCTCGTGGTTGAGCAGCACCGCGTAGCGGACCGCCCCGCCGTCGCGGGAGATCACGGCGTTCTGCAGAGGCGACCCGGCCGACTGGGCGGGGCCGAGCACCGCGGCGACTCCGGGCGTGCTCGCGATCAGCCGCTGCAGCGCGGCGAGCTCGGCGGGGCGGCGGCCGATCCCCGCCTGCTCCACCACCACGTCGGTCGGCGAGACGACGCCGGGCACGAAGCCGCGAGCCGCGGCGTCGGCGGCGCGGCGCGCCTCGCTGTCCCGGGGTAGCGACGGGATGAACGAGACTCCCAGCCGGGTCGACCGGGCGCCGGTCGCGGCCAGCACCAGCAGGCCGACGCACGCCAGTGCCAGCAGCGCGGCGAACGGGCGGGCGGTCATCATCCGGGTGAAGAACCGCGGCAGCACCCGTCCGCTGTCGGCCTCCGCGTGGCGGCGGCTGGCGGCCAGCGCACCCAGCGGGCCGGCGAAGCGCAGGCGCCACCGGGCAAGCCGAGCGGACGTGCCGGACTCGTCGGCGGCGCCGGCCGTCTCGTCGTCGCGCTCGGTGCGCGGTGCGCGCTGCGCGCGGCGGACGCGGGCGCCGAACAGCCGCGGTCCCAGGAGCGCCATGACCGCCGGCAGGAGCGTCACGCAGACGAGCGTCACGACGATCGCCGCGACCGCCAGGCCCGGGCCGAACACGCGGAAGAACCGCAGGTGCGCGGCCAGCAGCGACGCGGCGCCGCCGGCGACCAGGATGCCGGCGGTGAAGACGATCGGGGCGATCCGCGCGGTCACCCGCCGCGCCGCCGGCACGCGGCGCTCACCGCGCAGGAGCCGCCGGCGGGTCTCCGACATGAAGAACATCGTGTAGTCGGTGACCAGGCCCAGCAGGAGCACCACCAGCACCGGCTCGATCTCGCTGGGCACGGCGACGCCCGCCCGCTCGCCGCTCCACGCCAGGACGCGGATCGCGACGACGTAGGCCAGCCCGGCGGTGGCGAGCGTCACCAGCGGGGCGCCGAACGACCGGAAGAAGAGGGCGGAGATCGCCAGGATCACGAGCACGGTCGCGGCCTCGACCCAGGGGAGCACGTCGTCGATGGCCTGGAACTGCTCGAGCCGGGCGGGCCCGGCCCCCGTCACTCCGCGCGTCGAGCCCGGGGAAAGGCGCGGGAGCCCGTCGGCGTACCGGTGCGCGACCCGGTCGCGCTCCAGCAGGTTGAGGTCCGGTGAGAGGAAGAGGTACGTCAACGCCGTCGTGTCGCGCTCGCGCCAGCGCACGCCCGGGATCGGCTCGTTCACGAGCGGCACCGCTGCGAGAACGCCCGGCACGCGGGGCCCCGGTCCACGCCGGCTCGCCGCCGCGGCGGCCCGGAGCTGCGCCTCGATCGCGCGGCGCGTCAGTCCCCGCGGGTCGCGCTGGACGACCGCGACGTCGGTCGCGAGGGTCGACCCGAAGAGCGTCAGCGCGCGCTGCTGGGCGACGACGGCCTTCGCGTCGGAGGGCACGATGTCGGTCAGCGGGGCGGTGCTCGAGCCGCCGAGGCCGGGGAGGTAGACGAGCGACGCCACGAGCGCGGCGATCCACGCCAGGATGATCGGATAGCGCAGGGCGACCACCGCCGAGGCGTAGAGCCGTGCGACCCGCTCGCCTGCAGTTGCGTTTGGCACGTCGCCGGTGTACCCGCGGACGGTTCGGCGCAGCGAAAGCCGGGCCTGCGCGTGCGCTACATTCGCATGCCGACCACGGGAGGCTGCTCTTGCGACTCGAAGGCATCCACCACGTCACAGCCATCACCGGCGACGCGTGGCGAAACGTCGACTTCTACACACGCGTCCTCGGCTTGCGGATGGTGGCCAAGACCGTCAATCAGGACGATCCCAGCGTCTACCACCTGTTCTACGCGGATGAGCGCGGCCGCGCCGGGGCGGAGCTGACGTTCTTCGAGTACCCCGGGGCCGCGCCTGGCTGCGCGGGTGCCGGGATGGTGCACCGGATCGTCTCGAGGGTGGGCAGCCCGGAGGCGCTGGACTTCTGGGCCGAGCGCCTGGCCGGCGAGGGCATCCGGGCGACGCGCGAGGGCGACCGCCTGCGCTTCGAGGACTTCGAGGGCCTGGGCCACGAGCTGGTGGTCAACGCCACACCCGACGAGCCGCTCGCCGCCGAGCATCCCGAGATCCCCGCCGAGCACGCGCTCCAGGGCCTCGACGGCGTGCGCGCCTACAGCGATCACCCGCAGCAGAGCGCTCCGCTGCTGGAGCGGGTGCTGGGCGCCGAGTCCGACGGCGACGCCACGTGGCGCCTGCGCGGCGACCGCCGCGGCGCCACGATCTCCTACGACCCGCCGCCGGCGGAGCCCGGGCGCCCGAGCGCGGGGACGGTGCACCACGTCGCGTGGGGCACGACCACCGACGAGCACCCGCGCTGGCACGAGCGCCTGCGCGACGCGGGGGTGCAGTCGACGCCGACCATCGACCGCCATTACTTCCACTCGATCTACTTCCGCGAGCCCAGCGGCGTGCTGTTCGAGATCGCCGACGACGGGCCGGGCTTCACCGTCGACGTGCCGCTGGAGGAGCTCGGCTCCACGGTGATCCTGCCACCCCACCTGGAGCCCTATCGCGACGAGCTCGAGGCACGGCTCACCCCGCTGCCCGATCCACGCGCCGCCTGGACGTAGCTTCGGATCGGCCGATGCACGTATCGTTCGGCGCATGACCGTGACCGGGGGGTCAGGTGACGTCGGCTCTGGGGTCGCCGCCGTCCTGCCCGCGCGCTTCGAGCGCGAGGTCGAAGCACAGCCGCGAAGCGTCCCGCTGATCCGCCACCAGCTGAGTGCCTTCGCCGCCGAGCAGGGAGCCGAGGAGGGCGCGGTCGCGTCGATCGCGCTCGCCGTCACAGAGGCGGTGACGAACGCCATCGTGCACGCCTACGTGGGCCGGGACCCTGGGACGGTGCTCGTGATCGCCGAGCCCGCCCTCGACGCCCTCGTCGTGCGGGTCATCGACACCGGCCGCGGCATGGGGCCGCGGACCGACAGCCCCGGGCTGGGTCTCGGCATGCCGACGATCGGCCGCCTGACGACGAGCTGCGAGGTTCGCCAGGGGCCGGGCTGCGGCACCGAGCTGCGCATGGTCTTCGACGCGCTCGGCGTGCGCGGCCCGCACCGCCCGACCACGCCGGGCGACGACGCCGACGACCGCGAGCGCTTCGAGCTGCTGAGCTCCGTCGCGCGGCTGGCCGAGGACGCCGGGTGGCCGGGCCAGGGCATCGAGCGCCTCGTCGACCTGTTCGTCCCGCGGGTGGCCGACGCCTGCGCCGTCGAGGTCCTGGACGAGGGCTCGACGCCGCGGCGCGTCGCGCTGCGGTGCGCCGACGCGCTCGAGGGACCCGTCCGCGAGTGGCTGGCCGAGGGCGTCCCCGCGCTCGCCGCACTACGCGAGGGGCGCCCCCAGGTGATCGAGCTCGACGAGGCCCTGCTGGGGCTGGGGTGGTGGGTGAGCGTCCCGCTCGGCGGCGGCGAGCGCGCCCTGGGCGCGCTGGGCTTCGGGCTGCGCTCCAGCCGCGGGCGGCCCGAGGACGAGCGCCTGGACTTCCTCGCGCTCCTCGGCGAGCGCGCCGCGAGCGGGCTGGCCAACAGCCGGCTGATCGACGAGCTGCGCAGCACGCGCCGGCGCCTGGAGCGGATCCTCGACGCGCTGGCCGAGGCGATCACCGTCCACGGCGGGGACAACCAGATCGTCTACGCCAACGACGCGGCGGTCCGGCTGCTCGGCGGCTCGTCGGTGGAGGAGGTGCTGGCCGCGCGTCCGGGCGAGCTCGCCGCCCGCTTCATCATCAGCCGGGAGGACGGTTCGCCGGTCGGGTTCGGCGACCTGCCGGGGCCGCGCCTGGTCGCGGGCGAGCAGGTCGAGCCACTGCTCACGCGCTCGGTCGAGCGCGCCACCGGCATCGAGCGCTGGCTGCTGACCAAGACGACCCTGCTGGACGACGGCGGCACGTTCGCGGTCAACATCATCGAGGACGTCACCGACGCCAAGAACGCGGAGCGCCGCCAGCGGTTCCTCGCGCGGGCGGCCGGCATGCTCGCCTCGTCGCTGGACTACGAGCAGACGCTCGAGCACGTCGCGCGCCTCGCGGTCCCCGACCTCGCCGACTGGTGCGCCGTCGACCTGTTCGACGAGGACGGCGCGCTGCAGCGCCTGGGCCTGGCGCACGTCGACCCCGCCAAGCTCGCGCTCGGTCGGGAGATGCAGCGGCGCTGGCCGCCGAACCTGGAGACCGACACGGGGCTGGCGGCCGTCCTGCGCGACGGGCGGTCGGCGGTCTACCCCGACGTCACCGAGGAGATGCTGGTCGCCGCGGTGGAGGATCCCGAGCAGCTGGCCCTGCTGCGCGAGATCGGGATGCGCTCGGCCATGCTCGTCCCGATGCGTCTCGGAGAGCGCACGATCGGGTCGATGACCTTCGTCACGGCCGAGAGCGCGAGGGCCTTCACCCCCGAGGATCTGGCCTTCGCCGAGGACCTGGCGCACCGCGCGGCGGTCGCCGTCGAGAACGCTCGGCTCTACGCCGCCGCGCGCCGCGGCGCCTGAGGTGGCCCCGGCCGCTCGGCGGCAGCTTGCGGACCGGTGGTGCCCGGTCTACGTTGGGCCTGGTGGATCCGCTCAGCCTCCTCTGGCTGTTCTTCATCCTCGCCTCGCTGCAGCCCGCGTTCGCGCGCCAGTGGCTGCTCGCCCAGCGGCGCTACGCGCTGAGCCGGATCTCGCGCGATCGCCAAGCGACCGTCATCACCGTGATCCACCGGCAGGAGTCGCTGTCGCTGCTCGGCTTCCCGGTGGTGCGATACATCGACATCGACGACGCCGAGGGCGTCCTGCGGGCGATCCGCATGACGCCGACCGGCCGCCCGATCGAGATCATCCTCCACACGCCCGGGGGACTCGTGGTCGCCGCGCAGCAGATCGCCGCGGCGCTCGCCGACCACGACGGGGCGGTGACCGCGGTCGTCCCGCACTATGCCATGAGCGGCGGCACGCTCATTGCGCTGGCCGCCGACGAGATCGTCCTGGAGGCGCACTCCGCCCTGGGTCCCGTCGATCCCCAGCTGGACGAGTATCCGGCCGCCTCGCTGATCGCCGTGGCCGAGCGCCCCGGCGACCACGACGACAAGACGCTGATCATGGCCGATGTGGCCCGCAAGGCGATGGCGCAGGTCGAGGGGTTCACCACGCGGCTGGTCCGGCGTCACCTGCCCCCGGACCGCGCCGGCGCGGTCGCGCACGTGCTGGCCTCCGGCGTCTGGACCCACGACCACCCGCTCCTGGCCGACGATCTCCAGGTCCTCGGGCTCCCCGTCCGCGTCGGCGTGCCCGATCCCGAGCGCGCACTGATGATGCTCTATCCCCAGCCCACCGGCCGCCCGCCGTCCGTCGAATACGCCCCCGGCCCGTCGATGCCGACGCTTCCGCGGCGCCGGAGGCCGCCGGGAAGCGCCGGGAAGGGCGACTAGCGGTGCAGGCCACGCGCGGCCTGCACCGCCCCGAAGTAGTGGTGGAGGGCACGGACGGTGAGACCCGTCGCCCTCGCCACCTCGCCGACCCGAAGCCGCTGGTCCTCGGTCATGTCGTCGGCGACCGGAGAACCTCACGCCGCGTGACGGGCAAGCAAGGTGGCGCGCAGCCGCTCGCGTGGGAACGTCTGGCTTGGGGAACCCGCTCGGCGGTGTACTAGGAGGCGCCCGTCCAGCCCGCTGCCGTCACTGGTCGCCGGACTTCACGTCGATGCGCCGGGGCCGCGCCTGCTCGGGCTTGGGGATCCGGACGGTGAGGACGCCGTCGCGCAGGTTGGCGTCGATGCGCTCGGCGTCGACCTGTCCGGGCAGGGTGACGCGGAACTCGAACTCGCCGGTCTTGCGGGTGCGCCGCCGCAGGATGCCGGTGCGCTCGCGCTCCTTGATCTCGCCGGTGATCGCCAGCTCGTTGTCCTGGACGTCGACGTGCACGTCCTCGCGCCTGACCCCGGGCACCTCGGCCTCGATGATCCACGCGTCCTCGGTCTCCTCGATGTCGACCAGAGGCGTCCAGAGACGCGCGACGTCGCTGACCGAACCGCCCGACCATCCGCTCTCCACGAGCTGCCCGAGCCGCTCCTGGACCTCCTGGAGCTCCCGGAACGGATCCCAGCGCTGCATTGGCTGCCGCGCGCCCTCGCGGCGTCGTACCGAAACGGCCATGTCTGCTCCCTTCGTCGTCGCTCA
>JAOPZW010000341.1 GCA_025963905.1 Solirubrobacterales bacterium | reverse complement strand
ACGGCGCACGCAAGGGCCTGGCCGATACCGCGCTGAAGACCGCCAACTCCGGTTACCTGACACGCCGCCTGGTAGACGTCACGCAGGATCTGGTCGTGATCGAAGACGATTGCGGTACCGCCAACGGCGCTTCGATGAAAGCATTGGTCGAGGGCGGTGAAGTGATCGAGGCGCTGCGTGACCGTATTCTCGGTCGCGTCGCCGCCAACGACATCATCGATCCTGAAACACAAGCCACGCTGTATGAAGCCGGTACGCTGCTGGATGAAGATGCAGTCGAAGAGATCGAACGTCTGGGCATCGACGAGGTCAAGGTGCGTACACCGCTGACCTGCGATACGCGCTACGGCTTGTGCGGCATGTGCTATGGCCGCGACCTCGGTCGCGGTGTGCTGGTCAATGCCGGCGAAGCAGTCGGCGTGATCGCCGCGCAATCGATCGGCGAGCCGGGCACGCAGCTGACCATGCGCACGTTCCACACCGGCGGCGTCGCCGGCGCGGACATCACGCACGGCCTGCCGCGTGTCGTCGAGCTCTTCGAGGCGCGCAAGCCCAAGGGCCTGGCGAAGATCGCCGAGCAGGACGGGGTCATCTCGATCGAGGAGACGGACAAGGCGCTGACCGTCGTCATCACCGACGACAGCGGCGAGGAGCACCGTCACACGTTCCCGCGGCGGACCCGGCTGTTCGTCGAGAACGGCCGGCGGATCACCGCCGGCACGCAGCTCAACGAGGGGTCGCTGTACCCGCACGAGCTGCTGGCGCTCCAGGGGCGCACGAAGACCGAGCAGTACCTCGTCAAGGAGGTGCAGGAGGTCTACAAGTCCCAGGGCGTGGACATCAACGACAAGCACATCGAGCTGATCGTCCGCCAGATGCTCAAGAAGGTCCGCGTGGACCAGAAGGGCGACACGAACTACCTCCCCGGGCAGTTCGTGGACCGCTACGACTTCGCCAAGGAGAACGAGCGGGTCAAGCAGAGCGGCGGCGAGACGGCCCAGTACGAGGAGATCATCCTCGGCATCACCAAGGCGTCGCTGAACACCGACTCCTTCCTGTCGGCCGCGTCCTTCCAGGAGACGACGAAGGTCCTCACCGACGCCGCGCTCGAGGGCAAGAAGGACACGCTCAACGGCCTCAAGGAGAACGTGATCATCGGCAAGCTGATCCCGGCCGCGACGGGGCTCAAGCGCTACCGGCGGATCGAGATCGAGCCGGCGGCGCCGCTGCCTCGCTCGATGGACGACGTCGGGCTGCTCGATCAGGACGAGATCGCCGCCGAGCTCGGGCTCGGCGACGGCGACGGCCTCGGCGGCTTCGGCTCGGCGTTCGACGAGGACCTGGCGTCGCTGCAGGAGATCGGCGCCGGCGGATCGGACCCCGGCTTCGCCGAGGAGCTCGCCGACCTCGACGTCCCGGACGAGGGCCGCGAGGGCTAGCGCCGGCCGCCTGGCCGCACACGAATGCGACGAGGGCCCGCCACCGGCGGGCCCTCGTCGTCCCTGGACGCTTCTCGGACGCGCCGCGGCCCGTGCTCAGGGGTGGGCCGGGTGTGGTCGATGGAGCGGGGAGGTGAGTGCCGCTCCCGTCCCCAAGCCACCGGACCGCCCGCCGGTCCCGCGCGCGGGCGGGCCGCTGACGCAGGCCGTCCTCGACTCGATCGCCGATCCCACCACGCGGGCGGTGGAGCTCTCGCTGCGGGCGTCGATCGACGACCTGACCGGGCTGGCCAACCGCACGACCTTCTTCGCGCGCCTGCGCGACGCGCTGAGCCGCCGGACGCGGCTCGCCGTGGTCTTCCTGGACCTCGACAACTTCAAGCTCGTCAACGACACGCTCGGCCACAACGCCGGCGACGATCTCCTGCGCCAGGTCGCCGAGCGGCTGCGCCGCGTCGTGCGCCCCGAAGATCTCGTCGCCCGCCTGGGCGGTGACGAGTTCGCCATCCTGGCCGGCGACATCGACGACCTCGCGGCCGAAGGCCTCGCCCGGCGCATCTGCGACGCGCTCGTGCCGGCGTTCCGCCTCGACGGGCGCGAGCGCCACATCACCGGGAGCGTCGGCTGCCGGACGTGCTCGGCGGCGGACCTCGAGACGGTCAGCGAGGAGACGCTGCTGCGCGACGCCGACGCGGCGATGTACCGGGCCAAGGACTCGGGCCGCAACGGCGTGCACGTCTTCTCCGACGAGACGCGCCTGGCGGTCCTCGAGCGGGTCGAGCTCGAGCAGGGGCTGCGTGCGGCGCTCGCCGACCAGCAGCTCGAGGTCCACTACCAGCCGATCGTCGACCTGCGCAGCAGCCGCGTCACCGGGGTCGAGGCCCTCCTTCGCTGGCCGGGCGGTCGTGGCCCGGACGAGTTCATACCGGTCGCCGAGGAGACCGGCCTCATCGTCCCCATCGGGCGGTTTGTCCTGGAGGAGGTCTGCGCCCAGCTCGGGCGCTGGGGGAGAGCGGGCCTCACCGAGCTGGTGGCGACGATCAACGTCTCCGCCTACCAGCTGCGGGAGCCGGGCTTCGTCGAAGCGGTGGCCGAGGTCACCGCGCGCCACGGGCTCAGCCCGTCGACCGTGTGCCTGGAGTTCACCGAGAGCGCGTTCGCGGCTCCCGACGAGCGCACGCTCGCCTCTCTGCACGCGCTCAAGGACCTCGGCATCTACCTGGCGATCGACGACTTCGGCGTCGGCACGTCGGCGCTCAGCCAGCTCAAGCGCCTGCCCGTCGAGGTGCTCAAGGTCGACCGCAGCTTCGTCGACGGCCTCGGCAGCGACCCCGAGGACACCGCGATCGTCGCCTCGATCCTCAGCCTGGCCCACGCGATGGGCCTGCACGTCGTGGCGGAGGGCGTCGAGGCCCCCGCGCAGGCCGAGGAGCTGCTGGCGCTCGGATGCTCCGCCGCGCAGGGATGGCTCTTCGCCCCGGCGATGCCGGCGGACGACGTCCCCGGCTTCGTCCTGGCATCGCGCCGGCGCCAGCCGGTGCGCCGGCCCGCCGCGCGCCGCCGCGAGCCGGCGCCGGCGCCCGAGCGCGAACGTGCCCAGTCGAGCCTCGTGCTCGAGCTGATGAGCCAGATCGGCATCACGGTGGAGGGCACGTGAGCCTCGCGGTCGGCTGGCTGTCGGTCGGGGCGGCGCTGGCCTATCTGGCGCTGGCAGGGCTGGTGGGCATGGAGCTCGTGCGCTTCGGCAGCCGCCGCGGCTTCTCGCAGTTCGGCACGGCGTTCGTGCTCATGGCCGGCGCGATCGGCGTCCATCACGTGCTCGAGGGCGTCAACGCCTTCGGCGGTGGCGCTGTCACGTCCTCCCTGATCGTCGATGCGCTGGTGATCGGCCTGCTGCCCGCCGCAGTGTTCGTGGCGCTGCGGGCCGAGCTCGCGCTGGGCGGCCGCGGCGACCGCTTCCTCGCGGGGACGCCCTGGTGGCTGAGGGCCGTCCCGTGGGTGGGGACCTTCGCCGGCGGGGTCCTCGCCGCGGCGGTGGCCGACCACGTCGCCCGGCACGGGGTGGCGCTGTGGAAGACCTGGCCGAGCATCGTCCTGACCATCGCCTATGCGGCCGCCGGGCTGCTGTTCGTGCGCGCCCAGACGGCGCGGCGCGAGGCGACCGGGGGCTTCTCGGTGTCGGGCCTGGCGCTGGCCGCGATGTTCCCCACCTGCGCCGTGATGCAGGCGACGACCGCCGCCACGGGTGGCGTCGACGTCACCTTGTTCCTCGTGGACGTCGCCACCGTCCCGGCCTCCGCCTGGTTCCTGCTGTCGACGCTGCGCCTGCACCGATCGGTGCTGCGCGACTGGAATCGGCGCCCGCTCGTCGGGCGCCCACGACCCACCAAGCGCCCCTCCCCCTGGGCCACCCGGGCCTGACGGCGGCGGCCCGGCACTAAGGCAGGCGGCCGGTCCAGCGCACGGAGCTCGCGCCCGCACCGAGCAGCAGTACCAGCCCGCCGATCACGAAGGCGACGGTGATCTCGTGCCGCTCGGTGCGGCTGCCGAGCTGGGAGCCCAGCTGCTTGTAGATCGAGCTGAGCCGCCCCGTGTCCTGGGCGGTGAACGACTGTGCGCGCGAGATCGCCGAGATCTGCCGCAGCGTCGCCGGGTCCGGCGCGGCCGGCAGCGGCGGTCCGAAGGGGTCGGGGTTGGGCACGGTGGCGTCCTGGGTGCCCAGCGCCACGGTGTAGATGGGCACGCGTGCCTGTCGCGCCTCCTGGGCGACCCCGAGCGGGTCGCGGCCGGTGGTGGTCGCACCGTCCGAGAGCAGCACGATCGCGGCCGGCGCCTGCGGGCCCTTGTTGCGCAGCATGTCGAGCGCGACCTGCAGGGCGTCGCCCGTCGCCGTCGCGCCGCCGGCCACCTGCGCGTCGATGACGCCGCGCGCGACGCTGTGGTCGCTCGTGGGGGCCTCGACGCCGTCCGGCTGGGCGGAGAAGGCGACGGCTCCCACGCGCACGGCGCCCGGGAGCTGGTCGAGGAACGAGTGCGCCGCGGCCTGCGCGGCGCCGAGGCGCGTCGGCTCGACGTCGGTCGCCTGCATCGAGCCCGAATGGTCGGTCACGAGGACGATCGAGGCCTTCTCGATCGCCACCCGGCGGGTCGCCGTGGGCTTGGCGAGCGCGAGGGCCAGCGATGCCAGGGCCAGCAGCACGAGCGCGGCCGGCAGGTGCCGGCGCCAGGCGGGGACCGCGGCGGCGGCGAGCAGGAGGGTCGGGACGCCGGGGTGGCGGACGGCATAGCGCCGCCGACGCCGGCGCCCGATCGCGTACGCGGCCGCCAGCGCGGGAACGAGCGCCAGGGCGAGGAGCCACAGGGGCGATGCGAAGCTCACCGCAGCCTCCGCCCGAGCGCGACGAGCCAGTCGTCGTCGGTCGAGAGCGCGACGTGATCCACGCGCAGGCGGCGCAGCTCGCGCTCGATCTCGTCGCGGCGCTCGCGCTCGAGCGCGGCGAAGCGATCGCGCACCCGCCGTCGCGAGGTGTCGACTTCCACCAGCCGGCCGGTCTCCGGATCGACGAGCGCGAGCGAGCCGACCGCCGGGACGTCGGCCTCACGGGGATCGCCGACCTCGATGGCGAGCACCGAATGGCGCATGCGCAGGGCGCCGAGGGGTCGCGCCCAGCCGCGGTGGTCGCGGAAGTCCGAGACGACGGCGACGAGGCCTGGCTGGGTGGCGATCCGCCCGACGCGGCCAAGGGCGTCGGCCAGCGCGCCGGGCTCGCCCTCGCCGTCGGGGACGACGCCGTCGGCCAGCGCCCGCCGCAACGCCACCAGGCCGGCGCGCGACCCGCGCGGGGGCGTCACGTGCGCCTGCGCGCCGCCGAAGCGCACGAGGCCGACGGCTCCGGCGCGGCGCACGGCCACGCGACCGAGCACGAGGGCGACGCCCTCGGCGACATCGGCCTTCAACCGGCGCGCCGATCCGAACGCCATCGACGGCGAGACGTCGAGGACGATCCATGTCGTCAGCGTCCGCTCGGGCACGTGCAGGCGCACGTGCGGCTCGCCGGTGCGCGCGCTGGCAGCGGCGTCGAGGTGGCGCACGTCGTCGCCGAACTGGTAGGGACGCAGCTGCGCGAGCTCGGTGCCGAGGCCCACGCCCGGGGCACGCCGGTCGCCGGGCAGCGCGCGGGAGACGTGGCGCGAGACCACCACGTCGAGCGCGTCGACCAGCGCCTGGGGCATAACCCCGGGGCCCTGGCGCGCGGCCGGCGGCTGCAGCCCCGCGGCGCTCATGCGACCCGGCGCGTCCTTATGTGGTCCGCCTCGGGGGCCTCGACGGCCTCGATCACGCGCCCGAGCACCTCGTCGGCCGTGACGCCCTCGCTCAGCGCGTCGTAGGACAGCACGATGCGGTGGCGCAGCACATCGCCGGCGAGGTCGCGGACGTCGTCGGCGGTGGCGTGCCCGCGGCCGCGGAGCAGCGCCAGGATCCGCGCCGCCTGCACGAGCCCGATCGGGCCGCGCGGGCTGGCGCCGAAGTCGATGAGCGCCGCGAGGTCCGCCAGGCCGTGCTGGGCCGGATGGCGCGTGGCGTCGGCGAGCGCGACGGCGTAGGCGATCACGTCGCGATCCACGAGCACCGAGCGCGCGACCTGCGCGTAGCGCGCGAGATCCGCGACGGTGATCAGCTCCCGCACCGGGGGCGTCTCGCCGAGGCTGCGGCCCACGACGGCCGCCTCCTCGCCGACCGACGGGTAGTCCACGACGATCTTCATCAGGAAGCGGTCGACCTGCGCCTCGGGCAGCGGGTAGGTCCCCTCGGACTCGATCGGGTTCTGGGTCGCCATGACGATGAACGGGCTCGGCACCGGATAGGTCGTGCCGGCGATCGTGACCTGGCGCTCCTGCATGACCTCCAGCAGGGCGGACTGGACCTTGGCCGGCGCGCGGTTGATCTCGTCGGCGAGCAGGAAGTTCGCGAAGACGGGGCCCAGGCTCGTGTCGAACTGCCCGGTGTCGGGGCGGTAGATCCGCGTGCCCACGAGGTCGGCCGGGACGAGGTCGGGGGTGAACTGCACGCGGCTGAACGAGCCGCCCAGGACCTGCGACAGCGTCTTGACGGTCAGGGTCTTGGCGAGGCCCGGGACGCCTTCCAGCAGCACGTGGCCTCCGGCGAGGAGGCTCACGAGCAGGCGCTCGAGCATCGCGTCCTGGCCCACGATCACGCGCTTGATCTCGTACAGGGCCTCCTGGAGGGCCTGACGGGGACCGTCCTGGGTGGCAAGTCGCTCTTCGGTGTCGGGCATGGGTTTCGTGCTCCTTTTCAGATCAGCCGGCCGAGCCAGCGCAGGGACAGGGCTGCTCCAACCAGCACCAGGACGAGGGCGCCGCCGGCGAACCCGGCGGTGAGCTCGCGGCGCTCCTTCTTGCGACCGAGCTGGGAGCCGAGCCGTTGATAGACGGCGCTGAGCCGGTTCGCGTCCGCCGCCGTGTAGGACCGGGCGCCGCTCACGGTGGCCATCTGCGCCAGCGTGCCGGGGTCGGGCGGGACGTGGCGCGTGACGGTTCCGGACCCGCCGGGACGGGGGACGGTGATGGTGCCGCCGGGGGTTCCCAGCGCGACGGTGTAGACGGGGATGTGCAGCCGGCCCGCGGCACGGGCGGCGGCGACGGGATCGATGCCCCGGGTCGAGAAGCCATCGGACAGGAGCACGATCGCCGCCGGCGCGCGCTTGGCGCCCGTGCCGGTCGCGGTACCGAGCACGCGAACCGCGGCCTGCACGGCGTCGCCGGTGGCGGTGCCGCCGCTGGAGGTCATCCGGTCCAGCGCGCTGCGGATGGCCGTGCGGTCGCGCGTCGGGCTCTGCAGCACGCGTGGGACCTGGTTGAACGCCATCACGCCGACGTTGACCTGCGACGGCACGCCGTCGACGAACCGCTGTGCCGCGCGCCGTGCGGCCGTGAGGCGGTTGGGGGCGATGTCGTTCGCCAGCATCGACCCGCTGACATCGGTCATGAGCATGATCGACGCGCGCTCGACGGGAACGGCCACGGTCGTCTGCGGGCGCGCCGCGCCCACGATCAGGGCGGCGAGCGCGAGTGCGAACACGACCATCGGCGCGTGACGGCGTGCGCCCGGTCGCGACGGCGCGACGGAGGCCAGGAGCTGCGGTGCGGCGAACGCTTCGGCGGCGCGCCGGCGATCGCGCTGGACGCCCAGGTACCACAGGCCGGCCAGGGGGAGGGCCAGCAGTCCAAGGAGGACGAGCGGGGAGGCGAAGCTCACGGCACCCGGGATGGCCGCGTGCCCAATGTGACGTCGAGGGTCTGCTGGCTGCCGCCCCGCTGGAGCCTGATCTGCACGTGGTTCCCCGGGCTCTTGGAGTCGACGATCCGGGCGATGTCCGAGAACTGGGCGATGTGCTGCCCGTCGATCGCGACGATCTGGTCACCCGGCTGGATGCCGGCCGCTTCGGCCGGGCCGCCGGGGGTCACGCCGCCGACCTGGCCCGGGCTGCCGGCGACCGATGCGTTCGTCTCCACGCCGAGCCACGCCCGCGCGATCGTCTGGCCGCGCTCGAGCACCGGCACGACCTGGCGCACGCTGTTGGACGGGACGGCGAAGCCGATGCCCAGGTTGCCCTGCGACGTTCCGCCGGTCTCGATCTGCGAGTTCACGCCGATGACGCGGCCGCTGTCGTCCAGCAGCGGGCCACCGGAGTTGCCGGGGTTGATCGGGGCGTCGGTCTGGATGGCGTCGTCGATGCCGAAGCCGTTCGGTGCCTGGATGTGGCGGCCCAGCGCCGACACGATGCCCTCCGTC
>JAOPZW010000316.1 GCA_025963905.1 Solirubrobacterales bacterium | reverse complement strand
GACGTTGCGCCCGACCAGGAACAGCTCGCGCGTCCGGGGCACCCCGATCGCGTCGATGAACCGGCGCAGGCCGGTGTGGGAGTAGACGAGCCCCAGCTTGGCCGGGGGCATGCCGAGCAGGATGCCGTCCGCGGCGACCCGCAGGTCGCACGCGAGCGCGAGCTCCAGCCCGCCACCGATCGTGTGGCCGCTGAGGGCGGCGACCGTGGGCACGTCGCAGGCGTCCAGCGCCTCCAGCGCTTCCGTGAACGGGTGGGCGACGAGCCGCTCGGCCTCGACGGCGAACACGTCGTCGGGGATGTCGCCGATGTCGTACCCCGACGAGAACATCCCGTCGGCGCCGGTGAGCACGACGCAGCGCGCGTCGACGCCGTCGAGCGCGGTGGCGATCCCGTCCAGGATCGCCTGGTCGAGGGCGTTGCGCTTCGTCGGGTTGGAGATCGTGAGCCGGAGGATCCCGTCCGCCGGCCGGTCCTGCAGGAGCTGGCCGTTCAAGCGCCGGAGACTACGTGCTACTCGAGAACGACGAGCGTGTCGCCCTCGTTCACCGCCTGGCCCTCCTCGCAGAGGATCTCCTTGACGACGCCGGCGTCCTCGGCCTCGACGGGCATCTCCATCTTCATCGACTCGAGGATCGCGACCGTGTCGCCCTCCTCGATCACGTCGCCGACCTGGCACTCGATCTTCCACACCGTGCCGGTGATGTGAGCCTCGACGTCCGCCACTGGTGCCTCCTGGGAAGGGATGGGTCCGACAGCGGCTTGGCACGATAGCCGCCGCCGTGGACACCCTCGTGGACGGGCTGCGGCGGCGGCGCCTCGACCAGCGGGCGAAACCCTCCGTGTCGATCTCCGACCGGTGGGCGATGTGAGGCCTTCCGCCCGCCGCGTACCTTCCCAAGCGTGCTCACCGACCGGACACCACACACCGGCGGTCACGTCTCCTCCTGCGACGAACGTGCCGGGGTGTTCGCACCAGGTGAGCGCGGAGCTCCACCGCCGCCCTGACCCAGCGGCGGGGGAGACGCAGTGCGACGGGCCGGGGCCCAGGGGAACCTGAGTCAGGGACGGGACAGCCCTGGCTCAGGGTCGGGGCCCCGGCTCGTCGTGCAGCAGTAACCTGCCGCGCTGCAGGGGTAGAGGGCAGCATGGAGCACCCGCAGCAGCCGCCGGCGCCCGACCTCACGCCCATCAAGGAGCAGGTCTACCGCGACCCGCGCCCCAAGGAGTACTTCGACCGCTTCCACGAGCGCGCGCGGACCAGGGAGCCGGACCTCGCGTACGAGATCGTGCAGACGCTCACCGGGCTGTACGCGTGGACGTTCTTCCGCCTGCGCGCCATCTCGCCCGAGAAGGTGCCCGCCAGCGGCCCGGTGATCGTCGCCCCGAACCACTCGTCGTTCATGGACCACTTCTTCGTCGGCATGTCGATCCGCCGCAAAGTGCGGTTCATGGCCAAGTCGCAGCTGTTCAAGCGCCCGATGCAGTTCGTGTTCTCGCACGGCGGGGTCTTCCCGATCCGTCGCGGCTACCGCGACGAGGACGCGTTCATCACCGCCGAGACGATCCTCGAGAAGGGCGGCTGCGTCGGGATGTACTCCGAGGGCGGGCGCTCGCGAACGGGCAACCTCGGCGAGAAGGTCCGCCCGGGCATCGGGCGCCTGGCCCTGCAGTCGGGCGCCACGATCGTGCCGGTGGCCATCCATGGCTCGTCGAAGGTCCGCAACTGGAAGCGCCTGAAGTTCCCCGCGGTCACCGTGCAGTACGGCGATCCGATGCGCTTCGTGCGGGTCTCCGAGCCGACGCGTGACCAGCAGCAGGCCGTGGCCAACGCGATCTTCGTCGAGATCCGCAAGCTCTACGACGCGCTCGACCAGCACGGCCGCGCCGCCACGGTCGCCCGGGCGCGCGAGGAGCGCCGCTCCGGGCGCACCGCCACGGCCTGACGATCCGCGGTTGGGAGATCAGGCCGGTGGGCAGTGAGCGGTCGTGCGCCGCGCTGCCGCCGTGCTCCTCGCCATCGCCTGCGTGGCGCCGGCCGCCCTGCTGGCCACGGCCCCCGCGGCGGCCGTGAACCTCGCGCAGGTCGGCTCGTTCCAGAGTCCGGTCTACGTCGCAGCTCCGCTGGGCGACACGAGCCGCGTGTTCGTGGTCGAGCAGGCCGGGCGTGTGCAACTGCTCCAGGACGGCGCGCCCGCGGGCACGTTCCTGGACCTGACCGACCGCGTGCTGTCAGGTGGCGAGCGCGGCCTCCTCTCGATCGCCTTCTCGCCCGACTACCTCACCAACGGGCTGTTCTACGTCTACTACACGGCGAAGTCGCCGACCGGTGCGATCACCATCGAGGAGCACCGCCGCAACCCCGCCGACCCTGCGCGCGCCGATCCCGCGTACAGCCGGACCGTGCTGCAGATCCCCCACAGCCTGCAGGACAACCACAACGGCGGGCAGCTGCAGTTCGGCACCGACGGCATGCTCTACGCGGGCACCGGCGACGGCGGGGGAAGCGGCGACCCGTACGGCAACGGCCAGCGGACCACCGGTGACGCGGCCGGCGACGGCGCGAACCCGCTGCTGGGCAAGATCCTGCGGATCGACCCGGCGGGGACCGGCCCGGCCTCCGCGCAGCCGCACGCCATCGGACTGCGCAACCCGTTCCGCTTCTCCTTCGACCGCACCTCGGGCGACCTCTCCATCGGCGACGTGGGGGAGAGCAAGTACGAGGAGGTCGACTTCGCCGCCGCGCCCGGGATCGGGGCGGGGCTGAACTACGGGTGGAACGGCTACGAGGGCGACCACACCTACCCGGGCGACAACCCGGTGTCCTCGGCTGCGGGCTTCACGTTCCCGGTCATCGAGCACACCCACGCGGACGGCTGGTGCTCGATCATCGGCGGGTACGTCGTGCGCGACCCGGCGCTGCCCGAGCTCGCCGGCCAGTACGTCTACGGCGATTACTGCAAGAACCGCCTCTACGCCGCCCAGCTGGCGCCCGGCGGCGCGACCGGCGACCATGACCTCGGCCTGCCGGCGGTCGGGAAGCTGTCGAGCTTCGGCGAGGACGGCTGCGGGCGGCTCTACGCGGCGTCGCTGGACGGCCCGGTCTACCGCCTCGCCTCGAGCGGCGCGTGCGCGGGGCCGGCGCCGTTCGCCGGCTTCCTGCCCGCAGGCGCTCCACCCGCCGCCGGCGGCGTGACGGGCGCAGCCAATACCCGCGCACCGGTCCTGACGCTGCGCGCCTCCGCGCTCCAGCGCGCGCTGCGCCTCGGCTACCTGCGCGTGCGCGTGAGCTGTGACGAGCAGTGCCAGGTGCGGGCGTCGGCGCGCATCGTCATCGCCCGGTCGCCCGCCGCGGCACCACTGAGGGCGCGCACGGTGACGCGCACGCTGGGCGCCAACGCGCGCGTGGCGCTCCAGCTCAGCCTCCCGCGCACGACGCGCGCGAGGATCGCCCGTGCCCTGGCGAGCCCCCGCCGCCGGGCCACCGCGACGGTCACGGTGCGCGCCCGCGACGCCGCCGGCCACGCCGCCACGCGCACCGTGCGCGTGCGGATCGCCCGGCGCTAGACGCCTCCTCTGCGTGGGCCGGGTCAGCGGTAGGCGGATCGCACGTCCGCCCAGCCCTCGCCGTCGTGGCCGCAGATGACCGTCGCGCTGGGCGTCTGCTCGACGTAGCGCCGGATCTCGCCCAGCGACCGGCGATACCGGTGCACGTCGTCGACGAAGACCGGGACGAGCCCCTCGTCGATCGAGCGCCGGGCGTAGGCGGCGTCCGCGGTCAGCAGCAGCTCGCGCCCGGCCGACAGGCGCAGGAGGACGGAGACGTGGCCCCTGCTGTGCCCGGGGGTCGAGAGCAGCTGAACCGAGCTGTCGCCGAAGAGATCGATGGCGCGCCCGAACGATGCGAAGGACCCCACCTCGGACGCGTCGAAGCTCACCAGGCGCCAGTCGAAGGGGTGGTCGAAGAGGGCCGCGGCGGTAGCCGTGCCGGAAGCCGCCGTGACTCGCCGCCGCCCACTCCGCGGCGTCCACCACGAAGGTCGCCTGCGGGAGGTCCGCCACCGCGCCGGCGTGGTCGTAATGCAGGTGGGTCATGACGACAATGCGCACGTCCTCGGGCTCGAGGCCGCGCTCGCGCAGCTGCGCCGCGGCCGCCCAGCCGGGCTCCATCGCGACATCCATGAGCAGCGCCGCGCCGCGGCCGAGCGTGGCCGCGGGACGCTCGGCGACGCTCGCCTGCAGCCCGGTGTCGACGAGGATCGGGCCCACGCCGGGGTGCTCCACCAGGAAGCAGGGCACCGGAATGCGCGACCAGCGGCGGCGCGGCGTGAGCAGCCCGAGGCCGCGGAGCTCCGCCAGCGGTCCCGGCGGGCGCTGCAGGAAGCGCGGCATCGCCAGGATCTCGGCGGTGCGCAACGGCTGCACGGTCGCGGTCGCGCCGTCACGCCCGCCCGCGAGCGGGAGCTGCGCCGGCCGCGGGTCGGCGGTGCGGGTCACGGCGCGCAGCGTATCCGCGACGACTACGCTCCGCGCCCGATGCACCTCGCCGCCCCGCCGCTGCTGCGCCCCGGCCTGCTGGAGGGGCGTGTCGTGGCCTTCGCCGGCGGCATCCGCCACCCGGCGACGCTGTGCGCGCAGCTCGGCGCCGCCACGCCGTCCCTCGACGCGGACCTGCTCGACGAGGATGCCGTCGTCGCCGCTGCGGCGGCGCTCGGCCCCGTGGGGACGCTCGTGTGTGATGCCGCCGATCCGTTCGCCGGCGCGGGCGCCGGCCTCGCCGGGCTGCGCACCGGCCTCGACGGCGCCTGGAACGCCGTCCGCGCCGTGGCAAACGCCGCCCTGCGGCCGGCGGGGGGAGGCAAGGTCGTGCTGCTCGCCCCGCGCCCGGGCGACGGCGCACACGCCGGTGCGCTGCGCGCGGCGCTCGAGAACACCGCCCGGACGCTGTCGATCGAGTGGGCGCGCCATGCGATCCGTGCGACGGCCGTGCTGCCCGGCGACGCGACGGACGACGAGGACGTCGCCCGGCTCATCGCGTTCCTCGCCTCGCCGGCGGGCGACTACTTCTCGGGCTGCGCGTTCACCATGGGCGCCGCCGGGGACTGATCGGTCAGCCCGAGCAGCCGCGCGTGGCCTGCGCGAGGCGCGCGAGCTTGGCCCGCGTCGGCGGTGGGCCGGGCAGCGGGTGGGCCCCCTCGGCACGCAGGCCGTCGAGCACGAGCGCGAGGTGGCGCTCCCACAGGCCCATGGAGCAGTCGGCCATGGCCAGCGACCCGCCCAGCCCCGACAGGAGCAACGGGATGTCCTCGGCCACGACGTCGGGTCGCAGCTGCCCGCTCGCCTGGGCGCGAGCGATGAGCTGCCGGGCGATGGCCTGGACGCGATCGCGCTCGGCCCGCACCTCCGGCACGTCGAGGGCCTCGGCGACCACCTGGGTGAACGCCCGGTCCCGGGCCTGCAGCGCGGCGCCGCGGCGGACCATGGCGGCGAAGCCCTCCCATGCGTCCTCGTGCTCGAGCGAGGCCTCGGCGTTGTCGCGGAAGGCGCGGAAGCTCTCGAGGACGATCGCCGCCACCAGATCGCGCTTGGTCGGGAAGCTGCGGTAGATCGTCGCCACGCCGACGCCCGCGCGCTCGGCGATCTGGGGCACGCTCACGTCGGTGCCCAGCTCGGCGAACGCCTCGCGCGCCGCGGCCACCACCCGTTCGCGGTTGCGCGCGGCGTCGGCGCGCAGGGGACGGATCGTGGCGCTCACGAGCCCGAGGGTAGCGCGGCACGGCGATCACGCGCCCCGGGGATGCGGAATTCCCGTTCCGTATAGTACGGGTGAACCGGACCCCGCATTCCGCTTGGAGCCAGCGCGATGACCCCGACGACCCTCACAACCAGGCAGGAGATGCGATCGCCGTCATCGCTGGCGCAGACGGCCTTCGCCTTCGGGCTGGGCCTGGTGTTCGCGGCGAGCGGCGCGACGAAGCTCCTGCTCCCGAACGGGCCGATCGCGGACTTCCAGCGATGGGGGATGCCGGCGCCGCACGTGCTCGTCACCGTCGCCGGCGTCCTGGAGCTCGGCGGCGCGCTACTCCTGATCGGCGACGTCGGCGTGCGGGCGGCAGGCTCGGTGCTGGCCGCGGAGATGGCGATCGCCGGACTGGTGGCCGCCACGCACGACGGAGGCGTGCAGCTCGTCGTCCCGCCCATGCTCATCGTCGGGTGCGTGGGCCTGGTCGTGGCGCGCTCGCGCGCGCTGCGGGCTGCGGCCAGGCCTCAGTCGGCCCAGGGCACCTCGACCGAGTCCTCGGTCGGGGCGTCGCGGGCGACGACGTACTCGGCCGGCTCGGTGTCGGAGCGGTTCTCCAGCACGTGCGTCTCGCGCGGCGGCACGTACACCAGGTCGCCGGCCCCGATGACGACCGACTCCTCGAGGTGCTCGCCCCACCGGACCTCGAGATCGCCGGAGAGCATGTAGACGGCGCTCTCGCAGTTGGCGTGGTAGTGGGGTCGCGAGCGCGCCCCGGCAGGGACGCGGAAGACGCCCATGTAGATGTTGTGCGCGCCCGCGGTGGCCTGCGAGATCTCCGCTCCTCCCACGACTCCGCGAGGCACCTCGCGGTCCGCGGCCGGCCTGACGACCTTCACGGCTGGCTCCCTCCGCTTTCCTGCTGCATCAGACGTCCAGACTGTAGTCGAGCCACTCCGACCGGCGGGCGCCCACGCGCTCGTAGACGGCCTGCGCGCGGTGGTTGTCCTGGGCGGTCTGCCACTCGAGCCAGCGCACGCCGCGCTCGCGGCAGCGCTGCGCGCACGCGGCGATGAGCGCGTCGGCCAGGCCCGTCCCCCGCGCGGCGGGGTCGACGAACAGGTCGTTCATCACGCCCAGGCGCCCGCCGCGCGTGGTGGTCCACGTCCAGAACAGCGACGCGAAGCCCACCGGACGCCCGGCGGCGTCCCGCGCGAGGAACTGGACGCCCTCGCGCTCGGGGTCGGCGATCAGCGCGCGGCTGAGCGCGAGCATCTCGTCGTCGCTCGGGGTCGCCTCGTAGAAGTCCAGGTAGGCGCCCACGAGCCCGAGGAGCTCGGGGAGGTCGTCGTCGCCGACCACCGCGACGGTGTGCTGGACGGCGGCCATGCGGCGCTACGAGGTCATCCCGGTGAACTGGCCGCCGGTGACGTTGAGAAGCTGGCCGTGCACGTAGTCGCTCCACGGCGAGCACAGGAAGAACACGGGCCCGGCGGCCTCCTGCGGCGTGCCGGCACGCCCGAACGGGATGAGCATCGCGGCCACGCCGCGCAGCTGATCGGGGATCCCGAGCTGGACTTTCTCGCCGCCGATGTCGACCTGGTTGCTCTCGTCCTTGGAGGCGGTCAGGCGCGTCTCGATGTAGCCGAAGGCCACGGCGTTGGTGTTGACCTTGAACTGGCCCCACTCCTTCGCCAGCGTCTTGGTCAGCCCGACCACCGCCGCCTTCCCCGCCGAGTAGTTGGCCTGGCCGGCGTTGCCCATCGTGCCCGAGATCGACGAGATGTTGATGATCTTGCGGAAGACCTCTTCGCCCCGGTCGCGCTCGGCCTTGGCGGGCTCGCGCAGGTGCGGGGCGGCCGCCCGGATGACGCGGAACGGGACGGTGACGTGGATGTCCAGCATCTTCTGGAACCAGTCGTCGCTCATCTTGTGGATGGGCGCGTCCAGCGTGTAGCCGGCGTTGTTGACGATGATGTCCAGGCGTCCCCAGGCGTCGATCGCGGTCTGGACGAGCGCGTCGGGGACGCCGGACTGCGTGAGATCGCCGCCATGGACGGCGGTCTCGCCGGCGATGGCGTCCGCGGTCTCCTGGGCGGCGTCTGTGTCGAGGTCGTTGATGACGACGTTCGCTCCGTGCTCGCTGAGCAGCTCGGCCGTCGCCTTGCCGATCCCCCGGGCGCTCCCGGTGACGATCGCCACCTTGCCGTCAAGGACTCCCATGCGCGTCTCCTCGTGTACCTCCAACAGAAGGCGCGCATCCTATTGACCAATTGACCAGTCAGGTCAGCCGAGGCGGGGAGCCGAGCCGCCTGTGGCCGTCCGGCGCCGGCGCCGGACGATGGCGCCCGCCGCGACCGCTGCGGCCAGCACCGCGCCGCCCGTGACGAGGATCGCCGTCGCGGGGGCACGGAGCGCCGCGGCCTGGGGATGAGCCTGCGGGTTGACCACTTCTGTGACCTTCGCCTTGGGCGGAGGCACGTACAGCGCGCCGAGGCGCGCGGCGGGCTTCGGCTCGAGGCCCCTCGCCGCGCGGCGCAGCGCGCGCGTCGTCGCGGCGTCCGGGCGCGTCCACATCGGCCGGTCGAACTCACCCTTGCTGCGGATGCGCCCGGCCGACGGCACCCAGCGGACGGTGTAGCTGCCCACGGCGCCGCGCTGGCCCGGCTCCGTGATCGTCGCCACCACCGAGAAGAACGGCGCCCGCCGGTCGGGCGAATTCGTGATGAAGCTCCCGCCGTCCATGAACGCCTGCCGGACGCGGTCGCCGCCGGGCACCGGATGGCAGCGACCGCCGGTGCCGCAGAGCGTCAGCGCGGAGATCTCCTTGGCGCCGGCCGGCGCGGCGAGCGCCAGCGCAGCCGCGAGCGCGGCGGGCACGACGGCGATACGGGCGGGACGCTCCATGGGCGACTCCTTCTCGAGGCGGGCGCTCGGGATACACCCGCCAGCCCGGTCGCGTTCCCGGGCCCTACAGCCCGAGCGTCTTGCCCAGGATCTCCCGCATGACCTCGTCGGTTCCGCCGCCGATCGGCCCCAGCCGCGCGTCGCGCGCCATCCGCTCGATCTCGTACTCCTTCATGTAGCCCGCACCGCCGTGGATCTGCAGGCAGGCGTCCATGACGCCGAAGGCCGCGCGCTGGGTGGCGAGCTTGGCCATCGTGACCTCCTGCACCGCGTCGCGACCGGCGCAGAAGCGCTGCAGGGCGTCGTAGGTCACGCAGCGGCAGGTGTGCACGGTGGTGGCGATGTCGGCGAGCTTGTGGCGGATGGCCTGGTGCTGGGCGATCGGCCGCCCGAAGGCGATGCGCTCCCGGGCGAAGGCGACGGTGCGCTCGAAGGCGACCTGCATCCCGGCCACGGCGCCGAGGGCCATCAGCAGCCGCTCCCACTGGAAGTTGGCCATGATGAGCGCGAAGCCCTCGTGCTCCCGGCCCAACAGGCTCTCGGTGGGCACGAAGACGTCCTCGAAGGCGATCGAGGCGGTGTCCGACGCGTGCCAGCCGAGCTTCTCGAGCTTGGACGACTTGACCCCGGCCTGGCGGTCGATGATGAGGAACGAGATGCCGTGGTGGCCACCCTGCTCGGTGGTCTTGACGGCGGTCACGATGAAGTGCGCGCGCGCGCCGTTGGTGATGTACGTCTTCTCGCCGTTCACGACCCAGCCGCCGTCGACGGGCCGGGCGCGGGTGCGGATCGCCGCGACGTCCGAGCCGGCGCCGGGCTCGGTGATGGCCAGCGCGGCGATCTTCTGCCCGGCGATCGCCGGCACGAGGTAGTGCCGGTGCTGCTCGGGCGTGCCGAACCTCCACACCGGCGGGGTCGCGATGCCGACGTGCGCGCCGATCCCCGCCGCCAGGCCGCCGGATCCGCAGCGCGCCAGCTCCTCGACCAGGACCGCGTCGTGGAGCGCGCCGCCGCCCTGGCCTCCGACGGCCTCGGGATACTTCAGCCCGAGGAACCCCGCGGCCGCGAGCTTGGCGAACACCTCGTCGGGGAACCAGCGCGCGTCCTCCCACTCCGTCGCGTACGGGCGCAGCTCGCGCGCGACGAAGCGGCGGATGGACGCGCGCAGCTCCTCGTGCTCCTCGGAGAACGGCCCACCGACCCGGGCCTCGGGTGCCACCGCCCGCGCCCGGCCTAGATGGTCGATTCCGAATTCTCGCGGCCGGGCTGACGCGCCTCGCCGCTCTGGATCGCCGTCCGGCGGACTTGCCAATGGCGCTGCCATGGGCTGCGCCACCGGACGCCGCCCAGAACGACGA
>JAOPZW010000284.1 GCA_025963905.1 Solirubrobacterales bacterium | reverse complement strand
GCGCCGGCCAGCGACAGCACGAGCGGATGGACCGGCCCGGCGCCGGCCATCCGCAGCTGCGCCCCGACCGTGGCGAGCGTCCAGCCGGAGGAGCGGATGTCGTCGACCAGTAGCCCCGGTTCCCCCGGTGGCTGTGCGGCGACCTCGAACTGGCCGCGGACGTTGGCCACCTGCTGGGACGAGTTGGCCATCTCGCGCTGCGGCGGGTTGGAGCCCCTGCGCCGCACGAGCTCCACGTAACCCAGCCCGAGCGCCTCCGCCAGCCGGCAGGCGAAGTCCGGGACGAGCGCCCCGCTCCGCAGCGACGGGACGGCGGCCACCCACCGTGGCGCCGGCCGCGGGCCCCAGCGGCCGACGAGCTCCGCGCAGGCCGCGACGAGGTCGTCGTCGAAGCGCCCCGAACGCCGGCCCTCCTGCACGCGCGGGTCCCAGCCGCCGTCGCCGGAGCGCGCCAGCGCCCGTCCCTCCTCGAGGAGGAGGTCCGGAGCGATCTTGCGGCCGGGCTGATCGGCCGTCCTCGGCGTCTGGCGGCGCACGGCGAGCACCACCGGCTGGGAGCGCAGGACGCGGGCCGCCCGCTGGATCAGATCCTCGTCGAGCGGGCCGTCGAAGCGCGGCGCGGTGCACACCGAGCAGCGCCCGCACGGCTCGGGCGCGGGATCGTCCAGCTCCTGCTGGAGGGCCATCATCAGGCACCGGCCGTCCTGCCCGAACGCGGCCATCGCGCGCTGCTCGGCGCGCCGCAGCGCCGTGACCTGTTCGTAGCGCTCAGCGTCATAGACCCAGGCCCGACCGGTCGCCACCCAGCCCGAGACGTCGCGCCGCACGGCACCTTCGACGTCGAGGACCTTCAGCATCGCCTCGATGCGACCGCGCCCGAGATTGACCTCGGCCTGCAGCTGGGGCAGCGTCGCGGGCTTCTCGGACGTGCCGACGACCTCGAGCACCCTGTCGACCAGCTCCCTGCGCGGGAAGGCGGTCTGGATGAAGAAGTCCTGGATCGCCCGGTCCTCGGCGCCGCGCAGCAGGATGACGTGCGCCTCGTCCACCGCACGGCCGGCGCGCCCGACCTGCTGGTAGTACGCGATCGCCGACGACGGCGCCTGGTAGTGCACGACGAAGCCCAGGTCGGGCTTGTCGTAGCCCATGCCCAGGGCGGAGGTGGCGACGACGGCCTTGACCTCGTTGCCGAGCAGCCGGCGCTCGGCCTCGACCCGGTCCTCGTCGGCGACCTCGCCCGAGTACGCCAGCGCCGAGATGCCCTGGCTGTTGAGCCATTCCGCGACGGTGTCGGTGTCGCGCTTGGTCAGGCAGTAGACGATGCCCGAGCCCGGCAGCCTCGGCAGCCAGGTGGCCAGCCACGCGAGGCGGGCCGCCGGGTTGGGCAGGTCGCAGACCTCCAGCCGCAGGCTCCGGCGAGCGAGCGCTCCGCGATAGGCCGTCAGGTGCCCGTCGCCCCCGGCGCCCCGCAGCTGCTCGGATACGTCGGCGACCACACGGTCGTTGGCGGTCGCGGTCGTGAACAGCACCGCGACGTCGCCGGAGAGGCCGGCGAGGACATCGCCGATGCGCCGGTAGTCCGGGCGGAAGTCGTGACCCCAGTCCGAGACGCAGTGCGCCTCGTCGACGACCAGCAGGCCGACCCGCTCGATGAACAGCGGCAGCATGGTCTCCCGGAACTGCGGGTTGTTCAGCCGCTCGGGGCTGATGAGCAGGAGGTCGACGCTGTCGTCTTCCAGCTGCCGGCGGACCGCGTCCCAGTCCTCCCGGTTGGTCGAGTTGACGGTCACCGCCGTGATGCCAAGCCGCTCAGCCGCGGCGATCTGGTTGCGCATCAGCGCCAGCAGCGGGCTGATGAGCACCGTCGGCCCCGCGCCCTGGCGGCGCATCAGGGCGGTCGCGACGAAGTAGACGGCGCTCTTCCCCCACCCGGTGCGCTGCACGCAGAGCACGCGCTTGCGGCCGTCGACGAGATCGGACACCGCTTCGAGCTGGTGCTCGCGGAACGACGCCTGCGGGCCGGCGAGCTCGCGCAGCAACGCCAGCGCGCTGGTCTCGAGCGTGTCGGTCACCGGGGCTTGGGGCACCGTGCCACGGTAGAGCCGCGCTCGGATGCGCGCCGAGCGGCGCAGTGCCCGGGGAGGGGCTCGAACCCCCACGTCCGCTGCCGGACAGCCGGGTTTAAGCCGGCCGCGTCTACCCGTTCCGCCACCCGGGCGAGGAGCGGGAGGCTACCGGTCGGCGCCGCCGGCGGGATACGCCTAACCTACGGACGCACCTTCCTGGGTCCGCTCGTGTTGCAACGCGCGGACCTCTTTCTACGCGTGGAAGTCTCTGCTCTCAACCACCTAGGAGCCGAAGGGCTCCGTGGACCGACGCCGCTGCTCCGGCTGCAGTCCGACGACCGCCTGGTCACGCTGACCAGGCGCGGCAACCAGGCCGCCTACGAGGCGCTCGTCGGGCGCTACCAATCGCGCCTGCTCGCGTTCTGCCGCCACATGCTCGGCTCGCGCGAGGACGCCGAGGACGTGCTGCAGGAGGTCTTCGCCGCCGCCTTCAACGCGATGATCGCCGACGACCGCTCGCTGAACGTGCGGCCGTGGCTGTATCGCATCGCCCGCAACCGCTCGCTGAACCACCTGCGCCGGGCAACGGCCATCGGCGTGGACTCGATGGACATCCATCTGGCCGAGGGCGGCGCGACGACGGCCGACAAGGTGCACCGGCGCGAGGACTTCCGGCTGCTGATCGAGGACGTCCAGCAGCTTCCCGAGACCCAGCGCACGGCGCTGCTCCTGCGCGAGATCGACGCGCTGTCGTATGACCAGATCGCCGAGGCGATGGAGACCACCGTCCCGAGCATCAAGTCGTTGCTCGTGCGCGCACGCGTCTCGCTGGCCGAGGCGGCGCAGGCGCGCGAGCTCACCTGCACCGAGGTTCGCGAGGAGCTCGGCGAGGTCGCCGAGGGGCTCCGCCGGACGACGGCTCCGGCGCGCCGGCACCTGCGCGGCTGCGACCGCTGCGCGGCGTTCCGCAAGCAGCTGCGCCAGACGAACAAGGCGCTCGCCGCGGTGTATCCGGTCGGCCCGTTCCTGCTGCTCAAGAAGGCGCTCCTCGCCCACCTCGGCACGACCGCCGGCGCCGGCGGCGGTGCCGCAGCCGGGAGCGCGGCCGCGGGCGCGGCTGCGGGTGCCGGCGCCGGAGCGGGCGCCGCGACGGCGG
>JAOPZW010000240.1 GCA_025963905.1 Solirubrobacterales bacterium | reverse complement strand
TGGGCGGCGTCCGGTGGCGCAGCCCATGGCAGCGCCATTGGCAAGTCCGCCGGACGGCGATCCAGAGCGGCGAGGCGCGTCACCCCGGCCGCGAGAATTCGGAATCGACCATCTAGAGGTCGTCGGGCTCGGGGTCGGGGTCGTCCGCCGGCTTGCGGGGGTCCTCCCCGCGCGCCCGGGCGTCCGTGGCCGCGCGTTCCTCCGCACGCCGCTCCCGGCGGCCCTGGACCGTGAAGAAGAGGGCCAGGATGATCACGGGAGCGAGGTACAGGAGGGCGTGGTACCAGTGGCCGACGTGGGCGAGGACGAGGGGCATCTCATTGCGCGGCGGCGGACAGCAGCCACAGCCCCAGGCTCGTGAACGCGACCATGACGGCGAGCATCCAGTACTGCGAGCGGGTCGCCTGGCGCGGGTCGTCGTCGTAGACGACGAGCGCGCGGTCGTGCGCGAGCGCCAGCCCCGCGACGTGGCCCAGGACGAGCGCTCCGACCTGGACGTACCACACCCCGGTGGCGCTGATGAGCGAGTAGTCGATCGTCCTCCCCGCGGTCCCGAACAGGTCCGAGCCGTCGCCCAGGGGGTCGGAGACCAGGTACGCCATGGCCTGCCCCTGGTAGATGAGCAGCGAGAAGTAGTGGGCGACGACGTACGCGATCGCGATCGGGACGAGCGAGTGGACGAAGCGCCGCGCGAGCTGTGAGGGGTCGTGCTCGCGGCCCACCGAGCGCATCCCGATGACGCCGAGCCGGTACAGCCCGGAGATGAGCGCCACCATCGCGGCGAGCCCGATGGTGAACGCGATCTCGAGCGCCGTCTCCTGGCTGAAGCCCAGGTTGATGAGGCTGTTCTGCAGGCGCGGCGCGATCCCGTTGGGTCCGGTCCAGATCTGCCCCTGCGAGAGCCCGTCGAAGCTCGTGGTGCCGATCATCGTGCACAGCAGCGCGACGGTTCCCGGCACCGGGTTCAGCCACGTCGCACCCGACAGCGGCGGCCGGGTCTGAACCCGCCGGCCGTCCCAGCGCACCGGTGAGACGAGCGAGAACATCCGGAAGTAGACGCCGTAGGCGTCGCCGTGGCGACCCCAGCGCTCGACGCCGAAAAGGCTCATGCCGACCAGCTGGATCGCCGCGTAGGCCAGCGCCATGGTCGCCAGGATGCTCGGATCGTCGCGGTTGACGTAGACGAGCTCGACCCACGCGAAGGCCAGCACGCCGGCGACCGCCGGCCAGCGGCCCAGCCACGCGGGATAGGCCATCGGCTCGGGGGCTCCGGCGCCGCTGCGCCGCAGGAGCCAGCCGGTCGCCCGGCCGATCGCGCGCCAGGGGTTGAAGAGCGCGAAGACGTCGCCCACGACGACGCTCAGGAACGGGATGCCCACCCAGAAGATCACGTAGATGACCGTCGGCGCGAGGTTGGCGGTCGCCGTCTGGGCGCCGGCGAACCCCGCGTACACGACCGCGGCGAACGCGCCGACGCCGAGCGCGCCGCACACGATCTCGGCGACAACCGGCACCGTGAACCGATGGCGCGGGGGCGCGTGCTCCAGCCGCGGGCGCGGCCACAGCACGGCCAGCCCGATGAACGACGCGACGAGCACGATGCTGGCCCCCCAGGCGAACAGCCAGCGGGGGATCGGCAGGTCCTGCTTGCCCACCAGGCCGTGGGCGGAGGCGAGGTCCGGCGCGGCGGCCGCGGCCAGCAGCCCGAGCGCCGTGAGGCTGACCGCCAGTCGGCAGCGCGACCGGTGCAATGGACGGGTCATTGCGCGACCGTGACGTTGGCGAGCGTCTGCTTGTGCTTCTCGAGCTCCACGACGAACCTTCCGGTGATCGACGCCGGGAACCGGAAATGCACGGAGCCGCCCTTCTTGACGTCCTTGTGCACGTCGTAGCCGTGGAAGTGGACCTCGTCGGCGGTGTCGCTCTGGATCGTCAGGTCGACGGTGCCGCCCTTCTTGAAGGTGACGCTCTTCACGCCGCCGACGGGCTGGGCGTTCTTGACGACGATGGTGGTGGGGCCGGCGCTCTTCGTGGCATTCGACGAGCCGCCGCCGATGACGACGGCTGCGACGACGACGATGGCGAGCGCGAGACCGAGCAGGACGAAACGCTGGTTGCGAGGCACGGGAACACCTTTCTGTTGCGATGGTCGGGCAGAACCCGACCACCGCAGGTGCCCGGGCCTAGGCGGTGAGCAGCGCCGGGGCGGGCGGCGGGCGCTCGGCCATCGCCGAGGCGACGAGACGACCGCCCCGGTGCATGACCCGCACGTGGTCGCGAGGCGTCGAGATGCGCGCGCGTGGCCGCGCGCGTGGCGCGCGTGACCTGACGGCAAGCCCGGCGAGCTGTTCCTCTCCGAGGTAGCGGCCCAGGACCAGCGGGAGCGCCAGGACCAGCGCCGGCGCCAGATACAGCAGCCCCGTCTCAGCGCCCGTCAGAGCCTGGGCGACCATCCACGCGGCGACCACCAGCGCGAAGGCCCACAGGACGATCCGGTCGCGGCGAGGAACCATGAGGCCCGGAAGCGTAACGGGGCGGGCCGTGTGGCCCGCCCCGTACCCCGACTTCCGTGTCGTCAGCTTCGTGCTACTTCGTGCACTTCGACGTCGCCGTGACCTTCTTGACGTCGCCATCGGTGAAATAGAAGTCGCCGCCGTAGTTCAGGTTGCTGCCCGTGCAGCCCTTGAGGGCGACGTACGGGACCTTCGCCTTCGTCGCGGTGCCGCCGACCGAGGTGCTGAACGAGGTGAGCGTCGCGTACACGCCGGGGATCGGCTGCTGCAGGTTCGCCGGAATGAGGACGGTGAGCTTCTTGCCGTACTTCCCGGTGTCACTCGAGAGCGTGCCGTCCAGGACCGAGTTGATCTGGAATGTCGGCTCGGTGACGAGCAGCCACAGCTTCTTGCCGCCCGGACCGTTGTAGGCGGTCACCTTCAGCGTCGGGTTGGCGTTGATCGCGGCGACGACCGCCGTAGCCGACCCGCTGCCCACCTTCGCCGCCGCGCACTTGGGCGAGATCGGCACGGCCTCGGCCTGGGCCTTCGTGCAGGAGGGGAACTTCGCCGAGCCGAAGACCATGTTCTTGTCGAAGTGGATGATGGCCTTCTGCGTCGCGTACGCAGGAGCGGCCTCATGGGGCGTCGTCGTCGTGGTGACGGTCAGCTTGACGAGGTTCTTGGGCTTCGCCGGCGTGCCCGCCTTCTTGCTCGTGGACGAGACGGCGAGGCCCTGGTCGGCGTCGACGGCGTGGGCCACGCCGGTGACACCGACAGCGCCCACGGCGGCGACCGCCGCGAGCAGTGCGACTTTGTGCATTCTTCCTCCTGGTTTTGGAACGGGGTGCCTACCAATACCAGGCACCGGCGAAAGGTTTCGGTCCCCCCTCCCGTGCTGTTGACGAATATTCGTCCAGCGGGCGATACACCGTTTGATGGGATATCGCGGTGCACAGAAGCCACACCCGGGTGCGTTGCGATCGAGCGGCATCGGGTGCATCGTCCTGGGCGCCCGGTGGCTCGACCGGCGCGCTGCTACCGTCCTCGCCCGATCTCGCATGCGGCCGCCCGTCGACGACATCCCGGCGCCACCGTTCCCCGCCGGGCTCCCGTGGGTCAACGTCGCCCCGCTGCGCATGGACAATCAGCGGGGGCGGCCGGTGCTCATCGAGTTCTGGGACTTCTGCCGCCCCAACTCGCTGCGCACCCTCCCCTACGTCATGGCGTGGCACGAGCGCTACGAGGGCGCCGGCCTGCGCGTCGTCTCGGTGCACACTCCGGGCTTCGAGCCGGCGCGCGGCGAGGACGCCGTCCGCGCCGCGGTCGCGCGCCTGGGCATCGAGCACCCCGTCTGCATCGACACCGCGCACGAGGTGTGGGACTGGTACGAGAATCAGGGCTGGCCGGCTCGCTACCTGTGGAACGCAGAGGGCCACCTGCACCATTTCCATTACGGCGAGGGCGCTTATGGCGAGACCGAGCTCGCCATCCAGGAGCTGCTAGGCGTCGAGCGCGAGCTCGTGGCGCCCATCCACCCGGAGGACGATCCCGAGGTGACGATCGTCGCCCAGACCGCCGACCAGCCCGGCGCCTACTGCGGGCCCTACGAGGCCGGCGGCGTGTGGGCGGTCATCGACGGCGTGGGCGAGGTGACCGTCAACGGCGAGCGCGTGGCGGTCACGCACGCCGGCGCGCACCTCCTGCTCGACCATCCCCATCACACCGAGGGGGTGCTGGACCTGCGAGCCGGCGAGGGCGTCGCCTGCCTGGCGACGTGCTTCACCCCCGGCGTCAGCCCTTGAGCGCGGTCGCCGGGAGGCCGTCGAGCAGGCGCACGTGCTCGGGCCCGGAGCCGGCGTCCAGCGCGATCGCGCCGCCCGGCCAGTAGGGCCCGCGGCCCCATCGCCGCCCGACGTACATCTCCTCGAAGACCCAGCAGCCGGCGTTGAGCAGGCGCCCGCCCCCTGCGAGCGTCCACTCGACCTCATCGTCGCCGGGCAGGGGCCCGGCACGGTGCGTGTGGCCGAACAGGACGTGGCGCGCGCCGATGCCGAGGTGGCGCACGACGTCTCGCATCGCCCGGAGCCCGGCTCGGCGCAGCTCCTCGCCGGAGAGGTCGGGGCGCAGCGGTCCAAGGCCCGCGCGGTTCAGCGCGGCGATCCCCGCCGGGAACGCGCCGGCCAGCAGGCGCCCGCGCCACGGCCGGCGGCCGTCGGCCGACAGCAGCTCCCAGGCCCTCACCGACGCGCGGGCCGGAGCGGCACCGCGCCCATCGCGGGCGCGGGCGGCGATCGCGTCCAGCAGCGCGTACAGCGGCGCGAGCACGAGCTCGTAGTCGTCGGGGCTCGCCATGTCCTGCGGCGCCATCCGCAGGAAGCGCCCCAACGCGCCGGCGGCCAGCCGCTCGAAGCTCGGCACCGTCGCGTGGCGGTCGAGGTAGTGGCCGTGGGTCGCGTAGACGTCGTCGCGCAGCCAGATGCCGGGGTAGGCGACGTCGAGGCTCGCACGCCCCAGGAGCTCCGCGACGCGGCGGGTCGCCGCCGACGCGCCGGGCCCGGCGCGCTCCTCGAGCCCGAGCGGCGGCGCCGGCCCGTCCTGGGCGCGGGCCTCCAGCCACGGTGCCACGAGCGGGTGGTCGTGGTTGCCCGGGACGAGGACGACCTCCGCGTCCCCCAGCGCCCGGCCGATCGCGCGCACGACCGGCGCGGCGTCCTCGAGCGCCCGGTGCGCGGGCCCGTGGCGCAGCTCGAGGGTGTCGCCCAGGAGCACGAGCCGCTCCACGCCCTGCAGGCGCTCGCAGAGCGCCCCGAGCGCCGCCGGCCGGCGCAGGACGTCGACACCGGTGCGCGCGCCGAGATGGAGGTCCGAGACGACGAGGGTGCGCACGAGCGTCTGAGGCTACCCCTGAGCGATTCCGCGCCGGCCGGCGGTGCGGACCGTGAAGCGCCCGGTCACGAGCTGCTGCTTGGTCGCCGTCACGAGCACGGATCCCGCCGCGCGCGGCGTGACCCGCAGGCGCACCGTCCCGCGTGGATCGGTGCGGGCGACGGCGCTGCCGGCCTGGACGCGGGCGCCCTCCACGGCACGCCGGCGCCCCGCGTAGGCGATCGTCACGCGAGCGGTCAGCGTCACCGGCCGCCCACCGGCGGGATGGGCCGGGGTGACGGTCAGGCGCAGCTGTGACTCCGTGCGCGGGACGAACGTCAGCAGCTCGCTGTGGCCGGTGCCGAAGGTCGGCGCCTGCGCGCCGGGCGCGAACGGGGAGAGCAGCCAGTGCAGCAGCCCGCCACGCGCGTCGATCACGTCGAGTCCCTCCGATTCGGCGGCGACGGGCAGCTCGACCTCCAGGCGCCGCGGGGAGCGGCCGCTGAGATCGACCGACCAGATCTGCAGGCGCCGCCCCAGGCCCGTCCCCTGGCCGGCGAGGTACAGGCGCCCGTGCCAGAACGCGCCGCCGGTGATCCCGCTCGGGGGCGCCGCGCCCGCGATCCGGCGCACCGGGTGGATGAAGCCGCCGGCCGACGCGGCGGGCGGGCTGATGTCGGCCGTGGCGTAGGCGATGAGATCCGCGCCGGCGGAGGTCCACAGCAGCGAGCCGTCCGGCGACACCTCGGCCCACATCGCCTTGTGGATGTCGGCGGGGTCCAGCGGGACGAGGTAGCGCCACGACAGCGTCGCCGGGTCGGCCACGCCGATGGCGCCCCGCCCGCAGGTGTTGCCGCCGTTCGGCGCCCCGGGCGTGTAGCACTCCAGCGGCAGCAGCAGACGGCCGCCCTCGCCGGCGTCGTAGGTGGGGTCGCCGATGTGGTTGAAGCCCAGCGCGCCGACGTCGGGCGGCAGGACCTGCGGGTTGCGCGCGGCCTCCCGCAGGCCGTCGTCGGTGGCGTAGGCGCCCTGGAACACGCCGACGAAGAACAGGCTGCGACCCGGGCTGTGGGTCAGCCCCTGGTAGTACTCCAGCGGCACGCGGTCAGCCTGAGCCAGCGCCCAGCGGCCCGGATCCTGCGCCCATGCCGTGGCCGCCGGCAGCAGCGCGGCGGCGAGCGCCACGGCTAGCGCGACGGGCAGGCGAGTGCGCACCCCGGCAAGCCCCTACGCGGACGGTGCGGCGAGCGCCTGGCGGATCGCCTTGGGCAGCATGAAGCGCACGTCCTCCTGGACCACCTGGAACTCCTCGACCGTCTCGGTCCCACGGTCGCGGAAGAAGGCCACGAGGCGCTGGACGAGCTCCTCGGGCGCGCTGGCGCCCGACGTGATGCCGACGACGCGCTTGTCCCGCAGCCACCCCTCCTCCACCTGTGCCTCGTTGTCGATCAGGTGCGACTCGGCGCCGAGCTCGCGCGCGACCTCCACCAGCCGGTTGGAGTTCGACGAGTTGCGCGAGCCGATCACGAGCACGAGGTCGCACAGCGGGGCCATCTGCTTGACGGCCGCCTGGCGATTCGTCGTCGCGTAGCAGATGTCGTCCGTGCGCGGCCCGGTGATGTTGGGGAAGCGCTCGCGCAGGCGGTTGATGATGGCGCGGGTCTCGTCGACCGACAGCGTCGTCTGGGAGATGTAGGCGAGCTTGTCGGGATTCGGGACGTCGAGCGCGTCGACGTCGGCCTCGGTCTCGACCAGGACGATGTGCTCGGGCGCCTCGCCCATCGTCCCCTCGACCTCCTCGTGACCGTGATGGCCGATCAGCACGATGGTGTAACCCTCGCTGGCGAACTTCAGCGCCTCGCGGTGGACCTTGGTGACGAGCGGGCACGTCGCGTCGATCGTCTGCAGGCCGCGCTCGGAGGCGTCGGCGTGCACGGCCGGGGAGACGCCGTGGGCGGAGAAGACCGTGACCGCGCCCTCGGGCACGGTGTCGTCCAGCTCGTCGACGAACACGGCTCCGCGCTCGCGCAGCTGCTCGACGACGTGCTTGTTGTGGACGATCTCCTTGCGCACGTACACGGGCGCGCCGTACAGCTCGAGCGCGCGCTCGACCGTCTGGACCGCCCGGTCGACGCCCGCGCAGTAGCCGCGGGGCGCCGCCAGGAGCAGCTTCTCGGGGGCGGGCACCATGCCCGCAGTGTACGAGCGCACGGTGCCGCCGGACGTCAGCGTGCCGGGCCCCGCCCAACGAGGAGCTCGGCGAGCGTCTCCCCCACGGCGTCCATGCTCCGCACCGACAGCTTGTCGAGCGTGTCCCCCGCCGTGTGGCCCGGATAGCGCCAGTCGATGAGGTCGACGGCGGGGATGCGCGCGCGCAGGAACGGCGTGTGGTCGTCGATGATCGTCGTCTCGGTGGCGTCGGGGAACACCGCGCCGGCGCCGACCTTCGCCGCGGCGTCGCGGAGCCGGCTCCACAGCGCCGGATCGGAGCTGCCCTCGCGCGGCAGCTGCAGCCCGCGATTGCCGACGTAGTCGAGCAGCAGCATCGCCCGCGCCCTGGGGTGCCGGGCCGCGTACGAGCGCGATCCGCGCAGCCCGGCGGTGTAGAAGTCGCTCTGCTCCTCGGGCAATCCGGCCGCGGGCTCCTCGCCGTCGAAGAGCACGAAGCGCAACTCCGGCGCGCCCGGCGGGCGCTTCAGGCGCTGCACGTCGCGCGCCAGCTGAACGACGATCGCGGTCCCCGCCGCGCCGTTGTTGGCCCCCACAGCACCGGGCGGCTTGACCAGCGTGTCGTAGTGCGCCCCGATGACGATCGCCGGGCGGGTGCCGGGGATCGTGCCGACCACGTTGCGCAGCCTCGGCCAGCCCGCGACCGCGTCGAAGCGCCCGCCGGGCAGCCGGCGGCGCAGCTGCTCGGCGAGGCGCCTGAGTTGCGGGGAGCCGGCGGGGCGTTGCCCGACGCGCACCTGGTCGGCGGCGAGGGCGTACGCGGCCGGAGCGTCGAAGCGGTCGGCGGCGCCGCGCCCGGCCCGCGGGGCGAGCGGGGCCGTCGCGGGGCGCTGCCGGGTCGTCGGCGGCGCGCCGTCCCCGCCACCGCCGATGAGCGGGAAGCCGGCGACGGCCCCGTAGATGATCGCCGCGCCCAGGACGATCTGCATGACGAGCGCGACCACCAGGATGCGCACCGGCGGCCCGCGCCGGCCGTCACCGCGCGGTGATGGCGCCATCGTCGTCAATCGTTCGCCGTGACCGTGTCGAGCAGATCGGCGAACTTGCGCCGGGCGGCTTCGCGACGCGTCGGGACGTGCTCCGACGGGACGCCGTCGGACGGCGGCTCGTAGCCGCGCAGGATCTGGCGGGCCACCGACTGGCGGTGCACCTCGTCGGGGCCGTCGTAGAAGCGCGCGGCGCGCGCGTAGCGGTACATCGCCTCGAGCGGCAGATCGGTGGAGTAGCCCAGCGAGCCGTGGGCCTGCAGCGCGCGATCGATCACGTCGTGCAGCACGCCCGCGCCGAAGAACTTGATGAGCGAGATGTCCGTGCGCGCGGCGGAGGCGCCCTGGGTGTCCATGACCCACGCGGCGTGCAGCGTCATCAGGCGCGCGGCCTGCATCTGCGCGGCGGAGTCGGCGATCCAGTTCTGGATCGTCTGCTTGTCGGCCAGCAGCCCACCGTGCGACTGGCGCGACAGGGAGCGCTCGCAGAGCATGTCGAACGCGCGGCGCGAGACGCCCAGCCAGCGCATGCAATGGTGGATGCGCCCTGGTCCGAGGCGGTGCTGGGCGATGAGGAAGCCCTCGCCCTCGCCGCCGAGCAGGTTCTCGGCGGGCACCCGGACGTCCTCGTAGCGGATCTCCGCGTGGCCGCCGAGCTTGCCGAACGACGGCGCCGGGTGCTCCATGGTCGGGACGTCGCGCACGATGTGCACGCCCGGGGCGTCGGCCGGGACGACGATCATCGACGCGCGCTGGTGCGGTCGGGCGTCGGGGTCGGTGACGACCATGACGATCAGGAAGTCGGCGATCGATCCGTTGCTCGAGAACCACTTGTGGCCGTTGATCACCCACTCGTCACCGTCGCGGACGGCGCGGCTGCGCAGCTGCGTGGGGTCCGAGCCGGCGGTGTCGGGCTCGGTCATCGAGAAGGCGGACTTCAGGTCGCCGGCCAGCAGCGGGTACAGCCAGCGCTCCTTCTGCTCGGGGGTGCCGGCCAGGGCGAGGATCTCGCTGTTGCCCGAGTCCGGCGCCTGGTTGCCGAACGCATTGGGCGCGAACGGCGAGCTGCCGAGGATCTCGTGCATGAGGCCGAGCTTGACCTGGCCGAAGCCCTGCCCGCCGAGCTCGGGCGGGAGGTGCGCCGCCCACAGCCCGCGCGCCTTGACGCGTACCTGCAACGGGGCGTAGATCGCGTCGAGCTCGGACTGCTCGAGCTCGTCGACGAGCGTCTCCAGGGGCCAGATCTCGTCGCGTACGAACGCGCGCATCCAGTCGAGCTGCTCCTGGAACGCCGGGTCGGTCGAGAAATCCCACGCCATGGTCGTCGCCTCGTCTGGTCGGGGTGCGGACGCTCTCCATTATCCGCAAGGACCCCGCCGGTTGACCGCCCGCGGGCGCGGGCACTCGTGCGCGCGCTCACCGCCACCGGCGGCAGATCACGCCAGAATGGTTAAGGTTGCCGCTCGGGCGGCGTGCGGTGAGGAGAGGCATTGTGGCGCAGGACCATTTCGATCGGCTGACCGCGGTCGACGCGAGCTTCCTCCATCAGGAGGGACCGTCGTCGCACATGCACGTCGGGGCCGTCACGCTCATCGAAGGCCCGCCGCCGCCCTTCGAGGACTTCCTGGACTCGCTGCGCTCCCGGCTGCACCTCGTGCCGCGGTACCGCCAGAAGCTGTCGGTCCCGCCGCTGGAGAGCGGACGGCCCCTGTGGGTGGACGACCCGAGCTTCAACATCGAGTACCACGTCCGCCAGACCGCGCTGCCCAAGCCCGGCCACGAGAACCAGCTGCTGAGCCTCGCCGCTCGCGTGTTCTCGCAACAGCTCGACCGGTGCAAGCCGTTGTGGGAGATGTGGCTGGTCGAAGGGATCGACGGCGACCGCTTCGCGTTGATCTCCAAGACCCACCACGCCCTCATCGACGGGATCTCGGGAGTCGACCTCGCCCAGGTGATGTTCGACCTCTCCCCC
>JAOPZW010000230.1 GCA_025963905.1 Solirubrobacterales bacterium | reverse complement strand
GACATCACGAGCGCCGGCCCGCTGCACGGCCTCAGCGCCGGCGCGCCGCTGGGGACCGACGAGCTCGGGCGCGACATGCTCTCCCGCGTCCTCTACGGGATCCGCACCTCGTGGCTCTCGGCGGTCGACGTGATCGTCGTCGGCGCCGCGCTGGGCTCGCTCGTCGGCGCCGTCGCGGGCGCCTTCGGGGGTTTCGTCGACATGGTGCTGATGCGCCTCACCGACCTGTTCCTCGCGCTCCCCGCCCCGGTGCTGGCGATCGCGGTCATCGCCGCGATGGGACCGAGCCTGCTGCACACGCTGCTGGCGCTGAGCATCGTGTGGTGGCCGTGGTACGCGCGCATCGTGCGCGGTGAGGTCCGCGCGCTGGCTGCGCGCCCGCACGCCGAGGCCGCGCGCCTGGCCGGCGTCGGGCGCGCCGGGGTCGTGCTGCGCCACCTGCTCCCGGGCGCCGTCGCGCCGGTCGTGGTGACGATGTCGCTGGACGTCGGCAACCTCATCCTCGCCCTCGCCGCCCTGTCGTTCATCGGCCTGGGCGCGCCCCCGCCGGCGCCCGAGCTCGGCGCGATGAGCGCGCGCGGCCTCGAGTACCTGTTCGGGCACCCCTGGGTGCCGATCGCCCCTGCTGCCGCCGTCGCGCTGCTGGCGCTGGCGGCCAACCTCCTCGGCGACCTGGTCAATCGCCGGCTGGACAACCAATGAGCCATCGCGACCAGAGGACCACACGATGACCAGGACCCTCCGACCAATCTGCGTCGCCGTCGCGGCGCTCGGCATCGCGCTCTCGGGCTGTGGCGCCAAGACCAAGAGCTCGGCCGCCGGCACGCCGGCCGCGGGCGGGTCGGCCGATGCCGCCAACGCCACGCTGCGCATCCCCTACCTGGCCGACATGTCGGTCCCCGATCCCGACGTCTTCTATGACATCGAGGGCAACTCGGTGATCCTGAACACGTACGAGGGCCTGCTGCGCTACGCGCCGTCCTCGACGAAGATCGTCGGCGACCTCGCCAGCAGCTGGACGGTGTCGCCCAACCGCCTCACCTACACGTTCAAGCTGCGCCCCGGGGTGACGTTCCACGACGGCTCGCCGCTCACCGCCAAGGCCGTCAAGGCGAGCTTCGAGCGGCGGCTGGCCGTTGGCCAGGCGCCGGCGTACATGGTCCAGCCGATCGCGTCGATGCGCACGCCGTCGCCGCTCACGTTCGTCGTCAAGCTCAAGCACCCGGTCAATCCGTTCCTGGCCTACATGGCCTCGAGCTGGGGGCCGAAGATCATCGGCCCGGGCGCGATCGTCACGCACGCGGGCTCCGATCACGGCCAGAAGTACCTGCGCACCCACGACGACGGCACCGGCCCGTTCAAGCTCACCGCCTTCGACCGCGGCCGCCAGTACGAGCTGACGCGCAACGACGCCTACTGGGGGGCCAAGCCGGCCTTCAAGAAGATCCTCATCAAGATCACGCCGGACATCGGCACGCAGCGCCTCGAGCTGCAGAACGGCGACCTGGACGCCGTCATGCACTCGTTCCCCGCCTCGGAGCTCAGCTCGCTGCCGTCGAGCCTCAGCGTGGTCAAGGCCGACTCGTTCCTGCGGCTGCTGTTCTACGTCAACACCGCCAAGGCGCCGTTCAGCGACCCGGCGACCCGGGCGGGCCTGCGCTCGGCCCTGAACGTCGACCAGCTCGTCGCCCAGGGCTACAGCGGCACCGCCACGAAGTCGACCGGCCCCTACCCCTCGGCGCTCCTGGCCAACCAGCCGCCGGTCGTGTACAAGCCGGACCCCGCCGCCGCCAAGGCAGCCGCGGCCAAGGCCTCGACGAAGAAGATCACGCTCGGCTATACCGCCGACGAGAGCGGCGTCCAGCGCCGCGTCAGCGAGCTGCTGCAGGCGCAGCTGCAGGCGGCGGGCTGGCAGGTGACGCTCAAGGAGGTCCAGCTCCCGCAGGTCTACGGCTACGTCAAGGACCTCAAGGCCGCGCCGGACCTGCTGCTGACGACCAACACCCCGGACGCCGCGGACCCCGACACGTGGGCGCGCATCCTCTTCTACTCGACGGGCGGCCTGAACTTCTTCGGGTTCAAGGACCCCACGCTCGACAAGGAGCTCGACCAGGCGGTCAGCGCGGCCCCGGCGAAGGCGAAGCAGCTCTACCAGCAGGTGGGCCAGCGGATCATCGACTCGAATTCGCTGTTCTTCCTGGGCGACGTCAAGAACGTCTTCGTCGTCCGGAAGGACCTGGCCGGGGTGCAGCAGGTGCCCGCCTATCCGTGGACGCTGGACCTCGCGGCGCTGAAGCGGGCGGGCGCCTGATGGGCGCGGTGCTCGCCCGGCGCCTGGTGGCGCTGATCGCGGTCCTGATCGGGCTGTCGGTGATCGTCTTCGTGCTCCAGACGGCGATCCCGGCGGACCCGGCGCGGGCGATGGTCGGCGCCAGCGCGTCGCCGCAGGTCGTCGCCGCCAAGCGCCACGAGCTGGGCTACGACAAGCCGCTGCCCCAGCGCTTCGCGGACTTCGCGGGGCGCCTGGTGCAGGGCGACCTGCAGAGCTCGCTGCGCACCCGCAACCCGGTGGCCGACGACCTGGCCACCTTCGCGCCCGCGACGCTCGAGCTCGCGCTGGTGAGCGCGGCGCTGGCGGCCGCGATGGGGGCGGGGCTCGGGCTGCTGCTCGCGGGCGGCCGGCGCGCGGCGCGGATCGTGCGCCTCGGGCTCGTCGCGGGCGCGTCGGTCCCGGCGTTCCTCAGCGCGCTGCTGGCGATCGTCGTCTTCTACTCGGGCCTGCACCTGCTGCCGGCGGCGGGGCGCGTGTCGGACACGCTCGTGCTTCCCGACGGGCCGACGAAGCTGCTGCTCGTGGACTCGCTCCTGCACGGCGAGCCCAACCTCTTCCTGAGCGCGCTGGCGCACCTGATCCTGCCCGCGTTCACCCTGGCGCTGCTGCCGGCGCTCGCGATCGCGCGGACGCTGAGCACCTCGCTGGACCGGGTGCTGCGCGAGGACTACGTTCGCACCGCGCGGTCCAAGGGCCTGCGCGAACGCAAGGTGCTGCTGCGCCACGCGCTGCGCAACGCGTCGGGCCCGGCGCTGACGATGGGCGGCCTGCAGTTCGGCCTCCTGCTCGGCGGCATCGTCGTCGTCGAGCAGATCTTCGCCTGGCCGGGGCTGGGGCTGTACCTCGACCAGTCGATCGCCTACTCGGACTTCCCGGCGATCACCGGGACGACGCTGCTGCTCGGCGGCGCCTACGTCGTCGTCAACTTCGTCGTCGACCTCGCCCAGGCCTGGGCCGACCCGCGGATCCGCACGATATGAACGACTGGTTCCACGTGAGCGCTCTCGCCGAGGGCGTATGGCAGCTGACCGAGCCCGGGCACGTCGCCTCGTGGCTGATCGCCGGCGACGACCGGGCGGCGCTGATCGACACGGGGTGTGGCCTGGCGCCGATCCGCCCGGTGGTCGAGGCGCTGACCGACCGCCCCGTGGTCGTCACCCAGACCCATCACCACTTCGACCACATCGGCGGGACGCACGAGTTCGCCGACGTGCTGGTCCATCCGCTGGGCGTCGAGGGGCTCGCCGCCGACGTGCCCGCCGAGCTGATCGCCGCCTACGAGGACTACGCCGACGCGATGGAGCGGGCGTTCGCCACCTACGCGATGCTCGACGCGCGCTACTTCCACCTGGTCGAGGACGCGCACGTCCCGCGAGCGCGGCCCGCGGGGCCGTGGCGCATCGACGGCGTGCGGGCGACCGGCACCTATGACGACGGGGATCTCGTCGACCTCGGCGGCCGCGCGCTGCGCATCCTGCACACGCCGGGGCACTCGCCCGACTGCGTGAGCCTGGAGCTCGTCGGCGAGCGCATCCTGTTCGGCGGCGACACGGTCAACACGGGGCCCGTCTACACGCAGCTGCCCGACTCCGACGTCCCCGAGCAGCGGGCGTCGCTCGCCCGCCTGGCGGCCATGTCGGACGTGTGGGACCGGATCTTCTGCTCGCACTTCCTGCGCACCGAGGTCCGGCCGGAGTACCTCGCGCGCCAGGTCGCGGCGCTCGACGCGCTGCTCGCCGGGGAGGTCCCCCTCGCGCTCGCGATGGACTGCACCGGCCGGTCGGTCCTCGAGGCGCGCTTCGACGGCTTCTCGTTCCTCGTCGCCCACGACTGGCGTGCGCCGGTGGCGACATGAGCGAGGCGATCCTCGACGAGGTGCTGCCGCCCGCGGCCAGCTGGTCGCGGCTCTGCCGGCGCGGGACCGCGCTGACGCTCGTGGACCTCGAGGGCGGCGCGAACGTCGCGGCGCTGCTGTACCGGGCCGACGACCCGCTGGAGCGCTACTGCATGCCCGACACGCTCAAGGCCCAGCACGTCAGCCGCCTGACCGCCGGCGTGGCGCTGCACTCCGACATGGGCCGCGCGCTGGCGTCGATCGTCGAGGACACGTGCGGCTGGCACGACACGATCACCGGGCACGCGACCGCGGCGATCGTCGCGGAGCGCTGGGGCGCGGCCTCCTACCAGGAGCACCGCAACGACTGGCGCCGCAGCGCGCGCGACGGGCTCCTGGTCGAGCTCGCCAAGCATGGCCTCGGGCGGCGCGACCTCCTCGGCAACGCGAACTTCTTCACGAAGATCGCCGTGGGGGAGGACGGCGAGCTCGCATTCGTGGCGGACCACAGCCCGCCCGCAGCGCGCGTGACGCTGCGCTTCGAGCTCGACACGATCGTGGTGCTCTCGAGCGTCCCGCACCCGCTCGATCCCGCGCCGGACTGGAGCCCGGGGCCGGTGCGCCTGGTGATGGGCGAGATGCCGCCGGCCGGCGCCGAGGACCCCGTCCGCACGGCCTGCCCCGAGAACGAGCGGGCCTTCGCCGCGACCGAGGCCACGCTGCGATGAGGCTGGGCATCGACGTCCCCGCCGGCGACGGATGGATCGGCGAGCTCGCCGCCGGCGAGACGCTGCGCATCGTCGACCTGCACGGCAACCAGGCGGTCGACACGCTGTTCTTCGACGCCCACGACCTCGCCAACCGCTACAGCGCGGTCGACACCCTGCGCGAGCAGCGCTCGGCCTACCTGACGCTCGGCTCCCGCCTGCTCGCCCTCGACGGACAGCCGCTCGTGACGATCACCGCCGACACGTGCGGCCGCCACGACACGCTCGGCGGCGCGTGCTCGCAGGAGTCAAACGTCGTGCGGTACGGCGAGCACACGCGGCACATGCACGCCTGCCGCAACACGTTCCTGACCCAGGCGCTGCGCTGGGGGCGCGGGCTGGAGAAGCGCGACCTCTCCCACAACGTCAACTTCTTCATGAACGTGCCGCTGACCCCGGATGGGGGCCTGGAGTTCGCCGACGGCATCTCGGCGCCGGGCAAGTACGTCGAGCTGCGCGCCGATCGCGACACGCTCGTGCTGATCTCCAACTGCCCGCAGCTCAACAACCCTTGCAACGGCTACGACCCGACGCCCGTGCGCCTGCTCGTCGGAGCGGCGGCGTGATCGAGGTCCTGGCGCCCGGCACCCTGACCACCGTTCAGGACTGGCCCGGGCGCCTGGGCTTCTGGGAGGTCGGCGTGCCGCCGTCGGGGCCGATGGACGACCGCTCGCTGCGCGCCGGCAACCGGCTGGTGGGCAACCCCGAGGGCGCCGCGGGCCTGGAGGTCACGCTCACCGGTCCGCGGCTGCGGTTCGCGCGGCCGGCGACGGTCGCGGTGACGGGGGCGCCCCTGGCGGTCGAGCTCGATGGCGTTCCGGTCGCCCAGTGGGCGGCCCTCGACGTCGCCGCGGGTGCCGTCCTGAAGCTGGGAGCGATCCGCGGCACCGGCCTGCGCGCCTACGTGCTGGTGCGCGGCGGGATCGACGTCCCGGCCGTCATGGGCAGCCGCTCGGCGTTCGCGCCCGCGCGGCTCGGCACCGCGCCGCTGCGCAAGGGCGACGTCCTGGCGGTCGGCGGCGCGCCGGCGGCGGAGCCGTCGGCGGAAGAGCACGCGCTCCCGTTCGGCAACGCGTGGACCCTGCGCGTGGTGCCGGGCCCGCACGGAGCGCCCGACCTGCTCACGGAGGCGGGGCTCGAGGAGCTGTTCGCCTCGCCGTGGACGGTGCACCACCAGTCCGATCGCACGGGCGTGCGGCTGACGGGACCGGCGCCGTCGTTCGCGCGCGGGGACGGCGCCGAGGCCGGGCTGCACCCGTCCAACATCCTCGACAGCGCCTACGGCGTCGGGACGCTGATGCTCGCCGGCGACATGGCGGTGGTCGTCGGGCCCGACGGGCCGAGCCTCGGTGGCTTCGTCGCGTTCGGGCAGGTCGTTCGCAAGGACCTGTGGATGCTCGGGCAGGTGCGCGCCGGCGACGAGGTGCGCCTCGCGCCCGTCGCCGCCCCGGACCGCGCGCCGACGCCAGTGCTCGAGGGACCGCGCGAGGGCGCCGGAGGCCTCGTGACCTACCGCCGGGCCGGTGAGCGCGGGCTGCTCGTCGAGTTCGGCGAGCCCGTGCTGGACCTGCGCTCGCGCGTGCGTGCCCACGCGCTGCAGGAGGCGCTCGCCGCGGAACGGCCCGCGGGGGTCCTCGACCTGACGCCGGGGGTTCGCTCGCTGCACGTGACCATCGACCCCGATCGCGTCTCGGCGGGCGCGCTGCTCGAGGAGGTCGTGCGGCTGGAGGCGCAGCTGCCCGCGCCGGACGCGATGGTGGTGCCCGCGCGCACGGTTGAGCTCCCGCTCGCCTGGCGCCACTCCGAGGCGATGCTCGCGGTCCAGCGCTACGCCGCCTCGGTGCGCGCCGACGCGCCGTGGTGCCCGGACAACATCGAGTTCATCCGCCGCATCAACGGCCTCGCCGACGAGGAGGCGGTGCAGGCGATCGTGCTCGATTCCGCCTACCTCGTCCTCGGTCTCGGCGACGTGTACATGGGCGCCCCGGTCGCCGTGCCGCTGGATCCCCGGCACCGGCTGGTGACCACGAAGTACAGCCCGGCGCGCACGTGGACGCCCGCCAACGCGGTCGGCATCGGCGGCGCGTTCCTGTGCGTGTACGGGATGGAAGGCCCGGGTGGCTACCAGCTGATCGGCCGCACGGTGCCGGTCTGGCACGCCGGCGACGACCCGCCGTGGCGGCTGCGGCACTTCGACCGGCTGCGCTTCTCCCTCGTCGAGGAGGACGAGCTCGAGCAGCTGCGGGCGGCAAGTCACGCGGGGACCTGGGCCCCGGCGACGACCCCGGCCGCGTTCTCGCTGGCCGAGCACGAGGCGTTCCTGCGCGCGCACGCCGCGGAGATCGCGGCCTTCCGCGCCGGCCGGGAGGCGGCGTTCGCCGCCGAGCGCGACGCGTGGGCGGCGGCCGCGTGGAGCTGAGCGTCCGCGCACTGCTCGGCGCCTACCGCAGCGGGCGGCGGCGGCCGTCGGAGGTCGCCGCATCGCTCGCCGAGCACGACGCGCCGGTGTGGATCACGCGCGTGCCGCGCGACGAGCTGCTGCGGGCCGCCGCCGCGCTGGACGACGCCGACCCGTCCCTGCCGCTGTACGGCGTCCCGTTCGCCGTCAAGGACAACATCGACGTCGCCGGGCTGCCCACGACGGCCGGCTGCCCGGGCTTCGCTCACGTGCCGCGGGAGACCGCGCCGGTCGTGCAGCGTCTGCTTGACGCGGGGGGCCTGCTCGTGGGCAAGACGAACATGGACCAGTTCGCCACCGGGCTGGTCGGGACGCGCAGCCCCTACGGGGCGTGCTCGAGCGTCTTCGACGCGGCGCGGGTCAGCGGCGGGTCGAGCTCGGGCTCCGCGCTGGCGGTGGCGCTCGGCGAGGTCGCGTTCGCGCTGGGCACCGACACCGCCGGCTCGGGCCGCGTCCCGGCCGCCTACAACGAGCTCGTCGGGGTGAAGCCGACCCGCGGGCTGCTCTCCACGCGCGGCGTCGTGCCCGCGTGCGCGAGCCTCGACTGCGTCTCGATCCTCGCCTGCGACGCCGCCGACGCGGCGGCGATCCTCGACGTCGCCGCCGGCCCGGATCCCGGCGATCCGTGGAGCCGCGCCTTCGCGCCGCCGGTCGCGCCGCGCCGCGGCGTGCTCGCGGTCCCCGACGCGCCGCTGCGCTTCACCGAGCCCGAGGCGCGAACGGCGTGGGAGCTGGCGCTCGTCCGCGCGGCCGAGCGGTTCACGCTCGTGCCGGTCGACGTGACGCCGCTCCTCGAGGCCGCGCCGCTGCTCTACGCCGCGTGGGTGGCCGAGCGCACGGCCGACCTCGCGCCGCTCCTCGCAGCCGAGCCGGCGGGGCTGGATCCGACGGTGGCGGCGATCATCCGCGGCGGGGCGCAGCGCAGCGCGGTCGACGTGTTCGACGCCGTCCATCGCGTGGCGGAGCTCGCCTCGTCCGCACGCGGGATCTGGGCGGGGGCCGACGCACTTCTGCTGCCGACCGTTCCGGGGCACCCGACGCTGGCCCAGGTCCGGGAGGACCCGGTCGGCGTCAACGAGGCGCTCGGGCGCTTCACGAACTTCGTGAACCTCATGGATCTCGCGGCGCTCGCGCTGCCGGGGCCGCGCCGGCCCGACGGGCTGCCGGGCGGCGTCACGCTGCTGGCGCCGGCGTTCCACGACCACCGGCTGCTCGCGCTCGGGGCGGCCTGGGGCGGCGAGCATGCGGAGATCGCCGAGCCCGGAGGGGTGCGCCTGGCGGTGGTCGGCGCGCACATGAGCGGCCTGGCGCTGAACGGGCAGCTCACCGATCGCGGCGCTCGGCGCGTCGCGGCCACCCGCACCGCGGCGGCCTACCGGCTCTTCGCGCTGCCCGGCGGGACGCGCCCGGGGCTCGTCCGCGTGGCACAGGACGGGGCGAGCGTGGAGGCCGAGGTCTGGGAGCTCGCGCCCGCCGCGCTGGGAGAGCTGCTGACGCAGGTGCCGGCGCCGCTCGCGCTGGGGCGGGTGGAGCTCGAGGACGGCGAGGAGATCGTCGGCTTCGTCTGCGAGGCGGCCGGGGCCGCCGGCGCGAGGGACATCACGGCGCTTGGCGGGTGGCGCGCGTATCTCGCGCTGGACCGCATGGCGGTCGAAGACCGGCCCAGTGGCCGTGTCTGACACAGGCCGGGCCCGGTTGGATGAGGAGCCATGTTGCCCGACCTCCAACGCCTGCGCCGAGAGCTCGACGAGCTCCTCAACTCGTGGGAGTACGCGTTCGCGATGGGCCACGGCTGCACCATCGGCGACCACCCGGACTTCCGGGCGACCCGTCGGCGCGCAGCCGACCTGCGCGCACGGATCGCCGAGCTGACCGAGTAGTCGCGCCCGGCAGCCAGCGGCCGGGCCGGCGGCGTCAAGCCGCGGCGCTCGGCGGCGCCGTCGCGGCGAGCGATGTCCCGGTGGTCCGCGAGGCGGATGCTTGCTCAGCGAAGCGAGACCGCGACCTGCTCCAGGCGGTTCCACGACTCCTGCACGCCGGCCTCCATCCCCGAGTTGATGACCATGTCGCGGGCCTCCTTGCTCGCGAGCTGCATCAGTAGCGTGAGGACCGTGCGCCCGTCGTTCTCGGTGAACGTCACGGTGACCAATGCCTCCCCGTCGGGCATCGCCTCGTAGACGTCGGTCATGACGATCCGCTCGTTCGGGACGATCTCGCGGTACTCGCCGTGGAAGGCGACCTCCAATCCGCCTTCCGCGATCATCACGTACCGCCACATGCCGCCGACCCGCAGGTCGATCTCGGCGATCGTCATCTTGCCGCGCCGGCCGCTCCACCAGCGTGTCACCAGCTCGGGCGTGGTCCACGCCTTGTACACCAGGTGCTTGGGAGCATCGAACTCCCGCGTGATGAGAATCTGCTCGTCCGTGGGGAGCGTCACCGTTGCCGTCCGGCTACTGGTCGTTGTCTCCATCGTCCTGCTCCTTTTGTTTGAGGTCTTCCAACACGACATCCAGCTCGTCGAACCGCTCCGACCACGAGCGCTCGTAGTTCTTCACCCAGTCGTGGATGGGCTTGAGCGCGTGGCCGTTGAGCCTGTAGAGCCGCTTGCGTCCTTCGTCACGCACGTCGACCGCTCCCACTTCTCGGAGCACCCGCAGGTGCTTGGACACCTGCGGCTGGGCCAGTCCGAGCAGACCCACCAGCTCGTTCACCGGGCGCTCACCCTCGGCGAGGGCATCCAGGATCTGTCGCCGCCGGGGCTCGGCTACGGCGTTGAACGCATCTGCTGTCGTCGCTGCTCGTGCCATGGCGACAATCGTATACCCATATGGGAATACGTCAACCGCGGTGTCGAACGACGCCGAAGACAGTGGCCATATTGCGCCCCCTGCTGACCGAGTAATCGCCCCCGGCAGCGAGCGGCCGGGGAGGCGGCCTCAGGCGGCGGCCGTCTCCGCGACTGCCTTCGGCGGCACCGCCGCGGTGCCCTGACGCCTGGGCCTCGACAGCACCACCCAGGAGCCGGCCCAGCGCCTGCAGGCCAGTGCCGGTGGTATCAGCGAGCACCTGAGCGTCCTGCGGCGCGCCGGGCTGGTCGCAGCACGCCGCGAGGGCCGGCGGGTCGTGTACTCGCGCACGACCAAGGAGGATGCGCTGTGCGCGCCGCGTCACAGCGACGTGTCGACGTACTCCTTGGCGAGTCGCTTCGGCGCGCGGGCGAGCCAGGCTTCGACGATGACCTCCCGCAGGTCCTCGAGTCCGATCCGCTCCAAGCGCAGGAGGATCGCGGGGTAGCCGTCGAAGTGGGGTGTCGTGAAGAAGACGGCCGGGTCGTCGGAGAGCAGCGCCTCCTTGGCCCCGAGGTGCTCCACGCGCGCGCCGAGGATCGGTCCCTCGGGTGCGTCCTCGCCAAGGGCTTCGAAGTCGGCGCGGCGCAGCGGGCGCTCCCACACGAAGCCCTTGTCCTTGACATGCCAGTGGCGCAGGTCGCGCGAGAGCCGCTCGCTCGTCTCGGGCAACCCCAGCGCGATCCGGCGCACGTCGTCCCAGGTGGCCATGGCGCTCAGCCTAGGCGAACTGGTCTCGCTCCTCGCGTAGAAGCGATGACGACGGCGTCAGCTGGCTTCGGGCATTGCGAGCGGGTCCGTAGCGTCCCCGACCTCGCGTGCTTCTTCGTCCTCGAAGCGCGGCGGTTCGGGCGACGGCGCTTGCGGCACGGGCTCCTCGTGCGCGCGGAGCTTCGGTGGCCGGGCCTGCCACGCCTTGAGCTGCTGGACGATGTCGCGGTAGAAATCGAATGTCTGCGCGCGAGTCTCTCGGACGAAGGAGCCCTCGGCCTTGCCGCGCTTTTGCCCCATGGCGCGCGCGAGTGTGATCGTGAAGGCCTTCGGCTCCCGCTTGGGGTCGGCTGCGTACAGCAGCTTGTCGGGATCCGCACGCACGACGTCGAGTAGCTCGATGGTCGTCTGCCGCGCGCTGGGGAACGCCGCCTCGATCCGCAGGTCCGCGGGGGCTTCTGCGAGCTGACGCAGAAGCCAGTTGATGCGGGGCTTTGCCCGACCCTCACGAGGCGCGTCGAGTGTCACGCTCGTCAGCGTCTGCCGCGCACGAAGGTCGGCGCGGATCCGGATGTCTCCAACGGCATCGGGCACGCGAAGGATCGCTGTCAGCGCACCGTCGGCAGCCAGCTCCTTGACTGACTCGTCTAGCCGCTCCGGCGTGGTCTGGTTCCTTGGCCGCGGGGACACCACCGAACGTCCCAAATCCTGGGAGAGCCCAAGGCCGAGGTACTGGGTGAACTCCTCCCAGCGCTCGGCCACCGCTCGGGCCTCCGCGTCGTTTCCGCGCAACGTGCCCTCGTGGGCGGACTTGCGCACAGCCACCCACTTGTCGCCCATGTCCTCGAAACCCCCGGCGCCGGAGGCAGAGCTGTCGAGGTACGCGATGAGCTCGCCCAGGATCCAAGCTTGGTCAGGGTCCGCGATGCCTCGGAACCGGTGCTGCACGATGGCTTCCGTCAGCACCCGCCACCATGAGAAGTGCCAAAGCGCCGTGCGCCGCAACTTTCGCTTGTCGACCGTGACAGGTGACTCCGAGTTGCTGGCGGTAATCTGGTTGGAGATCGTCAGGACGCCGTCGAAACCGTTGTCGCGGGCCACGTCGAGATAGCTCGCGACCTGCTCGGGCCGTAGCGGCGCGCCGCCGGTCTTCACCTCGACTAGACATGTCCACGTCTTCTGCCCGCGCTTGCAGACGATGGCGCCGTCAGGGATCACGGTCTTCCCGTCGGCGTCCTTGAACCGCACCTCGGCGAACGTGTCGATCACCGGCGACTTCGGTGCGCCCAACTCTTTGAGCAGCGCGTGACCGAACTCGGGCACGGCACGCATCACGGCCAGGAGGGATGACGTCGCGCGCCGCTCCTGTTCCTCTTGACCGCGGATGCCCGCCGTCGGGATCAGCCGAGCCGGGCGCCACTCCGTCGTGTCGAGCCCAGAGGCTCCGTTCTGCCGAGAAGAAGCCATTTGGCGGGACCCTAACTGCACTGCTCGACGTTGCCTATGAAACGTCGACACTCGAATGACCCGGCTTGAACCGGCGAGGAAGGCACGGCGGCTTGCCGGAGACGGATCAGTTGTCTCCCGGCTTGTCGCTGACGCCGGCCGGCGGGCCGGGCGTCGAGGCAACAGTGCGCAGGAAAGCCGGTGTCAGGACTCGCCGGCCCCCGCAGCCAAGCCAGGCCCCGGCTCGACCGCCACGTCGGCGCCGTGCAACGGTTCGCCGCAGCAGGCGCACCGCACCTCGGCCCGCGTCAGCTGCCCGCAGCTGCGATGGCGCAGGAGGACGGGAGGGCCGGCCTCTCCGGCGGTCCAGCGGTCGCCCCACGCGGTGATGGCCATGAGGACGGCGCACAGCTCGTGCCCCTTCTCGGTGAGCAGGTACTCGTGCCGCGCCGGTCGCTCGGAGTAGGCGCGCTTCTCGAGCACGCCGTTGGCCACCATCCATCGAAGACGCTCGGCGAGCACCTTGCTCGACACGCCGAGGTCGCGCTGCATCTGATCGAAGCGATTGATGCCCACCCACACGTCGCGAAGGATCAGCGGCGACCACGGCTCGCCCACGACATCGAGTGTCCTGGCGATGGAGCACGTCATGTCGCCGAACTGGGTCCGCTGCATGGCGACAAGACTACCTTCCCTAAGGAAAGGGAGCCTGATACGGTCATCCGATGACCGCCCTGGCAGACGAAGTCCGCCCGTACATCGACGACGTGAACATCGCGCACGTCGCCACCGTCCTCCCCGACGGTGCGCCGCACACCGTGCCCGTCTGGATCAGCATGCACGGCGACCGGATCGCATTCCTGACGAGCCCGGGCTCGCGCAAGGCGCGCAACATCGCGGCCGATTCGCGCGTCGCGTTCTCGATCGTGCAGCACGACCGCCCGACCGCGATGGCCCACATTCGCGGCCGGGTCGTCGAGGTCCTCGACGACGACGAGGCCTGGGCCATCATCGACCGGATGTCCGACCAGTACCTCGGAATGCCCTACCCGCTGCGCGAGGACCGCGTCGTCTTCCTCGTCGAACCCGAGCACAGCTTTGCCCAGGATTTCGGGTGATTCCCGCCCCGGCCCGCGCGTACAGGTTGCGGCGCGGATCTTTGGCCACCGGCTTAAAGGCACGGCTTCGGCGAGCGCGGATCATGGCCTATCGCGCCCCCTCACGACTGTGCCGCCTCATGACTCCTGAACGTGCAGATGCCTACCGACGAGTGATCCAGACCCTCGAGGACCTGGGTCCGAGCAAGCTGCTCGACGGCGAGCAGGACCGGATCCGCCGCGCCGCCGACGACCTGATCTTCAGCCGCGACCTGATGGAGGAGATCGCGGCCCGTCACGCGCTCGAGGACGTCGAGCGCCTGTGCCGCGCGTTCGTCGACAGCGGACGGTGGGAGGAGACCACGGCGATGCGCCTCGCCGAGGACGTCTCGCAGTGCGGGCCGACGCTCCTGCCCGACCTCAGGGCTGCTTGAGGTTCTGACTCAGAGTGCCGCCCGGCGGCGCTCGAGCTCGGCGCGCTCGACGGCGTTCGTGCTGAGGGCGATCGCCCGCGCGTAGGCCTCGGCGGCGGCGCGGCGCTCGCCGGCCCGGCGCAGGAGCTCCGCGCGGGCGGCGTGCAGCGGCTGGTAGGCGGCGAGGCGACGGTCGGAGCTCGTGCGCAGCTCGTCGAGCAGCGCGAGGCCGGCGCGGGGGCCGTCGGCCATCCCGATCGCCACGGCGCGGTTGATCTCGACGACCGGCGACGGGGCGAGGCGGGCGAGCTCGCCGTATAGCGCTGCGATCTGCGGCCAGTCGGTGGCGTCGGCGTCGCGCGCGGTCGCGTGCAGCGCGGAGATCGCGGCCTGGACCTGGTACGGGCCGGGGCGCCCGAGGCGCAGCGCGGCGTTGAGCTCCTTGACGCCGTCGGCGATCTGGGCGTGGTCCCACGTCGAGCGGTCCTGGGCGTCGAGCGCCACGTAGCCGCCGGCGGCGTCGCTGCGGGCGGCACGGCGAGCGTCGTGCAGGAGCATGAGCGCCAGCAGGCCGCGGGTCTCGGCGTCGTCGGGCATAAGCCGCGCCAGCAGCCGCCCGAGGCGGATCGCCTCGGCGCACAGCTCCTCGCGGACGAGCGCCTCGCCGGCGGTGGCGGCGTAGCCCTCGTTGAAGACCAGGTAGACGACGGCCAGCACGGCGGCGAGGCGCTCGTCGAGCGTCGTGTCGGGCGGGACTCGGTAGGGGATGCCCGCGGCGGCGATCTTGCGCTTGGCGCGCACGATCCGCTGGGCCATCGTCGGCTCTGGGACGAGGAAGGCGCGCGCGATCTCGCCGGTGCTCAGCCCGCCGAGCGTGCGCAGCGTGAGCGCGACGCGCGCGTCGGGCGCGAGCGCCGGGTGACAACAGGTGAAGATGAGGCGCAGGCGGTCGTCCTCGAGGGAGCTGTCCGGGCCCTCGTCGGCGTGGGTTGAGGCGTCGATCTCCATGAGGCGCTCCAGCAGCTGGACGCGGTCGGCGAGCACGCGCTCGCGGCGCAGGCGGTCGATCGCCTTGCGCCGGGCGGCGACGGTGAGCCAGGCGCCGGGGTTGGCGGGCACGCCGTCGCGGGGCCAGGTGGCCACCGCGACGGCGAAAGCGTCCTGCAGCGCGTCCTCGGCCAGCTCGAAGCTGCCGCCCAGGTGACGGATGAGCGTGGCCAGGACGCGGCCGGACTCCTCGCGGAACGCCCGCTCTAGGGCGCCGGCCTCGCTCACCCGCCGCTGACGTCCATGATCGGGCGCACCTCGACGGAGCCATAGGCGATGTTCGGCATCTTCCCCGCCCAGTCCAGCGCGGTGTCGAGGTCGGGCACGTCGATGAGGTAATAGCCGCCCAGGAGCTCCTTGGTCTCGGCGAAGGGACCGTCGGAGACGACGCGGTCGCCGTTGCGCTGGCGCACGGTCGTGGCGGTGTCGCCGCCCTCCAGCGCGTCGCCGGCCACCATCGCGCCGGACTGTTGGAGCTGCTGGGTGTACTCCATCCAGCGCCCGCGCTGGGCCTGGAACTCGGGACTGCCCGGCGCGGGGCCGGCGTCCGGGGCGTTGTAGATGAGGAGCATGTACTGCACGGTCGTGCCTCCTGGCATCGGGCCGGCGCTCGTCGCCGGCGTTCACGAGGACGACGGGCGGCCGCCCGCGAGATCGACATTACCGCGCGACCCTGGCGCGTTGGCGCTCGTTGCGCGCCTCAGCCCCAGGGATGCCCGTCGCCCCACGGTGTGAGGCCGTCGGGCTCGCGGCCCACGCCCTCCAGCAGCGCCGCGCGCTGCCACGGATTGGGTCGCGGCGCGGTGGGGGCGGGCACCGGCGCCGTGTCGCGCAGGAAGCGCTCCATCGCCGCGACCACCGCCGCGGCCTCCTCCGGGGAGGCGGCGGGGGCGACGATCTGCAGCTGCGGGCGGCGGTTCGGCATCCGGGCCGCGAAGGGTATCGTCGCGCGCCCATGCCGTCCGAGATCCCCGTCCTCGACCACGACGCCGTGCTGGCGGCCGTCTCGCCCGCCGAGGCGATCGACCGCACGCGCGACGCCTTCCTGCGCCATCACCGCGGGGAGTGGGTGATGCCGGCGAAGGTCTACCTCCAGAGCCCGCCGTTCGGCGACTTCCGGGCGATGCCCGCGCGCGGCGGCGGGCTGGCGATGCTCAAGTGGATCTCCTCGTTCCCGGACAATCCCGCGAGGGGCCTGCCGACGGTGATGGGCCTCGTGTGCCTGTCCGACGCCGAGACCTCCGAGCCGGTCGCGCTGCTCGACGCGCGCTCGGTGACCGCGCTGCGCACCGGCGCGGTGGCGGCCGTCGCGGCGCAGGCGCTCGCACGGACGGTGGCCGCGACGGTGGGCATCGTCGGCTGCGGCCTGCATGGCGTGTGGGCCGCGCGCTGCCTCGCGGCGGCCGGGTACGGCGACGGCGTCTGCTCCGACCCGCGCCCCGAGGCCGCCGCCGCGCTGGCCGCGGAGCTGGGGTGGGCTTCCGGCACGCACGCCGAGGCGCTCGCGTGCGACCTCGTCTGCTGCGTCACCCCCGGCGCCGAGCCGGTCGTCGGCACCGGCGACCTGCATCCCGGGCTGCATCTCAACATGCTCGGCGCCGACGGCCCGGGCAAGGCCGAGGCGACGATCGAGGCCGTCGCCGCCTGCGTCCTGTTCTGCGACGAGTGGGCCCAGGCGTCTCACGGCGGCGAGCTCACGGCCGCGGTCGAGGCCGGTGTCGTCCGGCGTGAGCAGGTCACCGGCCTCGGCGCCGTTCTCGCGGGCGAGGCGCCCGGGCGCCCGGGCGACGACGCCGTGACGCTCTTCGACTCCACCGGCCTCGCGATCCAGGACCTCGCCGTAGCCGCCGCCGCGCTCGAGGCGTTCCGGGACGGGCGCGTGCCAGCCCAGACGATCGCGATCTGATGCTGCCGGCGGCCACCGAGCGGATCCTCTCGACGCTCGCCGACGATGCCCTCGTGCTCGACGTCGGCGGATGGGCGGCGCCGTTCAACCGCGCCGACTGGGTGCTCGACCTCATGCCCTACGAGACGCGCGGCGCGATGGGCAGCTACGGCGCGGGCCCCGAGCGCTTCTCCGCCGAGACGTGGGTGTGCCGGGACATCTGCGCGCGCGAGCCGTGGCCGTTCGCCGACGACCAGTTCGACTTCGCCATGTGCGTCACGACGCTCGAGGACGTCCGCGATCCGATCTGGGTCTGCTCGGAGATCTCGCGCGTGGCGCGGGCGGGCTACGTCGAGGTGCCGACGATCGAGCACGAGCTGATCTACAACGTCGACGGGCGCGGTCCGTGGCTGGGCCACGACCACCATCGCTGGCTCGTGGACGCCGACGGCGCCGGCGGCCTCGTCTTCCGGCACAAGCCCCACTCGATCCACCACGACTGGACGCTGCGGGTGCTCCCGCGCTGGCAGGAGCGCATGACGCTCGAGGACCACCTGCTCGGCGTCTTCTGGGAGGGCGTGATCCACGCCAGCGAGGACGTGATGGTCATCGGCTATCCGTTCGACGAGTGGCGCGCGCGGATCCGTGCGCGCTTCCGGCCCACGCGCGCCGAGCTCGCCGTCAAGGAGGGCCGCGACGCGGTGCGCCACGCCGCGGCCCGCGCGAAGCGGCCGGTGCGCCGCCTCGCCGAGCGAGGACTGCGGGTCCTAAGTGGTCTCGGTCATGGGTCGCGTCGTGTTTGGGGCGCGTCTCGTCGTCCGTGGCCAGGACGCAGAACATGATGCGTGCCTTTGGCACGTAAATGTTCGAGGACGCCGCCACGGGCGACGAGACGCCCGCCAAACGCGGCGGGATCCGTGACCGGGGCCACTAGCTCGGCGGGCCGTTCACGCCCTTGATCGACGTCTGGCCGCGGGCGACCTGCCAGCGGTAGCCGCTCGCGGCCAGGGTGGCCGTCGTCTTCTTCTTGATCGTCTGCAGGCGCACGAGCTCGCAGTCGAAGCCCTGCTGCGTGGCGATCACGCGACCGTAGCCGTGGTGGTCGAAGTCGGCCTGGTCGACCCACGAGTTGACCTGACGCAGGATGCCGATGACGTTGGGGTCGGTGTGCGGGTTGCGGTCGTTGCCCGCCAGCTTCACCCCGCCGCCGGCGTCGAGCGAGAGCTCGCCCAGGCTCTGCGACGTGATCGAGCCGCCGACGAACTCGAGGGCGACCGTGTCCCCCGTGCCCATCTGCGTGCGCACGTCGCCGGCGATGAACGTGTGGATATCGCCGGTGACGAAGACGACGTCCTTGATGGCGCTGGACTGGATGAAGGTCAGCAGCTCCTCGCGCTCGCGCGGATAGCCCTGCCACGAGTCGAACGAGTAATAGCTGTCGTTGAGGACCTTGGCGGGCATCATCATCACCTCGTTGGCCATGACCTTCCACGCGGCGGGCGACGAGCGCAGCTGCGTCTTGACCCAGTCCATCTGCGACCGGCCGAGGAAGTTGCGCGGCTGGTCCCAGTCCGCGCACGCCGGCGCCACGGCGTCGCCGCAGGGCTGATTGGCGCGGTACTGGCGCTGATCCATGACGATGAGGTCGATTGTCTTGCCGAAGCTCAGGCGGCGGTAGATCCGGTCGCCCTTCGGCGCGAAGTAGGGCATCGCCTCGAAGAAGGCCTTGTAGGCATTGCGCTTGCGCTTGTTGCTGTAGCGCTCGGCCGGCGGCAGACCGCCGTCGGGCTCGCCGCCGGCGTAGTTGTTCTGGACCTCGTGGTCGTCCCACAGCATGACCACCGGGAACTTCGCCTGGACCTTCTGCAGCGACTTGTCCGATCGATATAGGCGGTACTTCTCGCGGTAGTCGGCCAGCGTGACGGCCTCGCGCACGATGGTCTTGTCGGGTCCGCTGCTGCCGATGCGGTCGTCGCGCACGGCGGTGCCGTCCTTGCGCGAGTGGTAGGTCTCGGCGTAGATGTAGTCCCCGAGGCAGACGACGAAGTCGAGGTCGTCGCGCGCCATGAGCTCGTGGGCGTTGTAATAGCCGTGGGTGTAGTCCTGGCAGGAGTAGAAGGCGAACTTCACCGGCTGCTGGGAGTCGGCCGGCAGCGCGGTGCGGAAGCGCCCCACCGGCCCGTCCTGGGTGCGCGTCGCGAAGCGGTAGTAGTACTGCTCGTAGGGCTTGAGCCCCGTCACGCGCGCCTTGATGTTGTGGTCCGCGTTGCCCGAGGTCGCGATGCGCTTGTGCGCGACCACGTGGCGGAACCCGCTGTCACGCGCGACCTCGAGGTCGACGCTCGCGGGGCCGGCCAGCTGGTCCACGCGCGACCACAGGGTGATCGCGGTCGGCATGGGCTCGCCTGCCATGACGCCGTCGCTGAAGCGGCCGCCGCGCGCGAGCGGCGCGGCCGCGGCCCGTGTCAGCCCGCCGGCCAGCGCTTGGGGCGCGAAGATGGCGGCAGCGGCGGCGGACCCTGCGCTCGTGACGAACTGGCGGCGGGACGGCAACTGTGGACCTCCTGGGTGGGTGGGGAGGCAGACCGTATCCGCAGCGGCGGCGCCCGCGGGCGATCAGCGGCCGGCGCGCACCTTCACCGCCAGGGACTGCGGCTTGCCGGCGGTGTCGGTGTAGCCCACCTTGAGTGTCACGCGGCTGCCGGCCGCGAGCTTGCGGGCGAGGCGCAGGGCTCCGGCGCGCAGGCGCAACTGCACCTTGGTGGTCCCTTGCTTGCCGAAGCCGCCGACGGCGATCGCGCTGGACGCCAGGCGCACCACCGGCTTGGCGACGCGCCTGCCCCCGGCCAGGACGGTGAGGGCGCGCTTGGCACGGCGCTGGTCGAAGCGCAACGCGGGCGGCAGCGAGAAGCCGGCCTGGGTCAGCCGCGCGCCCTGGGCGGCCGTCACGCTCACGGTCAGCACGGGGTGGCGGCTGCGCACGCCCTTGAGCGTCGCTGTCGCCTTGGCGGCACCGGCGCCGCCCTTCGGGCAGCCGGCGATCTGCACCGGCACGTTTGCCGTGGCGTGCGCGCCCGACTGGGCGTCGAACGTGGCGTCGGCGCGCAGCACGGGCCCGGTGCAGAGGTCGCGTGCGGCGCCGGACACGCCGTTGGCGGCGAGGTCCAGCGAGAAGCTCGTCAGCGGCACGTCGGGAAGGCCGTCGAAGATCGTCTGCAGGCGCGGGCCGGCGACGAACGCGACCTTGGCGACGAGGCGGATCGTCGCGCCGAAGCCGTTGAGGTCGACGACGAGCTGCGGGCCCTGGCCCGGCGCCGGCTGCACGAGCGTGACGGGCCCCTTCAGCGGCGCGCTGAGCAGTGGCGAGACCGACGTCGCCGTGCCGATGATCGAGGCCGGAGGACAGGTCGCCGCGGTGAGCTGATCGCCCGGGCATGCGCGCACGAGGGCGCCCTGGTCGACGCCGATCCCGGCCGGCAGCGTGACGGCGACGCGGCGCGAGCTGGCCTGGCCGGGCAGGCCGCCCACGACGGTGGAGACCGCCGGGTGACCGCCCTTGGCGGTCTGCCCGGCGCCGCCGACGGTCGCGCTGAGCGTCGGCCCGTAGGGCAGCGCGCCGCAGGCGGTCGGCGTGTAGGACGCCTTGCCCTGCGCGGCGGTGTCGGGCGCGGCGTAGGAGTAGGCGTCGATCGTCGTCTCGGCGACGCTGCACCCCGTGGGGTTGGTGCTGAAGCTCTTGCCGGCCACCTGGCCGAAGAGCGTGATGTCGGTCGAGGTCACGTCGATCGAAAGGCCGCCGGCCGCGCGCGGGACGTTGTCGAGCGTCGAGTCCAGGCCGCCGTCGCCGGAGCGCAGGCGTACGGGGGAGAGCAGGCGCTGGTCGCCGCCGATGGACGGGTGCAGGAGGATGCCCAGCCGCGCCACCTCGGGCGCCGTCGGGGCGACGTTGAAGATCTCGCCGTTGACGGTCTGGGGGAGGCCCAGCGCGGTGGCGGTGACCGTCGTCCTGCCCACCTGCGTCGCCCGGTCGCACCCGGTGGTCAGGAACTGCTGCTCGGGGCACAGCGGCGTGGCCTTGGGATCGCCGACCTGTCCCGCCGGGAGATGGATGACGAACTTCTTGAGCTGTGCGCCCGGATCGGTGACGTCGAAGTGGACCGTCAGGTCGCTGTGGGCGCCGGCCCGCGGGTCGGCGGGAGCGACGCGCACGCCCGACAACCCGAACGCCGACGCGGTCGAGGGGGCGGCGGCGGCCAGGAGCAGCGCGATGGCGGCCACGAGCGTGGCGCGGCGCGGGCGGGGGGCGGGCAGGGGGATCTCCTCCGTGACGTGTGACCCTACGAGCGGGCGCGATGCTCGCAGATCGGCCGCCCGGGCGTCGTAGGCTCTCTCCATGCCCACGCCCGACGCGCCGTTGACCGGATCCTGCCTCTGCGGAGCCGTCCGCTTCGAGGTCACCGCGCCCTTCCAGACCGCCGGCTACTGCCACTGCA
>JAOPZW010000221.1 GCA_025963905.1 Solirubrobacterales bacterium | reverse complement strand
AACACCGGTATGGGCAAGTTCACCGACACGCCCACCATCGGGGTCTTCGTGCCGCAGAGCGGCTTCGCGGGCACCTACACGAGCACGCTGACCCTTGCCATCGTCACGGGGCCGTAGTCTGTCCTCCGTTGCCTGGCTGTCGCCCCACTGAGGGTCGCGTGATCGGACGTCGCCACGCGCTCGTGCGCGTGGCCGTTGGCTGCGCGCTCGCTCTTGCCCTGGTCTTGGTCAGCGCGCCACGCGCGATCGCGAGCGCGGTGTTCTCGGTTGAGCCGGCGAAAGCGACTCAGACCGGCTACTTCGTTCTCACCGCAACGCCAGGCGCGACGGTTCACAGCTCGGTGGAAGTGCTCAACATCGGCGATAAGCCGGGTTCGGCGACGGTCTATTCGGTCGACGGGACGAGCGGTCAGACCAGTGGAGCCGTCTACCGCTCGCGCGCGGAGCCGCGCAAGGACGTCGGCGCCTGGATCCAGCTCTCGAAGACCGAGGTGACGCTGGCGCCGCACGCGCGCGAGACGATTGGCTTCACGGTCGCCGTCCCCGCGGGCGTGTTCGCCGGACAGCACCTGGGCGGCATCGTCGTGCAACCCTCCAACCCGGCCTCCACGAAGACCGTCCAGAAGACGAAGCACGCCTCATTCCGGGTCAAGATCCGCGAGCTCAGCATCGTCGCCGTGCAGGTCAACCTTCCCGGCGCTGAGGTGGTCAAGCTCGCGGTCACCGGCATACGAGCAAGCGGGATCCCCGGCCACCAGAGCCTTTTGATCGGGCTTTCCAATCCCGGCAACGTGTTCGTGAAGGGCCAGGGATCGCTGACCGTCGTGAACAGCTCGGGAAAGCAGGTCGAACGGCAGGATTTCCCGCTCGACACGTTGGTCTCCCACACCGACATCAGCTACCCGGTCTACACGGCGGGAAGGTCGCTACCGAACGGCAGCTACGAGGGCACCGTTGCGATCACCTACCGAGGCCGTCACCTCGTCCGCAGGTTCCCGTTCACGATCTCGACCGCCAACCAGACGCAGGTCTTCGGAGCGGCGACGGCCTCGGAGCTCGACTCGTCCCCCTCTTCGAATAGCACATTGCTGTACATCCTGCTCGGAGCGGCCGTGGCGCTGCTCGCCGCGATCGCCTTCGGCCTCTATCGGCACCTCTGGCGCGAGGGGAGTATCTAGGTCGCCGCCGGGCGTCGAGCGGAGATGAGACCTCACTGCGCCAGGATCCTCGCCCTCGGCGTGCTCATCCTCAGCTTCGCGATCGCGCCGGGCAGCGCCCACGCGGCGATCAGCTTCGTCGCCGCTAGCAGCAGCGCCACCACGGGTAGCGGCGCCACCAGCCTGGCGATCACCAAACCCACCGGGGTCGCATCCGGGCACGTCATGGTGGCAACCGTCACCGCCACCGCAACCGGGGCGCTGACCCCTCCCAGCGGCTGGACGGCGGTCAAGGACACAACTCAAGGGACGGCAATCCGCCAGATCACCTACTACAGGGTCGCCGGCACCAGCGAGGGCACCAGCTATTCGTGGGGTCTTGGCACCACCAGGCAAGCCTCGGGCGGCATCGTGGACTACAGCGGGGTCAACAACACCGCGCCCATCGACGCGTCGGCCAGCGCCGGCGGCGCGAGCGGCAACGCTCTCGCCGGCAGCGTCACCACGTCTGTGGCCAACGATCAGGTGATCGTCGCATCCGGGTTCAACATCAACACCACCGTGAGCCCGGCCGCCGGCACCACGGAGCGGTACGACGTCCCGTCGCCGTCGACCACCGAAGAGTCGGCTGACTTCGCGCAGGCGTCCGCTGGTGCGACGGCAAGCAAGACCGCGACCCCAGCCCTTTCCAGCTCCGCGTGGATCGCTCACACCATCGCGCTGCGCGATGCCGCCCAAGGGACGCTATCGGTCAGCACCACCGCCGCACCGACCTTCTCCGCCAACCTCGACAGCGGCGACCAGACCGCCACCTACGCGACCCCGCTGACCGTCAACGACACGCGAACCACCGGCAGCGTGGGCTGGAACCTGACCATCACCTCCACGCAGTTCACTACCGGCACACGGACACTGGCGAGCAACGCCTCGACGGTCACCGGCGTGACCTCGGCGTGCGCCAACGGCGGCATCTGCACCAGCCCCACCAACTCCGTCACCTACCCGGTAGGCGTGCCCGCCGGCTCGTCGCCTCCTACGCCCAACAAGCTCGACAACGCCGCCAGCGCCACCGGCGTCGGCACCTTTACGGTGACGCCGACGATCCAGGTTTTTGTGCCGCAGAACAGCTACACGGGCAGCTACTCCTCGACGTTGACGATCGCCGTCGTCAGCGGCCCGTAACAAGGTGCGCTGAAAGAGGACCCGCCCGCTGGGACGCACCGGCGCAGTGGAGCGTGGACTTCTGGGTCGACGACGTCGACGCGGTCGTCGAGCGGGCCTTCCACCGCGGCGGGAGGGTCGTGATGCCGCCGGTCGACAGCCCGATCGGAACGACGGCGTTCCTGGCCGACCCGCAGGGCGCGGCGTTCTCGGTGAGCAAGGT
>JAOPZW010000218.1 GCA_025963905.1 Solirubrobacterales bacterium | reverse complement strand
ATCATGTTCTCGCTGCCCGGCAGCCCGGTCCTGTATTACGGCGACGAGATCGCGATGGGCGACAACGTGTACCTCGGCGACCGCGACGGCGTCCGCACCCCGATGCAGTGGACCGGCGACCGCAACGGCGGCTTCTCGCGCGCCGACTTCGCCCAGCTCTACGCGCCGCCCCTCATGGACCCCGTCTACGGCTACCAGGCCGTCAACATCGAGGCTGCCCTGCGCACGCCGACGTCGCTGCTGCGCTGGCTCAAGCGCTTCATCGCGCTGCGGAAGGAGCACCCCGTCTTCGGCCTGGGCAGCTACGGGCCGCTGCGGCCATCCAACCCGAAGGTCTTCGCCCACGTGCGCCGTTACGAGGGCGACATCGCGCTCTGCGTGCACAACCTCGCGGCGTCGGCCCAGGCGGTCGAGCTCGATCTGTCAGCCTTCGAGGGACGCTGGCCGGAGGAGATGTTCGGGCGCAACCGCTTCCCGCGGATCGGCGAGCTTCCCTACCTGCTCACCCTCGCGCCGCGCGGGTTCTTCTGGTTCCTGCTCAAGGAGGACCCCGATACCGTCCAGGAGCCCGATGATGCCCAGTCCTGATCTCGCCGCGCTCGACGAGCAGGCGCTCGGCGACTGGCTGCAGCGCCAGCGCTGGTTCGGCGCCAAGGGGCGTGAGGTGGCACAGATCCACCTCCTGGACCGCGTGGGGATCCAGCAGGGGGATCCCACGCTGGTGGCCGCGTGCGTCGAGGCGCGCTTCCCCGGCGGCACGCACGAGATCTACCAGCTCCTCCTGGGCCTGCGCCCGGCTGCCGAGGGGTGGGACCAGGGCGTCGTGACCGAGCTCGACGGCTGGACGGTCTACGACGCCTTCGCCGACCCCGAGGCGGGCGCCGTGCTCGGACGGCTGCTGCGCGAGAACGGCGTGGTGGCCGGCGCGATGGGCGAGCTCTCGTTCCATTGGCTCGACTCCGTCGAGCCGCCCGCCGAGCATCCGGCGACGCGCCCGGTCGGCGCCGAGCAGTCCAACTCGTCGATCGTCTTCGACGAGCGGCTCGTGCTCAAGGCGTTCCGGCGCATCGAGGCCGGCAACAACCCCGAGCTCGAGATGCTGCGCTTCCTGTCCGAGCGCGGCTTCGAGCACATCGCCGAGCTCGGCGGCTGGTACGAGTACGGCGGCGAGCTCATGGATGCGACGTTCGGCGTCGTGCAGCGCTTCGTCGCCGGCGCGCGCGAGGGGTGGGACCTCGCGGTGGATTCGATGGGCTCCGACCCCGAGGCGTTCCTGTCGCGCGTGCGCGACCTCGGCGCGGTGGTCGGCCGGATGCACACGGTGCTGGGCTCCGACGCCACCGACCCGGCCTTCGCCCCCGAGGAGGCCGGCTACGAGGCGCTGTCGCTGCTGACCGCCACGGTCGACGAGGAGATCGAGCGCGTCTTCCTGGACCTCGACACCTCCGAGCCGGCGCTGGAGCCGATCGCCGGGCGCGGCGAGGAGGTGCGCGACCGCCTGCGGATGCTGTCGCACGTCGGCGCCGGCGGCCGGCTCATCCGCCATCACGGCGACCTGCACCTCGGTCAGACGATGCTCACGCCCGGCGACGGCGACTCCCCGGGCTCGTGGGTGATCCTCGACTTCGAGGGCGAGCCCGCGCGCCCGCTGCTCGAGCGTCGGCGCAAGCGCTCACCGCTGCGCGACGTGGCGGGGATGCTGCGCTCGTTCGCCTACGCGGCGTCGGCCTCCGAGCTCCAGCACGGCGTGCCCGTCCCCGAGGGTTGGGAGGACCGTGCGCGTGAGGAGTTCCTGGCCGGGTACTTCGAGACCATCGACCCGGCGCTGCTGCCGCCCTCCGAGTCGGCGACCGCGACGCTGCTGTCGATGTTCGAGCTGGAGAAGGCCGTGTACGAGCTGCGCTACGAGATCGACAACCGCCCCGACTGGGTGGGCATCCCGGTGGCGGGCATCGCGCGGCTGCTCGAGGAGCCGCTGCGATGACGGTCCAGAGCGACATCGACGCGGTCGTCGCGCGCGACCTGTCCGATCCACACCGGCTGCTCGGCGCCCACCCCGACAACGGCGGCGTCGTCCTGCGCGCCTACCGCCCCGCCGCGGCGCGGATCGTCGCGCGCGCCGAGGGCCACGAGCCCGTCGAGCTCGCGCGGCGCCACCCCGGCGGCCTGTTCGAGGGCCAGCTGGCCGATGCGGCGCTGCCGCTGCGCTACGAGCTCGACGTCGAGTACGACGACGGCAACCGCTTCACGCTGCGCGACCCCTACGCGTTCCCGCCGACGCTGGGCGAGCTCGACCTGCACCTCGCCGGGGAGGGCCGCCACCAGGAGCTCTACGAGCGCCTCGGCGCGCACGTGCGCGAGATCGACGGCGTCACCGGCGTGTCGTTCGCGGTGTGGGCGCCCGCCGCGCGCTCGGTGAGCGTGGTGGGGGAGTTCAACTCGTGGGACGGGCGCCTGCACCCGATGCGCGCGATGGGCGCCTCGGGCATCTGGGAGCTCTTCGTCCCCGGCGTCGAGGAGGGGCAGCGCTACAAGTTCGAGATCCGGACCGCCGGCGGCGACATCGTCCTGCGCGCCGACCCGTTCGCCTTCGCCGCCGAGGAGCCGCCCGGGACGAACTCGATCGTGCACCGCAGCCACCACCGCTGGCGCGACGAGGAATGGCTCGCCGCCCGCGGCCGCACGGACCCGCAGCGCGGGCCGATGTCGATCTACGAGGTGCACCTCGGCTCGTGGCGGCTGAACCCGCTCGAGGACAACCGCTCGCTGACCTACCTCGAGCTCGCCGACGAGCTGGCCGCCTACGTCAAGGACCTCGGCTTCACCCACGTCGAGCTGCTGCCCGTCATGGCGCACCCGTTCTCGGGCTCGTGGGGCTATCAGGTCACCTCGTACTTCGCGCCCACGCCGCGCTTCGGCTCGCCCGACGACTTCCGGGAGTTCGTCGACCGCATGCACCAGCACGGCGTCGGCGTCATGCTGGACTGGGTGCCGGCGCACTTCCCGCGCGACGAGTGGGCGCTGGCGCGCTTCGACGGCAGCGCGCTGTTCGAGCACGAGGATCCCCGGCGCGGCGCGCACCCCGACTGGGGGACCCTGATCTTCAACCTCGGGCGCAACGAGGTCCGCAACTTCCTGCTGGCCTCGGCGCTGTTCTGGGCGCGGGAGTTCCACACCGACGGCATCCGCGTCGACGCGGTCGCCTCGATGCTCTACCTCGACTACTCCCGGCGCGAGGGAGAGTGGGTCCCGAACGTCTTCGGCGGGCGCGAGGACCTCGACGCGGTCTCGTTCCTCAAGGAGCTCAACGAGGTGCTGCATGAGCGCGTGCCGGGCGTCGTGTCCGCGGCCGAGGAGTCGACCGCGTGGCCCGGGGTGTCGCGGCCCACGTACCTCGGCGGCCTCGGCTTCGGCTTCAAGTGGAACATGGGCTGGATGCACGACACGCTGGGCTACTTCCAGCAGGACCCGGTGTACCGGCGCTTCCACCACCACGAGCTGACGTTCAGCCTCATGTACGCCTTCTCGGAGAACTTCATCCTCCCGCTGTCCCACGACGAGGTCGTGCACGGCAAGGGCTCGCTGCTGAACAAGATGGCCGGCGACCG
>JAOPZW010000108.1 GCA_025963905.1 Solirubrobacterales bacterium | reverse complement strand
CTGCTCGGCGTCGTGAAGTTCGGCCTGTTGTTCGTGAGCATCCATCTCGGCATGCCGGTCGGTCTCTCGTCCCTGCTGCTGCAGCTCCAGGTGATCTTCACGATCGCGTTCGCCGGCGCCGTGCTGCACGAGCGGCCGCGGCGCGAGCAGGTCGCCGGCGCCGCGCTGGCGTTCGCCGGGCTGGCGGTGATCGGGATCGACCGCGCCGCGAGCGCGCCGGTCCTCCCCTTCGTCCTCATCGTCGTCGCCGCAGCCGCGTGGGGCGTGACCAACGTGATGACGCGGGTCGCGCAGCCGCCCGATCCGCTCGCGATGCTCGTCTGGGCGAGCCTGGTGCCGCCGCTGCCGCTGCTCGGTCTCTCGCTGGTGTTCGAGGGGCCGGCGCAGATCGGCGACGCGCTCGCCGGCGTCGACGCCGCGGCGGTGGGCGCGCTGCTGTTCGTCGCGCTGGTGTCCGGGCTGTTCGGGTTCGCGGCGTGGACGACGCTGCTCAAGCGCCACACCGCCGCCGCGGTCACCCCGTTCGCGCTGCTCGTGCCGGTGTTCGGCATGGCGAGCGCGGCGCTCGCGCTCGGGGAGCGACCGAGCGCGCTCGAGGTCGGCGGCGCGGTGCTGATCTGCGCCGGGCTGGCCGCGACGCTCAAGCCGGCGCGCGCACCCGTGCCGGCGGCTGCGACGGCCACCGCCGCCGCGACCGTCTAGGGCGCGAGCACCGCGGGCAGCAGCTGATCGATCCGCAGCTCGGTCAGCATCGCGGCGACCTCCGCCGGCTCGCGCCCGAGCCGCAGCGCCAGGGCTTTCGCGTCGATCGCTCCCGCGAGCAGGTCGCCGAGGGCGCTGCTTCGGAGGGCGCCCGGGATCCGCGGCAGGCGACCCGCGACGTCGGCAAGGTCGTCCTCTAGCGGCCGGAGCCCGAGCCGCTGTGCGAGATCCACGTGCAAGTCCTCGGCGATCTCGTCGTCGAGCTGCCGCCGGCGCCGGTCGTCGGTGAGCACCCGGGCGGTCTCCAGCGCGTAGCGGGCGGCCTGGGCGCTGACGCCGTACTCGTGCGCGAGCAGGATGACGTCCTCGAGCGTCACGGCGCCGCGGACGCGCTCGCCGCCCCACGCCGTCACCGCGTCACGGGGCGTCAGGAACTCCGCGGCGAACGCGTTCGCGGAGACCTCGCTGGGATCGTGCAGGTGGCCGCTGATCGCCGCCTGCTTGTCGACCACCGTCGCGTGGCGCATGCGGTGATGGCCGAACTCGTGGGCCAGCGTGAAGCGCTGGCGCGAGAGCGCCTGGCGTCCGTTGACGAACAGCAGCGGCCGGCCCGGCTTGGCGATGTAGGCGCCGGCGACGCCCTCCGGCAACTCGAGCACGACGGCGTGCGCGCCGCCCTCGCGCTCGACGGCCCGCAGCACGTCGGGCAGCGGCCCCTCGCGCGTGTAGCCGAGGTTGGCGCGGGCCTCGCGGGCCCGCTTCGCCCCCCGGTTCGAGTGCTCGCTCGCCACCGCGGGCGAGTATCGGGACGGGCGGCGGGGCCGTCAAGCGGTGCTAGGCGCAAGGCCGTTGACGCGGGAGCGGGTCCTTGCACGGCCCGCGCTCTCGCGCCTCGTCCCCAGCTCGCCGAGCGGATCCGACAGATCGAGAAGGGGGTGCCGGAGAAGGTGCGCGAGGTAGCTCCGGAGCCGCCCGACGGCACAGCCGAACGCACTTGCATCCCGGAGCCCGGCACCCGGATTGTGCGGGCGCGCCTGTTGAACGTGTTGGGGATGGCGAGAAGCTGCCGACCTGCTTGAGGTAGCCGTCCAGCGGCATCCGCGACGACCGGCGCCCGGCGGCGTCGAAGGCCACGGCCGCAGCGGCGCCAGCGCGCGTAGATGTCATCGAGTTCCTCGAACGGCGCGAGGCGCCGGGCATGGCAGGTTTTGCACGAAAGGGGGTATCTGGCCTGCTGCCCCGAGATCCCGGCTTGCGGTCCGGCGCCCGAGGTAGCTTTCTGGGGTGAGCGCTGCCGACACCGATGGGCGCTACGTGGTGACGGTCCCGTTGGTGGTCAACGCACGGGAGACGAGCATCGTGGACGCGCGGCTGCGGGCGCGCGGGAAGCTGATCAACGCGACGCTGGGCACGCTGTCGGGGCGCGTGGTGCAGATGCGCCGCGATCGGCGCTGGCGTGCAGCGCAGCAGCTCGCTGGCTCGGCGCGCTCGAAGGCGTTGGGGGCGCTGCGTCACGAGTATGGGCTGACGTCGGCGGGGGCGTATCGGGTTGCGTTTGACCATTGGCAGGCGTCGGGCTGGATGGGCGAGATGTTTGGCGCTCGGGTCGCGTTGGCGGTCGGTTCGGAGGTGTTCACCCAGGTCAAGAACTGGATGTTTGGGCATACCGGGCGTCCGCGCCATCAGCCGTCGGCGGATATGGATGTGATCTGGGGCAACGACAACAAGGCGTCGCTGCGCTTCAAGGACGGTCGTGTGGAGTTCACGAGCGCGACCAAGCGCAAGGGGTTGGTGCTGGATGTCGCGCGTGAGTGGCGGCCGGGCACGCGCAAGTGGGCGCTGCACGTGGAGGGCCGACGCGTCGTGCGCGTCGGTATCAAGCGCGAGGAGGTGCGGGGCGCCACCCGTTACTTCGCGCTGATCTGCCTGGCGGGCGCGCCCTACCGCAACCCTGACTACCTTGAGTCGCTTGATGCGGGCGCCGAGAGCGTGGTCGGCCTGGATGTCGGCCCGTCGCTGCTGGCGGTCGTCGGCGAGCACGACAGCGTGCTGCTCAACCGGGCGCCGAAGGAGCTGCTGGCGCGCCGCAAGGCCCAGGCGGCGCGGACCCGCCGCGACCAGCGCGCGATCGGCCGCTCACGGCGGGCGATGAACCCCGACTGCTACGACGAGCAGGGCCGAAACATCAAGGGCAAGCGCCCGACGAAGACCTCCAAGCGTCAACGTCGTGCGCAGGGCAGGCTGCGCAAGCTCGCGCGCACCGAGCGCATCAACCGCCAGGCCGACGCCGTCGCGGTGGCACGTGGAGTCGTGAAGGTGGGTTCGACGGTCGCCTTTGAGTCCAACTCCTACCGCGGCTGGCAGGCCTCGCGCTACGGCAAGCGGATGGGCTTCACGGCGCCCGGCGCGTTGATGGGCCACATCGCTGCTGAGGCCGTGCGTGTGGGCGGCCAGGCGATCGAGTTCCAGACGTCGGCGACGTGCGCGCCCAGCCAGCACTGCCTGTGTGGCACCAAGACGAAGAAGTCGCTTTCCCAGCGCACACACGCCTGCGAGGCGTGCGGCCTCGGCCACGACGTCCGGCTGGACCGCGACCTCTTCAGCGCCCATCTCGCCCGCCTCGTCGGCCAGACGGGCCACACCGATCTTAGTGAGGGACCATTCCTCGGGATGGACGGAGCTAGGGGAAACGCCGAGCGACTGTGCTCGGCGTCCGTGGCAGCGCTCTCACCGGACCGTCGTGATGACGGACCGACCAATCCGGCCGTTGGGCTGGTTGCTGCCGAACCCGCCGGTCAGACCCCGGGACAACACGCGACGCCGCGCCGTACAGGCCGCTCGCGCACGCCCCGGAAGGCGACCAGCAATCTGGCACTCGCCGCCCCCTAGGGGCAGCAGGCCAGATACCCCCTTTGCACGATTGCAGCGATCGAGGGTATGCGAACTCTCCAGTCTTGCTCGGTCGGCGAGACGCGGCGGTTGACCGCCTCGGCGCGCTGAGGCTAGGTTCGTGCCCGGCGTCGGGTTGTTTGCTCGGCGCGACGTCTTTGCCTTGCCTCTACGTCCCAAAGGACATCAACCGCGGCGTCCGACACGTCTCCGCCATCAGTGACGCGTGCGTGTCACAGGGCGGGCAGGACCAAGAGATCTACGCCACCGCGGTGCCACACCACCCGTACCCAACCGCCGAACCGACCGAGGGAGACATCCGTGCGGAGACCGGTTTTCGTGATCGCAGCATGTGTGGCCGGTTGCCTGACCGCACCCGCCGGGGCGCCCGCGGCGACGCCGCCTCAGGGGTACCAGTCCGACGCCGCGTTTGCCGGCAGCGCCGCAGCGAACGCGGTGGTCAACGTCTCGGCCACCACGCAGCGGGTGAGCTGCTACGCGCCTGAGACGCTGTACCTCGATGCGCTCACGCCGGCCCTTGGCTATCTCGACGGCGGCGGCTCGCCGTGCGACGGCGCGGCGACGACGGGCGAGGATCTCGGGCCGTATCCCACGCAGGACGTTGACCATCCGGCGCTGCGGGTCAAGGACCACTCGGAGTCCGACCTGCGCATCGATCCTGCGAACTCCAATCACCTGATCGGCCAGAGCAAGTGGGCGGTCAACGCGGAGGGCTACAACCATTTGCTCGGCTTCTACGAGTCTTTCGACGGGGGCGCCACGTGGCCCGTGCAGGGTCACGTACCCGGCTACGAGGGCTGGACCGACAACACCGACCCTGTCGGCGCGTTCGACCCCTGGGGCAACTTCTACTCCTTGGTCCTGCCCTACCAGTTCTACTACGGCAACGGCGGCGTCCACAAATTCGACAACGGGTCCAACCAGATCAACCCGACCGTGCCGCCCGAGGCGATCGCGGTCGCCGTCCATCCGCACGCGACGCTTCCCGGCAAGACGCCGGCGGCCAGCTGGATCACGACGCACGACGGGCGCCCGGACTATCTGATGACGGCCAAGAACGCGAACACGGGCGATCCCGACAAGCAGTGGATCACGATCGACACCAACCCGGCCAGCCCGCACTACGGGCGGGTGTACGCGATGTGGACGCTGTTCGCGTTCAACCCATCGGTCATCTACGAGTCCCACGCCGACGCGCGCCCCGACGGCACCCATACCGACTGGTCCACGCCGCAGGTCCTGCCGACCGTCTCCGGCAAGCGCTGGGACACCTACCTGCTGCCGCACGTGGCCCCGGACGGCACGGTCTGGACGACCACGACGAACAACCCGCAGGCCAAGAACTTCGGGATCGCCGACATCAGCCTGATCTGGTCGACCGATGGCGGCGCCAGCTGGCAGGGTCCGCTGCCGGTGGCCCACGACATAGCGGTGCCCACCTACAAGAACACGACCTTCCGGGAGGGCATCGTCAACACCTTCGCGGTCGGCCCCAAGAAGGTGAACGGCCGCTACCCGCTCTACGTCTCCTGGGAGGACGGCACCGGCGGGCTGTCCAACGTCTACCTGACCGCCTCCTATGACGACGGCCACACCTGGACGCAGCCGATCCGCGTCAACGACAACGCCGGAGCCACGGAAGCGCTGCAACCCAACCTCGATGTCGCGCCCAACGGGACCGTCGTCGACGCCTTCTACGACCGGCGGCTGGCCTGCCCCGACCAGGGGACGGCCGAGGCGACGGGCGCCGGGATCGCCTACGACCCCGGGACGTCGGCGGCACCGGGCACGCCCTACGGACGAGCGAACTACTGCGTCAACACCGCAGCGCAGTTCTACAGGCCCGACCTCACGGCCAGCGGCCACAACGTCCGGCTCTCGGCGCACACCTGGGACCCGCAGCTCTCGGCGCTGCGCCCCAGCTGCATCTGCAGCTCCGGCACATTCATCGGGGACTACTTCGGCGTCGCCTCGAGCGGCGGGGTCACCTACACGACATCTGTCTCAACGTTCAACGAGGCCGGCGACAACCCGTTCTTCCACCAGCAGCAGGTCGTCGCACGCATCACGACGCCCTAGCCGAAGTGGCTCGGTAGGTGCCGAGCCATCGGCGATCACCGCGGCGAGTGACTCGTTCCGGCGGCCGGATGAGATTTGCGTCCATCCGCGGGGGCGGTCGACGCGTAGGCGGCCACGAAGCCCTGGCGCCAGCTCGGGTAGCGCAGCTCCCAGCCGAGCTCGCGCCTGGCCTTCGCGTTCGACGCGCCCCGGGACTCGGTTCCCATCATGACCGCCGCCTCGCCCGCGACCAGCCGCGCGAGCCAGCGGGGGAAGTGGCCGGGCGGCTTGGCGCCGAGCACGTTCGCGAGCACCGGCAGCCACTCGTGGATTGCGGCGGGCTCATCGTCGACGATGTTGTAGATGCCGGCTCCGTCGTGCTCGAGCGCGAGCACGGTCGCTGCGGCGGCGTCGTCGAGGTGGATGAAGGAGGACACGCCCCCGCCGTCGCCGACGATCGGGAACTGCCGCCTGCGGACGGGCGCGAGCAGCCCGTCGTTGGGAGCGCCGTAGAAGCCGCCGTAGCGCAGCGCGATGCCGCCCGCGTCCGTGACCGCCTCGTCGAGGTAGCGCATCGCGGCGTTGGTCTCGCTCGTCGCCGGCACCGGCGTCGGGTCGAGCGGATCGCCCTCGGTCTTGACCATCCCGCCCACGCGCGCGTAGCGCGCGCTGGCGAAGCTCTGGGCGACGAACCGGCGCACGCCCGCCTCGCGCGCGGCCGCCAGCAGCGCGTCGGTGCCCTGAGTCCGAAGCCGGTTCGTCGGCGCGAAGCCGCGGTCGAAGTTCCTCGAGAAGCGCAGGTCCGCCAGAGCGGTCGCCTGATGGACGATCGCGTCGGGCTCGGTTTCGAGGACGGCCTTGCGCACGGCCCGCGGGTCGAGCAGATCGAGCGCGATCGGCTGCGCCCCGAGCGCGCGTACCCGGTCGGCGTTTGCGCCCGACCTGAAGGTGCCGATCACCTCATGGCCTCCGTCGATCAGCTGTCCGACGAGCCGGGTGCCGATGGCACCGCTCGCTCCTGCGACGAAGACGCGCATCGTGTTCTCCTTGTCGGTGGTCACATCGCGTGGATCACGCGGGTCTAGTTGGATGACCCGACGCGACGGATGGTTGTGACCAATGGATGAGCGCGACTGGATGGCGGAACGATTCGAGGAGCGCCGCACCCGGCTCAGGGCGGTGGCCTACCGGATGCTGGGCTCGCTGAGCGAGGCAGACGACGCCGTCCAGGAAGCGTGGCTGCGGCTCAGCCGCTCGGACACCAGCGACGTCGAGAACCTCGGCGCCTGGCTGACCACCGTCGTCGGGCGCGTGTCGCTGAACATGCTGCGCTCCCGCCGGGTGCGGCGCGAGGAGCCGCTGGGCGTGCACCTGCCGGAGCCGATCGTCGATCGCGCCGACGGCACCGACCCCGAGCACGAGGCCCTCCTTGCCGACTCGGTCGGCGTGGCGTTGCTCGTCGTGCTCGAGACGCTGGCTCCCGCCGAGCGGCTCGCGTTCGTGCTCCACGACATGTTCGCCGTGCCGTTCGACGAGATCGCGGGGATAGTCGGCCGCTCCCCCCGAGGCGACACGGCAGCTCGCCAGCCGCGCACGCCGCCGCGTCCAGGGCCGCAACGCGGTTCCCGACGCCGACCTCGACACCCAGCGCAAGGTCGTCGACGCCTTCCTCGCGGCCTCGCGCGACGGCGACTTCGACGCGCTCGTCGCCGTGCTCGACCCGGACGTCGTGCTGCGCGCGGACCTCGGTCCTGGCGCCGCAGGCGGATCGCGGGAGGTGCGCGGTGCGGCGGCGGTCGCCGGCCAGGCGCTCACCTACTCACGGCTCGGCCTGGACGTCCGGCCGGCGCTCGTCAACGGTGTCGCCGGGGGGGTCTCGACGCGCGACGGAGAGCCGTTCTCGGTCGCGGCCTTCACGGTCAGGGGCGGGAAGATCGTCGGGGTCGACATCCTCGCCGACCCGGAGCGCCTGCGCCGGCTCGATCTGACGATCCTCGAGGACTGATCGAGCTACCCCCGCAGCGGGAAGTCGGCCACGACGAGCGTACCGCCGCCGGGCGGGCTCTCGATCCGGAGCCGCCCCCCGAGGGCCGCCAGCCGGTCCGCCAGCCCGAGTAGCCCGCTCCCGTCGGGGCGGGCGCCTCCGATGCCGTCGTCGTGTACCTCGACGCGGAGCGTTCCGTCCTCGGCGCGCGCCGTGACCGTGGCGCGCCGGGCATGAGCGTGCTTTGCGACGTTCGTGAGCGCCTCGGCGACGACGAAGTACGCGGTCGCCTCGACCGGGGCAGGGAGCCGGCCCACCGCGACGCGGTTCTCGACCGGCACCTGCATCCGCGAAGCCAGCACGTCCACGCCCGCGCGCAGCCCACCGTGGGTCAGCGCCGCGGGGAGGATGCCGTGCGCGAGCTCGCGCAGCTCGTCCGTCGCCTGCTCTGCGTTGTCGAGCGCCTCGGTCAGAAGGGCGGGGACGTCGGCCTCCTCCTCGTTCTGCACGGCGCGGCCTGCCAGCTTCAGCGTGAGGATCATGTGGACCAGCCGCTGCTGCGCTCCGTCGTGCAGATCGCGAACGACGCGCCGGCGCTCCTCGTCCGTGGCAGCAACGATCCGCGCGCGAGAGGCCGCGAGATCCGATCGCGCCTGGCTGTTGGAGATCGCCGTGGCGACGAGCTCGGTGAAGTTCTCCAGGCGCGACTCGGTGTCCGTGGGGAGCGGCTCGGGGTGTTTGGTGTGGACGGCCAGGGCGCCCCAGAGGCGCCCCTCGACGAGGATCGGGCTGCCCACCGAGGAGCTGATCCCGACGTCCCGGATGAAGGCGGAGATCGGCCCCGGCACGCCGGTCCAGTCGTCGATCCGCGCGGCTCGCCGGGTCTCCCCGATCATGGTCGTCGGATCGCCTGCCTCGGTCGTCCAGCGACTCGGCAGCTTCGGGTGCGGGCCGGCTGCGGACCAGGCGGCCACGGGCGCCACCGTCGCATCGGTCTCGTAGCGGATCATCCCCGCGAGATCCCCGCCGAGCAGCCTGCCGACCTCCTCGGTGACGACGCCGAAGAGCTCGCCCTCCGGCACACCGCGCGCGACGAGCGTCGCCACGCGCCGCAACGCCGCCTGCTCGTCGGTCAGCCGTGCCGCCTGCATCCGGGCTTCGGTGTTCGAGATCGCCGTCGCGACGAGCTCCGTGAAGGCGGCGAGCCGCGACTCGGTGGCGGCCGCAAGCGGCCGGTCGTGCTTCGACGAGACGACCAGGGCGCCCCAGAGGCGCTGGTCGACGACGATCGGGGCGCCCACCGACGAGCGGAGTCCCAGCTCGCGGCCCAGCGCGGCCCCAGGACCGGGCGCATCCTCATAGCTGCGCATCCTCGCGGGCCGCCCCGTCCGCGACACGATCCCCACGACACTCTCGCCTTCGAGATCGACCGTTCTCCCGACCGGGATATGAGCTCCTTCGGGACTCCAGGCGGCGACGCCGGTCGCCGTGCCGCCCGACTCGAAGCGCGCCATGTGCGTGGCGTCGACACCGAGCAGCAGGCCGACCTCCCGCGCCACCGCCGCGAACACGTCCGGCGGGGTGACGCCGCGCGCGACCAGCGTCGCGACGCGCCGCAGCGCGGCCTGCTGGTCTGCGAGGCGGGCGAGCTCCTCCCGGCCGGCTTCGTTGGAGATCGCCGTGGCGATCAGCTCCGTGAACCCGGCGAGCCGGTCCTCGATCCGGTCGGGCAGGGGCTCGGGATCGGTCGAGTCGGTCGAGA
>JAOPZW010000086.1 GCA_025963905.1 Solirubrobacterales bacterium | reverse complement strand
GCGCCGCGGAGATCGAGCTCGGGGTCGGCCGCGGCGAGCGCGCGCAGGCGGCCGGCCTGCGCCGCGAGCGCCGGCTCCGTCGAGCCGGAGATGACGAACGGGAGGACCCGCGACCGCGGGACCGGCGGCGCGGCGTCCGGCGGCGGCGCGTCGACCACCGGCGCCTCTTCCAGCACGACATGCGCGTTGGTGCCGGAGATGCCGAACGACGAGACGCCGGCGCGCCGCGGGCGCTCGCCCCGGGGCCACGCGACGGCCTCGGCCAGCGGCTTGACCTGGCCCGTCGTCCAGTCGACGTGCGGGGAGGGCTCGTCCGCGTACAGCGTCGGCGGCAGCTGCTCGTGCTGCAACGCCATCACCATCTTGATCACGCCGCCGACGCCGGCCGCGGCCTGCGTGTGCCCGATGTTGCTCTTCAGCGAGCCGAGCCAGAGCGGCCCCTCGGCGCGGCGGCCGTACGTCGCCAGCAGCGCCCCGGCCTCGATCGGATCGCCGATCTCGGTGCCGGTGCCGTGGCCCTCGACCGCGTCGACGTCCTCGATGCCGAGGCCGGCGTTGGCCAGCGCCCGGCGGATGACCCGCTCCTGCGACGTGCCCGACGGGGCGGTCAGGCCGTTGGACGCGCCGTCCTGGTTGGTGCCGCTCCCGCGGATCACCCCCAGCACCCGATGGCCGCGCTCCTGGGCGACCGACAGCGGCTCGAGCACCACGACGCCGACGCCGTCGGAGAACCCCGTGCCGTTGGCGCCGGCCCCGTAGGCGCGGCAGCGCCCGTCCGGCGACAGCCCGCCCTGCCGCGCGAAGTCGACGAGGATCCCGGGGCTCGCCATGATCGTCGCGCCGCCCGCCAGCGCCAGCGTGCACTCGCCCTGGCGCAGCGCGTGGCACGCCAGGTGCAGCGCCACCAGCGACGACGAGCACGCCGTGTCGAGCGACACCGCCGGGCCCTCCAGCCCGAGCACGTAGGCCACGCGGCCCGACGCCACGGAGGGCAGCGTGCCCGTCAGCCCGTAGCCGGCGACCCGTTCGTCGCCCTCGTGGATGCGCGGCCCGTAGTCCAGGCCGTAGATCCCCGTGAACACGCCGGTCGAGCTGCCGCGAAGGCTGTGGGGATCGATGCCGGCGTCCTCGAGCGCCTCCCAGGAGCACTCGAGCAGCAGCCGCTGGTGCGGGTCCATCGACAGCGCCTCGCGCGGCGAGATCGAGAAGTGCTCCGCGTCGAACTCCCCCGCGTCGTAGATGAAGCCGCCGTGGCGCGTGTTCGTCGTGCCCAGTCGGCCCTCGGCGTCGAAGAGGCGCTCGAGATCCCACCCGCGATCGGTGGGGAGCTCGCCGATCGCGTCGCGCCCGGCGGCCACCAGGTCCCACAGGTCTTCCGCCGACCGGACATCCCCCGGGTACCGGCAGCCGATCCCTACGATCGCGATCGGCTCGCCCGCCCGTACGACGGCGGCGGGCAGCGCCTCGTCGCCGCGCTCGCCCATGATCTCGGCCACGAGCCGGGCCGCCACCCGGGTGGGGCTCGGCTGGTCGAAGAGCAGCGTCTTGGCGAGCGGGAGGCCGGTCGCGTGCACGAGGCGGTTGCGCACCTCGATCGCCGCGGCCGAGTCCACGCCGAGCTCCTTGAACGCACGGGTGGGGTCGACGGCCCCGGGCGAGGGATGGCCCAGCACGAGCGCCACCTCGGCCAGCACCAGGTCGAGCACGAGGCGCTCCCGATCGCCGGCCGACAGGGCGCGCGCGTGCTCGGCGAACGACTCCGCCGGGGCGTCCGCGTCGTCGACATCCGCGACGTCGACGACCTCCGGGAGCGCGACGAGCTCCGCGCCGGCACCGGCGAACAGCCGCTCCCAGTCGACGTCCACGCCCCCGACGTGCAGCTCCGCCAGCGAGGTGGTGAACCGGCGCTGGCCGCCCTGGTCGCGGCGCAGCGACGCGATGACCGCCACCTCGTCGGGGTCGCCGAGCTCGGCCTCGGCGCTCTCCTGGATCCCCGTCGTCAGCACGGGATGGGGGCTAACCTCGACGAACGATCGGTACCCGTCGCGCAGCACCTGCCGGATGACCGTGTCCAGCTGCACCGGCCGGCGCTCGCCCTCGTACCAATACTCGGCGTCCATCCGGGCGGTGTCGACGAGCTCGCCCGTGGCCGTGGAGTAGAGCGGGATCTGGCCCGTGCGCGGGGCGATGGGCGCCAGCGCCGCGAGGATCTCGCTGCGCACCTCCTCGACCTGGGGCCAGTGGGAGGCGTAGTCGACGCGGGCGCGGCGCGCGCGGATCCCGTCCTCCGCGCACGCGGCGAGCACCTCGTCCAGCGCGTCGAGCTCGCCGGACAGCACGACCGTCTCGGGCGCGTTGACCGAGGCGATGACCACGCGCTCGCCGAACGGGCGCAGGCGGCGCGCCATCGCCTCGGCCGACAGCGACACGGCGACCATCCCCCCGCGGCCGGAGAGGGCATGCACCGCGCGGCTGCGCAGCGCCGCCACGCGCGCCGCGTCCTCGAGCGACAGCCCGCCGGCGACGTAGGCGGCGGCGATCTCGCCGTGGGACTGGCCGACGACGGCGGCCGGCTCGACGCCGAGCGAGCGCCACAGCGCGGCCAGCGACACCATGACGGCGAACAGCGCCGGGACGATGACATGGACGTACTCGAGGGGCGGCTGCCCCTCGGCGCCCCGCAGGACGCCCTCGAGATCGAAGTCCACGTGCGGGGCGAGCGCGTCCGCACAGGCCTGCATCTGCGCGGCGAAGACGGGGGACTGCTCGAGCAGCTCCACGGCCATCCCCGGCCACTGGCCGCCCTGCCCCGAGAACACGAAGACCGGTCCGCGGGCGGAGTCGCCAGCGGCCACGCCGCCGACCACGTGCGCGACCGGAACGCCGTCCGCCAGCCCGCGCAGCCCATCCAGCAGCGCCTCGGCGTCGTCGCCGATGACCACGGCGCGGTGCGACAGCGCGCCGCGGGCCGCTGCGAGCGAGGCGCCGATGTCCTCGAGGCGCGGGGCGGGCTCGACGTCGAGGTGCGCCGCGAGCCGCTGCGCCCGGTCGCGCAGGCCTGCCGCGCTGCCGGCCGTCACCACGAACGGAAGCGGCACGGGCGCCGTGAAGGGCACCAGTTCGCTCTTCGGCTCGCGTTTCGTTCCCATGCTTGGCTATCCGTGCGTCGGAGATACCGCCGGGACATCCGTGCGGCGCGGCAACAAGGGCACCCGGGCGGCGACGATACTGGTCCGTCCCGAGTCCCGCAACGGCGGCACCGCGCGCTCGCTCAGGTGATGCCGGACCCGCCCGCCCGACCGTGCGCATGGATGGTCACGGCGGTGCCGATGACCCCATCCTCGACCGCCCACCGGCCGTGGAGCTCGTCCAGCCGCACCCCGCCGACGACCGGCCCCGGCACCAGCAGCCGGGCGCGGAACGTCCCGTCCGCTAGGTCGAGCGCCACCTCGGCGTCCTCGAAGCTGAGCCGGCCGGTGGCCAGCGGAGACCACGCCTTGTAGATCGCCTCCTTGGCGCTGAACAGGAGCCGGCCGACGTCGACGCGCCCGTCACCCCCTGCGACCAGGTCGAGCTCGCGACCGTGCGCCACCACCTCCAGCACGCCCTCGGGAAGCGGTGCGTCGGGCTCCGCGTCGATCCCCAGGCTGGCCAGCGCCGTCGACCAGGCGACCGCGCCGGCGCGATAGCCCTCGCAGTGGGTGATGCTGCCGACGACGCCGTCCGGCCAGCGCGGCTCGCCCCGCTCGCCGCTGGGGATGGCCACCACCGGGGCGCCGAGCCGCTCCAAGGCCCGCCGCGCGCACGCGCGGCCGGCGGTGAACTCGCGTCGTCGCTTCGGCACCGCGCGGCCGAGCGCGACGCGCTCGATGGGGAACAACTCGGTGTCCGGCCGGTCCTCCCGCGTCTCGGCCCAGGCGACGGTGACCGGTACCAGGCGCCCGAGCATTCACCTATCATCCTTGCGGATGCGCCTCCGCCGCCCCACGTCGGTCATCGGCGCGGTGCTGGTGACGCTGCTGGGGCTCGTCGGATGTGGCGGAGGCAAGGGTGAGCAGCCGGTTAAGACCCTCACGTATCACTCCGGGGTGCCCCTGGACGTCAAGGTGACCGACGGCGGCAGCGAAGCGAACGTCCGCTTGGAGTCGGTCAGCTACACGTCGGTCGACGGGCAGCGCGTGCCGGCGCTGCTGTCCATCCCGACCGACCGCAAGCCGCTCGGATGCCTCGTGTACCAGGGCGGGCTCGGGCTGGCCAAGGAGCAGTCGCCCGGCCTGCGCACGGGCGCGGTCGCGCTGCGCCTGGCGACGTTCACGATCGATCCCCGTAACGTCGGGGCGCGCGGCAGCGTCGATCGGGCCATAGCCGCGGTCAAGAAGCCCGAGACCCTCGCCGAGATGGTGGCCAACACGGCCGTCGACGTGCGGGTGGGCCTCGACTACCTGGAGAGCCGGCCGGAATGCCGGGGCAACATCGCGTACATGGGCACGTCGTTCGGCGCCGTGGTCGGGGCGATCGTCGCCGCACAGGACCAGCGCATCACGTCGACCGTGCTGACCTCGATCGGGCCGACGTTCGAGCGCGGCATCGTGATGACCAACGAGGAGGCGGAGCGGAACCCCGACTTCACGGTCGTCGAGGTCCCGGGGGCCGTGAAGGACCCGAAGATCCTGGCGCACGCGCTGAGCGTCCTCGGCCCGTACGATCCGGTCAGGTGGGTGGGCAAGATCGCTCCACGTCCGCTGATGCTGGTCAACGGACGCGACGATCCGCTCGTGTCCCACGCCGACGCGCTCGACATCGCCAAGGCGGCCCGCGATCCGAAGACCGTCCTCTACGCCGCCACCGGCCACGATCCCTTCGAGGCGGGAGCGGGGGAGCAGAGCGCCACCGCGCAGGTGGCCGAGTTCCTCGCCAACACCCTGGGCCTGACGAAGCACCTGTAGCCGTGCGCTTCGCCGTTGCTGCTCTGGGGACGCGCGGCGATGTCGTGCCGTACGTGGTGCTGGGGCGGGCGTTGCAGGCGGGCGGTCACGACGTGCTGATCAGCACGGTGGAGCGCTTCCGCG
>JAOPZW010000077.1 GCA_025963905.1 Solirubrobacterales bacterium | reverse complement strand
TAGGAGCCGCTGTAGCGCGTGGCCACCGCGCGGCCGAAGGCGCCGAACTCCGCGGCGCTCGGCTCGTCGGTCGGGTCGAGGTCGGCGCGCGCCGGCGTCCCCGTCGCCCAGTTGGGGGCCGGCGACGTGATGTCGAGGTTCACGGCGATCCCCCGCTCGGCGGCCAGGGCCAGGAGCGTGTCGTAGCGGTCCCACGCGCCCTTGGGATACGCCGCCGGATCGCCGCCGTCGAACCCGTCGGGCTTGGTCGCCGAGGTGGGCGCGGGCGCGACGATCCTCCAGAACACCGAGACGCGGATGCGGTCCACGCCCAGGCCCTTGAGCGTGTCGAGCGTGTCGCCGACCGCCTTGGGCTTCCCGTAGACGAGCAGGTTGTCGTCCTGGAACGTCGACTCCTGCAGCGCCGACGCGTGCGCCGCGGGCGCGCCGCCCAGCAGGGCGGCGACGAGGACGGCGAGGACGGCTGAGGGGCGGCGCTTCATGGTGCTCCAGAACCCGGTGCGGTGGATTGGGGTTGCGGTCGGCGACCTTAGTGGTCTCGGTCGCGGGCCGCGCCGTGGTTCACGACCGGAGCCACTTACCCAGGACCCTCAGGGCGTGGCGCCGGTCTTGCGCGTGGCCTCCAGGAACAGCGCCTGGCCCGAGGGCGAGCGGGGGTCCAGGTAGAGCGCCGGCCCCAGTGCGTTGAGCGCCGCGCGCGGGTTGCCGGCCGAGTAGAGCTCGAACTCGGCGAGGCGCTGCCAGGGCTCGGGGTTGGACGGCTGCAGGTTGATCGCCGCCTGCAGCGCGGCGCGTGCCGCCGGCAGGCGCCCGGCCGACAACTCGATCGCCGAGCGGTCGTACAGCGGCTCGACCGATAGCGGGTTGATGCGCCGGGCGTTGTCGGCCTCGGCGCGGGCCTTGGCGAGGTCCTTGCCCTCGAGCGCCGTCAGCGCGGAGTCGCCCGCGTCGACCGAGCGCTGGGGCTGGTAGGCGGTCCAGGCGCCCACGAGGCCGACGAGGACGGCCGCCGCGGCGAGCGGCGCCAGACGCCGGTCGCGCAGGCCGCCGCGGACCCGGGCGATCAGCGGGACGCCGGCGGGCACGCCCGCGCCGAGTGGTCCGCGCGCCGCGACCCATCCGGCGCATAGCAGGGCGAGCATCGCGTTGCCGGGCACGAACCAGGTCCAGTCCACGAACGAGTGCACGCCGAAGGTCACGACCACCGCGGCGAGCGTGACCATGCCGACGCGCTCGGGCACGAACGCGCCTGTCCGCGGCCCGCGCCACGGACCGGTGGTCCGGGCCGCCGCGGCCAGCCAGGCTGCCAGCAGCGCGAGGCTGACGGCGAGGCCCGCGAGCCCCAGGTCGGCCAGCGTCTGCACGATGTAGCCGTGGGCGTGGCGGACGTCCAGCGTGTCCTGGCGGTAGCGCGGGCGCACCGTGGCGTAGCCGCCCGCGCCGACGCCCGCGACCTGGTGGGCCTTGAAGATCTGCAGCGCCTCGTGCCAGTAACGCGCCCGGACGCTGCCCACGGCCGTGAGCCGGTCGGCGGTGTTCGCGGGTGTCGAGGCATTGGGGTTGGTGAGGTCCGACCAGCCCTTGGAGACCGAGCCGCCCAGGCCACGCTGGGACAGCGCCAGCGCGCCGACGAGCGCGACCGGGACGAGGCTGACGCAGACGAGCACGGCAAGCCCGACCCGGCGCCGGGTCGCGGGCGAGGGCGCGCGCTGGGCGAGCGCGAAGCCGATCCCCAGCCCCGCGGCCAGCAGGACCACGACCATCGCCACAAGCACCAGCCCGAACTCGTGTCCGGCCGCCGAGCGCTCGGCGAGGGCGACGCGATCCTGGCTGAGGCCCCGCTGGCCGAAGGCCCACGCGCACGCGACGACCGCGCCGGCGGCGCTCGTGGCGAGGACCGCCACGCCGCGCAGCCGGAGCGGGACGGCCGCGAACCAGACGCCGCAGCCGATCACGAGCGCCAGCAGCGACCCGCGCGAGTACGCGAGCAGGATGGTGACGAGCAGGAGCCCGAGCGCCGGGTAGGCCAGCGCATTGAGCGCAGCGTGGCCCGTGCGTCGCGAGCCGAGCCAGAGACAGCCGGGAGCGGCGAGGGCGGCCATCAGGCCCACCGCGTTCCAGTACCCGAAGGGCTCGCGCAGCCGGGCATAGACCTCGTCGGGGCTCAGGGCGCCAGGGAACACCTTCGTCGCCAGCGCGTAGGCCGAGACGGTCAGGCCCGCGAGGACGGTTGCCGCGACGAGCGACGGCCAGCGTTCGGGCGCCACGCGCGCGAGCGCGACGCCGGCGGCGAACACCGCGACGTAGCTCAGCGTGCGGTTGGCCTCGACCCAGGAGTCGCCGGCGTCGACCGACCACGTGATCGAGGCCGCCGTCAGGATCGCGAGGAGGGCCATGAGGCCGAGCGTCGCCATCCCCCAGGGCCGCCGGACCGCGCCTGGGGTGAGGACCGCGACGGCGCCCAGCACGCCCGTGCCGGCGTCGACGCCGACCTCGACGGTCGTCAGCGGCCCGAGCTGCAGGCCGCCGCGGGCGATCAGCGCGACGGCGACGAGCAGCGCGGCGAGCCCGACCGTCGTCAGCGTGCCCGCGCCCACGTGCGGCAGCGCTCGCGGGCGCAGCCGCGCGAGCGTCGCCGACTCAGCCGGTGCGGCGTGGGTTGACACGCGACCAGAGCATCGTCCCGCCGTAGCCCAGCACGCCCGCGGCGATGAGCGCCAGGACGACCAGCAGCGGGGTGGGCAGCTCGTTGCCGCCCGAGCTGAGGTTGCGGAAGCCGAGCGCTCCCGGCGTCACGAGCCGGCCGGCCACCTTCACCGGCTTGCCGCCGTCGACGCCCGCCTTCGCCAGCGCCTTGCGCTCCTGCGGCGTGGCGTTGGCCAGCGGGTCGACGCGAGCGCCGCCCTGGGTGCCGCCGCCGTTGCCGGAGCCGCCACCTGCGCCGGTGGACCCGCCGCCGGTGCCGTGGCTGCCGCCGCCCTTGCCGCCGGCGGCAGCGAGCTGCGCGCTGCGGATGACCTGACGGCAGTCCGTGTACTCGTCGAGGTCGGCCGGCATGTTGGCCAGCGCCTGCTGGTACTGGGCCTGGGTGTAGTGGCCGTCGATCTTGCCGTCCTGGCAGTCGCGGTAGAGCTGGTTGCTGTCGGCCAGCGCGGTCGCGGGCGCGAGCAGGGCGAACACGACGAGGATGACGAAGAGCAAGCGGCGCATGGCGCGGGTCGGCAGGGCAGGCGCAGAGGCGATCGAGCTGCCGTGTCGGAACGTCACGCTACCAACCCCTTCCGGAGCTCGCGGTCTCACCCAGGGCGGCGGAGAAGCCGCCGGCCCACGCCTCGTAGGTGTACGCCGCCACGTCCCGGGCACCTGCCGCGCCGAGGCTGAGGCGGAGGTCGCGGTGGTCGTGCAGGCGCCGGATCGCCGCGGCCAGCGCGGCCTCGTCCCCGGCCGGGACGATGAGCCCGTTGCGCTCGTGGCGGACGAGCCCGCCCGCGGCGGCGCCGACGGCGTCCGTGGCGATGATGGGTGTGTGCTGGTTCATGGCTTCGTTGGCGACGAGGCCCCACGGCTCTCGGAAGCGGCGGGACGCAAGCGACGGTATGAGGACAACGTCGGCATGCGCGTAGAAGTTGCGGATCTCCTGCGGGGATTGCACGCCCACGGCGACGATGCCGTCCGCGTCCTGCGTGCCGCGCACCGCGCCGCCGGCACCGGCCCGAGGGGGCTCAAGCCCTGCGCCGACGAGGACGAGCGCGGCGGAGGCCCCGAGGCCTGACGAACGCCAGGCCGAGCGGAGAACCCCCGCTCCCTTTTCCCGCGCGCCGCGCCCGACAAACACACCCAGGAAATCGGTGTGTTTGTCCAGCACGGGGTCGTTTGCCGCACCGGCCGCCCAGAACGCGTTGTCCACCGCCTGGGGCGCCACGTGCACGCGGCGGGCGCCGTGGCGGCGCGCGAACGCCGCCACGTGCGGGCCATAGGCGACGACCGCCGTGGCATCGCGGTAGATCGCCGCCATCAGCGGACGGGCGAGCAGGTGCGCCGGCGTGGCCAGCTCACCCCACAGCGCGCTCCACAGCAGGAACGGGACGCCGCCGCGGCGCGCGCCACGCCACGCCGCGGGCAGCGCGGTGCGCCCCGCCGTGCCGCAGACGACGGCGCGGTAGCGCCCCGAGGCCGCCAGCGCGTGCACCTCGCGCTGCGTGACGCGGCGGTGGGGAACGCCGGGGTCGCCGACGTCCGTCGTGGCGTGCTGCGAGCGCCCGCCGAACAACGCCAGCTCGATCCCCTCGCGCTCGTGCAGGGCACGGAAGGCGCCCGCCCGGTCGGGGGGGACGTGGTTGGTGACGAAGAGGACGGGCCGGATCACGCGGACGCCCCGCGCAGGGCGTCCTCGTAGGCGGCGACCGTGGCCTCGCCGCAGCGCTCCCAGGTGAACGAGCGCTCGACCGTCGCCCGGGCGCGCGCGCCGAGGTCGTGCAGCCACGCGGGCTCGTCCAGGAGCGCGTGCAGCTCGGCGGCCAGCGCCTCGACGTCGCCGGGGGGGACGAGCCGCAGGCCGTCACCGGCCAGGGCGATCTCCTGTGGCCCGGGCTCGCCGCGCGAGGCGATCGCCGGGACGCCGGCGGCCATCGCCTCGACGTAGGCCACGCCGAAGGCCTCGTCGACGCTCGGCATGACGAACACCGAGCACTCACGGGCGCGCGCCAGCGCCACCGGATGATCGAGCTGTCCGGCGAGCTCGACGCGATCGGCGACGCCGAGCTCGGCCGCCAACCGGGCCAGCGGCTCGCGCTCGGGGCCGTCGCCGATGACGAGGTAGCGCAGCTCGGGATGACGGTCGCGCAGCAGCCACAGCGCGCGCAGGACGTCGCCGTGGCGCTTGCGCCCGATCAGGTGGCCGACGGTGACCAGCCGCGCGCCGTCGCGGCGCAGCGAGGACGCCGGTGGCACGTCGGTGCCCAGGCGAACGACGCGTGTGCGCGCGGCGCCGAGCTTGCGGCAGGCGGCCTCGATGCCGGCGCTGTTCGCCAGCACGAGGCGGGCCTCGCCGAAGGCGCGGCGCACGGCGCGCTCGCCGGCGGGGTGGCGCGGCGCGGTGTGGAACACGTCGCCGCCGTGGACAGAGATCACGAGCGGCACGCCGACGCGCGCGCGCAGGACCGCGTCGGCGGCGGGCACGGCGTTGTGGGCGTGGACGAGGTCGAAGGGGAAGCGCCGGCGCAGGCGGCGCAGCGCCACCGCCAGCGTCGGGGCGGCCCAGGCGCCCCACGAGCCGTAGGAGCCCGGGCGCGGCGGGGCCAGGAAGGGGACGTACTCGACCTCGACGCCGTCGAGCTCGTCGTGACGCGGCTGCGCCGCGAGCCGCCGGACGACGCCCAGCACGTCGCGGGTCGCCGTCGCGCGCGGCGGCACCGGGCGGTGGAGCACCAGCACCCGGACCTCGGCGCCCGCCGCGCGCGCGGCGAGCGCCTGGCGGTGGGCCCAGACGCCGAGCACCCGGTCCGCGGCACGCGGGTAGAACTCGGCGACGACGGCGACCCTCATGCGGCCATCACCATCGATGGACCGCAAGCGTGCGGACCTCGTCGCGACGGACGTAGGGGCGGCCGGCGAGGAACGCGCGCGCCTCGGCGGCGGCGGCCTCGCGAGGGTAAGCGTCCGCGGCGGGGCGCAGGGTGTGGCCGACGGGCGTGGCGTCGACCACTCCGATCCGCCAGCTGTGCTCGCGCGCGACCGCCGCCCAGTGCGCGTCGAGGCCCCAGCCCATGCGCAGCTCGGGGAACGGCAGCAGCGTCGCGAACGTGTCGCGGTGGAACGCGGTGACGGGGCCGATCTCGACGAACGACGTCTCGCGGACGGTGACGCCGGGCCGGCGGCGGGTGACGTCCCACGCCGCGTGCGAGTGCAGCCGGTGCGCGGGCTGGGCCAGGCGCAGGCCGACGGACTCGGCCGCGTGCAGGAAGCGGTCGAGGAAGCCGGCGGGCAGCGCGACGTCGTCGTCGATCACGACGAGCCAGTCGTACTCCTTCGGCGGGTGGGAGGCGAGCAGGGCGTTGAGGTTCTCGAACTTGCCGCGCTCCCCGGCGATCGCGGTGTGCACGTCGACGTGGTGGCGCGAGCGCACGAGCTCGGCGCGCGCCTGGGCCATCAGCCCCGGGACGCCCGGGCGGTCGATGCCGACGACGAGCACGCGGCGGCGGGGCGGATGAGCGGCCGCCGCGCGGGTCAGGCGCCGGTGCCGGCCGCTGAGCGCCTCGCGGGCGTCCATCGCCGC
>JAOPZW010000061.1 GCA_025963905.1 Solirubrobacterales bacterium | reverse complement strand
ACCTGCTCGTAGAGGTTGTTGAAGTGCTGGGCGTGGCGCGCCTCGTCGACCTGCTGGGTGGTGAGGAAGGCCTCCTCGTGCTGGTCCTCGTAGGCCATGACCAGGCCGCTGAACTGCGTGGCGACGCGCTCCTCCCCCACGAAGAAGTTCGCCAGCCCCCAGCCGATGTGCTCGCGCATGGCCGGATCCATCGCCTCCCAGTCGCGGCGGTCCTGTGTGAAGTCGATCTCGTGGGAGCTCCAGTTCTGGCGCTCCCACAGCTGGTAGAGCTGGCGCGGCGTCATGAGCTTGACCGAGCCGAGCTTGGACTCGTCGGTGATCGTCGCGACGTCGCCCTGCGACGTGAGGTCGAGGAGGCTGGTCATGCGGGGCATCCAACCAGCGGCTTGACACAGTGTCAAGCCCGGCTCGGCGGGTGGTAGCCTGCCTGCCGTGGCATCCGTGGAAGGACGCGAGGGAGCTCCGACGGCCAAGCGGGTCGCGGTCCAGGCCGCCGTGCTGCGGGCCACCGAGGAGCTCCTGCAGGACGGCGCCTCCTACGCCGACCTCAACATCGAGCGCATCGCGCGCCGGGCGGGGATCTCGCGGACCGCGTTCTACTTCTACTTCCGCGACAAGCGCGAGCTGCTGATGCGCCTGACCGAGCAGGTCAACGACGAGCTCTACGCGCAGGCCGACATCTGGTGGTCGGGCAGCGGCGATCCCGGCGACGAGATGCGCGAGGCGCTGTCCAACATCGCCGAGCTCTACCGCGAGCACGGCGTGGTCCTGAAGGCGATCGTCGAGGTCTCGGCCTATGACGAGGAGGTCGCACGCCTGTGGCGCACGTTGATGGGGCGCTTCGTCGCCGCCACGCAGCGGCGCATCGAGGCCGAGCAGCAGGTGGGCAAGGCGGCGCCGGCCCACGCCGAGGCGACCGCCTTCGCCCTGTGCTGGATGACCGAGCGGACCTTCTACCAGCAGCTCGTGCAGGAGCTGTCGATGCCGGTCGAGGACGTCGTCGAAGCGCTCTGCGGCATCTGGGTGCGCGCCGTGTACTGGCCGCGCTCGTAGATGCGCGTCTGGGTCGACCTCACCAACACCGCGCACGTCCTGGTCCTGCGCCCCCTCGTCGATGCCCTCGAGGCGCGCGGCCACGAGGTGACGATCACGGCCCGCCCGCTGTCGCACACCGTCGACCTGCTCGACGACTGGGGCCATCCGTACACGCTCCTGGGACGCCACGGCGGGACGAGCCGCGCGGCCAAGGGCCGCGCGGCGGCCGATCGCGTCGCGCGGATGGTCCGCTTCGGCCGGGGCCGGCACTTCGACCGCGGCCTGGCGCACGGCTCGACCGACCTGCCCGTGGCCTCGCGGCTGCTCGGCGTCCCCAACACGACGATGTTCGACTACGAGTGGGCCATGCTCCAGCACAGTGTCAACGGCCGCCTGGCCAACCGCGTGCTGATGCCCGACGCGATCCCCGCCGCGCGCGTCGCGCGCTACGGCGCCCGCGGGGCGAAGCTCGTCCGCTACCCCGGGCTCAAGGAGGAGTACTACCTCGACGGGTTCACGCCGGACCCCGGCCTGCTGGCCCGCCTCGGCGTCGACCCCGAGCAGGTCGTCGTCGTCGTGCGCACCGCGCCGGCCTACGCGCTCTACCTCGGCGGCTCGGAGAACCCGCTGCTCCCGCGCCTGCTCGAGCGGCTCGACGCCGCCGACGGCGTGCAGTCGATCGTGCTGACGCGCACCCCCGAGCAGGCCGACGTCCTGCGCCGCCTGGGCCTCGACCGGCTGATCATGCCGCCGCGGGCGGTCGACGGGCGCAACATCGTGGCCCTCGCCGACGTGCTCGTGTCCGCCGGGGGGACGATGAACCGCGAGGCGGCGGTGCTCGGCACGCCGGTCTGGTCGATGTTCGAGGGGCGGCCGGGCGCGATCGACGAGATGCTCATCGCGCAAGGGCGCCTCAAGGCCCTTCGCGATCCCGGCGACGTGGTCCTCGAGCGCAAGGCCCAGCGCCTCGACGGCCGGTTCGCCGGTCGCGATCCGGCGGCGCTGCTGGCACTGGCGGTTCCGGAGCTCGCCTGAGCTCAGTAGCTCAGGGCCGGCCCGCGGTGAGGGCCTCCTCGACGGCCCCCTCCGGCTCGGTCTCGTCCTGGCGCAGGCGGCGCAGGCCGAACGCCTGCAGGTGACGCGCCTTGATGATCTCGAGGCTGTAGACCATGTAGACCGAGGTGGCGATGACCAGCAGCCCGGCCGCCGCGCCGATGAGCGTGTTGCCCAGGTTCCAGATGCCGTAGGGGCGCGGCGGGACGAAGCGCAGGAGCAGCGCATAGCCGGCCAGCAGCGTGGACCAGGCGTGGAGATACGCCGCCGTGCGCCGCTGTGTGAAGCCGATGCGCAGGAAGCGGTGGTAGAAGTGGTTGTGGTCCGGCGACCACGGCGGCCGGTGGTACTTCAGGCGCTTGAGCACGACGAACGACGTGTCGAGGATCGGCACGCTGATCACCAGCAGCGGCGCGACGAGCGCGATGGTGGCGGTGGTCTTCAGCACGCCCTCGACGGCGAGGCTGCCGACGAGGTAGCCCAGCGTCAGCGCGCCGGTATCCCCCATGAAGACCTTCGCGGGATGGTAGTTGTGGCGCAGGAAGCCGAGCGTCGCGCCGCACGTGATGGCCGAGAGGGCGGCGATCTCCATGCGCCCGAACGATGCGGCGAGGATCGCGAAGGCGGCGGCGGCGATGCAGACGATCCCCGCCGCGAGCGCGTCCATGCCGTCGATGAGGTTGACGAGGTTGGCGACCACCGTGATCCACAGCACGGTCAGCGGGTAGGCCATCCAGCCGATGTCGTGTGCCCCGATCAGGGGCAGGTTGAACTGGTGGAAGGTCATGTCCCACCCGGCCACCGGGATCAGGGCCGCGAGGCCGACCGCGATGAACTTCACACGCGGGCGCAGCCCGCGCAGGTCGTCGACCAGCCCGACGGCGGCGACCAGCGGGAGGCCGATCAGGATGCCCTCCGACGCACGGTCGTTGTCGAGCAGCACGAGCGCGGGGATGAGGATGCCGGCCACGATCGCCAGCCCGCCGATCCGCGGGATCGGGCCCCTGTGGATCCGCGGCCGGTCGTCCGAGCTCTCGACGCCGCCGATGCGGCCCGAGAGGCGGATGGTCAGCGGAGTCCCTACGAGAACGATCGCGGCGGCGATCACGAAGCCGAGCACGACAGAGCGCTCGCCAAGCAGCTTGCCGAGCGTATCCCACAAGGACATGCGCAGGAGGGTAATGCAGTCCTCGGCCAGCGCATCGGACTGCCGCACCCTAGGATCCGCGGCGCATGTCCCGTCTGCTCGTCCTCGGCGCCGGCTACGTCGGCGCAGCGCTTGGCCGGCAGGCGCTGGACGCCGGCCATGACGTCGTGCTCGCGGACAACTGGCAGGCGACCGGCCGGGAGCAGCTGGCAAGCCTCGAGGAGGTGGGCGCACGCGTCGTGACGGCGGACATCCGCGACCCCGCTGCGCTGCGCGAGCTGCTCGGCGAGGCACCCGATGTCGTGCACCTGCTCGCCGCCCAGGCGAGCCGCCCGCTGGCCGACCGCGACCCCTCCTACACCGAGCAGACCAACCTCACGGGCGTGCGCCTCGTCGCCGAGGCCGTGGCCGCGGCGGGGAGCCCGCCGGTCGTGTACGGGAGCTCGCTGCAGGTCTACGGCCGCGCGGCGCGGGGCGCCGTCGGGCCCGAGCATCGCTACGGCGAGCAGGGCGACCTCGCGCACCTCTCGAAGGTCTACGGCGAGCTGTGCCTGCGGATGTACGCGACGCGGGCCGGCTTCGCGCTGGCGATCCTGCGGCTCGGCATCGTCTACGGACCGGGGCCGGTCATGCACGAGCGCCCGGAGTCCGTGACCGTGGTCGACAAGTTCCGCCGCATGGCCGCCGCCGGGGAGGAGCTCCCGCTGGACGACGGCGGCGCGGCGACGATCGGCGTCGTGCACCTCGAGGATGCGGCGCGGATCGCACTCGAGGCCGGAGGCGAGACGCTCGTCGCCAACGTCGCGGCTGAGAGCGTCACCGTTGCCGGCGTCGCCTCGCTCGCGCGCGGCGGGCCGCTCGCGGGCGAGCCCGGCTGTACCTACCCCAGCCCGTTCGCCTACCACCACCGGCTCGCGGACTACCTGGCGGCCGCGTGAGGCTCCTCGTCACCGGCGCGACGGGCTTCCTCGGATGGCGGGCGGCCACTCGCCTGGCCGAGCACGGCCACGACGTCACGGCCGTCGCGCGCCCCGGGGCCACGCCCCGGGCGCACTCGCGCGACCTCGAGGCCGTGGCCATGGACGCGGGCGATCCGGCCATCCACGAGCTCATCGCCGGGCAGGATGCGGTCCTGCACTTCGCCGGCGTGCCCGACCCGGCCCGGGCGCGCACCGACCCGGCCCGGGCGGTGCGCGAGAACGCCGGCACGACCCTCAACCTGCTCGACGGCTGCGCGCGCCACGGCGCGGGCCTCGTGTACCCGTCGTCGATCCGCGCCGGGGTCGAGCCGCTGCCCGACGCCTACGCGGCCTCCAAGCGCCTGGGCGAGGAGGTCTGTCGCCTGCACCGCGCCGACGCGGCGGTCGTGCGGATGACCTCGGTCTTCGGCCCGGGCCAGGTCGCCTGGGAGGGCGCCACCGGCGCGATCGCGGCGTTCGCCGGGCGCGCGCTGCGGGGCGAGCCGATCGTGATCCCCGGCGATCCGCGCCGCACCCGCGACTTCCTGTACGTGGACGACCTGCTCGACGGGCTGGAGCGCCTGGTCGCCGAGCGCGCGTGGGGCGAGCTGCTGCTCGCGGCCGGCGGGGCCGCGACGCCGCTGATCGACGCGGCCGAGCTCGTCCTGGCCGCCGTCGGCTCCGACGTCCCGCTGCAGCTGCCCGGCGGCCAACTGCCCGCAGGCGAGGGCGCCAGCTACGCGGCCGACCCGTCCGTACGCAGACTAGGCTTGACCGCGCGCCCTCTCGCCGAGGGCGTCTCCGATTATGTCGACTGGCTCGCCCGCCACCCTCCTCCTCAAGGCCGCCCCCCGGCCTGAGCAGATCGCCGACCGCCTCGCCGGCGGGCCGTGGCCGGGGCTCGAGCTCGCGCTCATGCCCGGCGATGTGGCCGACGACGCAGCCCTCGAGCGAGCGATCGCGGCCGTGCGCGACGGCCTGGCGGGCACCGGGATGGTGGTGACCGCCGAGGCGCCGGTGGCCTGGCCGAGCGGGGCGTTCGTGCGCGTCGACCGGCTCGACGAGGAGGTGGCGGCCGGGATCCGCCGCAGCGCGGCCTTCGCCGCGGGCATCGGCTCACCGGTGCTCACGATCCACCTCTTCGCGCCCCAGAGCCCCGACGAGTTCCGGCGCGGCGATCCGCTGGACGAGGACGAGACGCAGCGCTTCCTGGAGCACTTCGCGCGCGAGTGCGCGGCGGCCGGGGTGACGCCGCTCATCGAGAACGTCCCGCCGATCCTGCGCATGCGCACCGGCGGCGTCTTCCTGTCGCCCGTCGGCGGCCACTGGCGCGACCTGCTGGCCTGGAGGGAACGGGTCCCGGAGCTGGGGTTCACGATCGACACCTCGCACGCGGCGCTGTTTCGCTCCTTCGCCGGCGCCTATCCGGGGCTCTTCGGCCTCCGCTCCGACGAGGAGCTCGAGCTCGAGCGCTACGTCGAGGAGCTCGGCCCTGGCGCCGAGGTCGCGCACGTCTCCGACGCCGAGGGCGTCCTCGGCGAGGGCCTGAACGTCGGCGCCGGCGAGCTCGACCTCGACCCGGTCGTCCGGCGCCTCGGCGAGCTCGTGCCGTTCATCGTGGCCGAGGTCAACGAGCCCGACCACGAGCGCTCGCCGAACATGAAGGCGGGCCTGCGCGACCTCGAGCGCGCGCTCGAGCTGCCCGCGGAGCGGTGGACGCAGCCGCCGCGGCGCCTGCTCGACGACGACTTCGACTGGCATGCGGTCATCGGCCTGCGCGACCCCCTGCCCGCGGTGCTCGAGCTCGAGGAGCTGGTGCGGGGAGCCAGCGTCCTCATCACCGGCGGCGCCGGTTCGATCGGCAGGCGCCTGGCGACGTTGCTGTCGGCCTTCCGCCCGGGCCTGGTGACGCTGCTGGACCAGCACGAGGCGTCGCTCGCCGCCGACCGCCGTGCGCGCGGGCCCGCGGCGGCGGCCATGGTGGAGCACGCGCTGTGCGACCTGCGCGACCGCGCCCGCCTGCAGGTCGAGGTCGACCGCGCCCGGCCCGACGTGGTCTTCCACCTGGCCGCCTACAAGCACGTCGACTGGGCCGAGCGCTACCCCGACGAGTTCGTGGCGACCAACCTCGAGGGCTCGTGGAACGTCCTACGCGCGGTCGGCGCGGCCGGCGCGCACACGGTCGTGGTCGCCTCGACCGACAAGGCCGCGCTCGCCGCCAACCTCTACGGCCGCACGAAGCGCCTGATGGAGCAGCTGACGAACCTCGAGGCCGAGCGCAGCGGCGGGGCGGGGGCCGCGGTGCGGCTGGTCAACGTCCTGGGCACGACGGGCAGCGCCTCCGACCTCTTCCTGCGCCAGGCGCGTGGCGGCGTGCCGCTCACCGTCACCGACACGGGGATGATCCGGTACTGGATCACCGGCGGCCACGCGGCGGCGCTGCTCGCCCACGGGGCGCTGCTGGCCCGCGACGGCCACCGCCTGGTGACCGCCGCCGAGCCGGTCGAGCTGACCGTCGGCGACATCGCGGAGCGCATCTGGCGCCACGCCGGCTGCGACGGCGAGCCGGACATCGCGCTGCTGGGCATCCGGCCCGGCGAGACGATGCGCGAGGTGCTCATCGGACCCGGCGAGACGCTCGGCGACGAGACGTTCCAGGGCAGCGCGCCGATCGCCGGCGGCGCCGGCACGCTCGAGGCTGCCGAGGTCCTCGACCGCCTGGAGCACGCGGCGTCCCCGGCCGAGCGGCGCGCCACCTGGCTGGACCTCCTACGCCGGCCCGGGCTGTTCGCGGCGCCGGCGTAGCTGAGTGGCCCCGGCCACTCTAGATGGTTGATTCCGAATCATTCGTGGTCGGGGTGGCGTGGATCGTCGTTCTGGGCGGCGTCCGGTGGCGCAGCCCATGGCAGCGCCATTGGCAAGTCCGCCGGACGGCGATCCAGAGCGGCGA
>JAOPZW010000048.1 GCA_025963905.1 Solirubrobacterales bacterium | reverse complement strand
GGGACCCGCGCGCGCGGCACGCCGGCGCCGCGCACCTCGGCGATGCCCACGGCGCGGCGCCGGCGGTCGATTCCGGGCGTGTGGGGCGCGAACGCCGCGTCGAGCACCTCGATGCGGATCGCCCTGGCCCGCACCGGGCGCGGCAGGGCGACGGCGCCATCGGCGGCGACCGCCAGCGGCCCGAGCGCGCGGCCATCGGCCACGAGACGCACGCGGGTGGGGAACCGCACCCGCACGGCCGGGCGCACGAGCTGCAGCGACCGCAGCGTGCGCGGCCGGGGCGAGCTCCACCCAAGCGAGGCGCCGTGCCCGCGCGTCCAGCCCGCGATCCAGGCCCGGGCAGGATCGCCGTCGAACGCCGACGAGGCGCGGTTGCGGGGCACCCCCTCGAAGCGCGCCGAGCCGTCGAAGCGGACCGGCCCGCGGGCGCCCACCCAGCGGTCGATCGTGCTGTCGGGCGTCTCAGGCGCGACGGACACCCAGGCGTCGGCCGTCCAGCTCCGCGCGGCCGGTGGCGAGATCTCGCGCGTCCAGCCGCGCTCGCCGTCCTGCTGGTCGCGCACGAGCCCGCGCTGGCGGTCGCCGATGACGGTGCGCGGCCGCGCCGGGTCGTCGCCGGTCGTGCGGTCGAACAGGTAGGTGAGCTGGGCGGCGGAGACGTCGTGGCCGCGCAGCGCGCGCTCGGCGAGCACCGGCGGGCGCAACGCCTCGCTGACGCGCACGCCCGGGATGCGCAGCTCGCGGATCCCGCCGGCCCCGCCCTCGCCGTTGCGGGGCAGGCGCACGTGGCGGATCCAGACGTCCAGGCCGTCGACGTGGTGCAGTCCGAGCGCCAGGCGGTTCCAGCCCTGGTGCACGCGAAACGCGTGCCCGTTGATCTCGATGCGGTCGGGCACGCCGCGCCCGTCGCCGTAGGGCAGCAGGTCGACGTGGTCGACGTCGCGGGGGGCGTCGAAGCGCACGTCGAGGCGGTGGCGGTCGACCGCCAGCGCGCGGTCGGCGAGCCAGGCGGTGTTCGGGTCGCCGTCCAGCGCCGCGTACGGGCGGCGCTCGGGGAACTGCGCGAAGCCCGGCGAGAACGGCGCCTGGACCGAGCGGATCCCGTGCAGGAGCGCCACCGTCTGGCCGTCGGGACCGGCCCCGAAGGGATCCAGCTGCGTGCCGTCGGCAGAGATCGACTCCGAGGGCGGCAGCGTCCAGCCGGTGTTGCCGCGCAGGCGCGCCGCGACGAAGACGCGCTTGCGGTTGGAGTCCGAGATGACGATCTCGCCGCCGGCTGCGGCCGCGCCGCGGATCGCCTGCGGGCCGGCGTCGGCGGCGTAGCGCAACGGCTGCCCCGGGTCCAGTGATCCGAACGCCGCGAGGTCGGCAATCGCCTGGGCGCTGCCGTCGATGATGCGCTCGCGGCCCCGTGGCAGCACGCGCACGAGCCCGCCGGTCGGCGTGTCGTAGCGGCGCACCTGCGCCAGGTGCGCGACCGGCGCCAGGGTCCCGGCGCCCGGCGCGGCGGACCGCACGGGCCCGTACGCGGCGTCGGGCCGGCCCAGCCCCTGGCCGGCCAGCACCCGCGCCGCGTCGGCGGCGGCGATCGCGCCGCTGCGCCCGCGGTCGTCGTCGCTGCCGGCGATGACCGCGCCGACGCCGAGGAGGTCGAGCAGCGGGCGCAGCTGGCCGGGCAGCGCGCGCTGCTGGCTGACCAGGCCGTCGACGGTCCACTGCAGGTCGAAGGAGCGCAGGTCGGCGAACGGCACGATGAAGCGCACCGCGACGGGCTTGTCGGTGAGCGCGGGGAGGATCGGGTCGTAGGTTCCGCCCCAGTCGTAGTAGGCGAACAGCTGGCCGGGGAGGACCATCGCCCGGTCGCCGGCCGGCAGCGTGCGGTCCAGCCCGTGCGCGGCCTGGGTCCAGGCGGCCGGCACGTGGCGAATCCCCAGCTGGCGGTCCACCCCCACGCCGCGCGCGAACGGCCACACCGTGAGCGCCACCAGGCCGGCGACCGCGACCGCCAGGGCCACCCGGGCCGGGACGGCGCGCAGGCGCGCCCACGCCGCGGCGAACGCCAGGCCCCCGAGCCCCGCGAGGCCCAGCGCCACGAGCGGCCCGGCCTTGTAGGTCGTGCGCAGGAACTGGACGGCCTGCACGTGGTTGTAGGTGAACGTCGCGCCCTTGCGCAGCGGCGTGCCCTCCGGGAAGCCGACGGACATCACCAGCAGGCCGAGCAGCGTCAGCGCCAGCAGGAAGGGCGCGTAGCGCAGGCGGCGCGTCCACGCGAAGCCGCCCAGCGCGAGCGCGGGCACCAGGAAGGTCGCGGCGATGACCGCGGGATTGCTGAGGTACACGCCGGCGTCGGACTGGAAGGCGCGCAGCGTGCCGTCGTAGCCGACGCCGATGTAGCTCGTCCAGAAGCCCATCAGGCGCAGCGACTCCGGCAGGCTCGTCGTGCCCCAGATCGTCCCCGGCTGCTCGGTGAAGCGCAGGAACGCGAGGCCGTAGGCGCCGTGCACCAGCACCGCGGCGACCCACCACAGCGATGTGACGATCGCGAGCGGGGCGAGGCGCACCAGGAAGCCTCGGGCCGCGCGCCAGGCGACCGTCCCCCAGCCGAGCTCGTAGGCGATCAGCAGCGCCGGGCCCAGGAGCAGCCACGCGATCACGGCGACGTTCACGCCGCCCCCGATCGAGGTGAGGATCAGCGCGAAGGCGGCGGGCCACCACAGCCCGCGGGGGTCGCGCAGTCCGCGGTGCACGCACAGCAGCAGCCAGGGCAGCGCGGCGTAGGCCAGCAGCGCGATCGACGTGCGCCCGGCGTAGGTCACCACATACGGATTCAGCGCGAACAGCAGCCCGCCGACGAGGTGGGTCGTCCCGCGCGGGCGCCCCACCAGGGCGTCGAGCAGGCGGACCATCCCCCAGGCGGCGAGCGCGAGCAGCAGGCCCAGCCACAGGCGCCCCACGACCCACGTCGGCACGCCGAGCGCATCGCCGAGCGCGAAGAACGGCGCCATCGGCCACAGGTAGCCTCCGTACTGGCCGCCGAAGACGTGCCCGAGCGAGCTCGTCGGAGTCCACGCCGAGAGCACGTCCTGCAGGAACGATCCCGGCGAGACGGCCAGGTCGACCTTCGTCTCGGCGACGATCAGGCCCGGACGCTGCAGCAGCGCCAGGATGAAGCAGCCGGTCGCGAGGCCCAGGGGGATGAGCCTGTCGCGCTGGGATCCTTTCGGCGCCACGGGCTCGCCAGCGTAGAGAGGAGCCGCGCGACGCGCGGGTAGGCTGCGGCGCCATGCGGCGCGGTGCCCTCACGCTCGTCCGTGCCGGGCTTCTCGCCGGGCCGGGCGTGCTCGCGTTCTTCAGCGGCGGCTTCTTCGACGGCCCGCGGCTCGTCGCCGCGATCGTGGCGTGGGCGCTGCTCGCCATCGCCGCCGTCGTCGTCCCCGGGGCGGCGCTGCCGCGCGGCGCCGCGCCGCGGATCGCCGTCGCCGGGCTCGCGGGACTGGCGGCGTGGACCTGGTTGTCGCGCGATTGGGCGCCCCGGCTGGGCCCCGCCGAGCACGAGGCGCAACTCGCGCTTCTGTACCTCCCGGTGCTCGCGGCCGCCGCGGTCGGCTTCCGCCCGCGCGCCGCGGCGCGCGCGGTCGAGCCCGCCCTGGCACTCGGGACGCTCGTGGTCGTCGGGTACGGGCTGGCGGGGCGCCTGGTGCCGGGCATCGTGCACCTCCAGGCGAGCCTGCGCGCGGGCGGGCGCCTCGAGCAGCCGCTCACCTACTGGAACGCGATGGGCGCGCTGGCGGCGCTCGGCGTCGTCCTGTGCGCGCGCCTGGCGGGCGACGCGACCCGGTCGCGGGCGCTGCGGGTCGGCGCCGCGGCCGCGGCGGGGCCGCTGGGCATGGGCGCCTACCTGAGCTTCTCGCGCGGCGCGCTGGCGTGCTTGGTCGCAGGCGTGGCGGCGCTGGTCCTGCTGGCCCCGACATGGCGGCAGCTGCACGCGGCGCTCGTCGCGCTCGAGGTGGCGGCGGTGGGGGCGATCGTCGCCGCGCCGTTCGACGGCGTCCGCGCGCTCGCTCCCTCCCCCAGCACCAGCCAGGGAGCCATCGTGCTCGCGCTCCTGCTGGGCGCCATGGGCGCCGCGGCGCTCGTGCAGCGCGCCGTGTGCCGGGCGGAGGCGCGCGGGGCCCTGCGCGCGGGGCC
>JAOPZW010000038.1 GCA_025963905.1 Solirubrobacterales bacterium | reverse complement strand
TGCCCGTGACCTTGTCCGTGTACTTCGCGGTCGCCACATCGTTGTACTGCGTGGCATCGCTGGCGTCCACGGTGTACGTGTGCTTGAGGACGACTTCGCTGTTCGCGGGGACGTCGGTGGCCGGGAACGTGTACTCGACGGGGGTTGTCGACTGGCCCGCGCCCTCGTAGACCTTGTCGTTCACCGTCGCGGTGATCGTGCGGTGCGCCGGGTTCGTCACGGTGATGTTCGTGAGGATCGTGACCTTGTCGGCGAACGTCGTGATCTTGTCCCAGCTGACCGTGATCGTCACGCCCTGGGCCAGCGCGTTGTCCTGCCCGCCGGAGCAGGTGTCGAAGTAGAGGTGGCTGGGCGAGGACTCCTTGGTGACCTTCCAGACCGAGCTCGAGCCCTGGGTCGCGCTCATGGTCTTCGCGAGTCCCTGGGGCTGGATCTGCTTGACGGGGATCGAGACGTCCTTGGAGCCGATGCCCGCCGAGGTGAGCTGCTGGTTGAGCAGGTTGGAGTGCAGCGAGGAGCCGGAGTAAAGGTGCGAGCCGAGCGCGAGGCGCTCGTAGTAGTCGAACACGCACGTCGAGCCGGCGGCCTGGGTGATCGTCAGCGTGCGATAGATCGTCGCGTCGGCGCCGCCGACGCCCGGGGCGAGCGGTGTCTGCGGGCCGGCGGCGACCGCGCAGCCCGCGCCGGCGTTCGTTGAGAGCAGCGTGTTGACCTCGGGGACGGAGATCACGTCGTAGCCGGGCGCGCCGCCCTTGAGGTTGTCGGCGGCGATGACGACGGCGTACGTCTGGTCGCCGTTGCCATTGGCGGCGGTGAGCCGGTGGGGCACGAGGTCGAGCTCGTTGTAGGACTTGCCGAGGTTGCCGGTCGTGTACTGGGCGTCGGGGCAGATGAACTTGCCGGACCCATTGGGGAGCGTGGCGCCCGCAGGCAGCCGGCAGCCCTCCAGCGTGAACGAGACGTGGTTGGGATCGGCCGCGGCGTGTGCGCGCGGAGCCGCCCAGCCGAAGGCGACGAGGGCCAGTGCGACCACGCCCGCGAGCATGCCGAGGCGCCGGCCTTCCTTGAACGTGACTGCGCTGCCCGCCGTGGCGAGACCGTCGGTAGAGCTCATGCCCAACCCCCCGTCGCGCGTCTGCCCCCAGATCGCGACATGTCGTATGTCCTTCACCCTGGGCAGGCGGGACACCCGTGTCCAACGCCCACCTCGAGGTCGAGGCTAGCACCGGATCATGGCGGAACACAACCGCCGGGCGGTCGGTCCGGAATGCTGAGCGGCGCGGACGACGCGCTCAGCGGTGCGTCAGCCGATGAGCTTGGCCATCCAGACGGTGCGCTGGTGATGGCGCACCGAAGCCGAGCGGGCGCGGCTGCGGGCCGTCTTGCCACGGGCCGAGCTCGTCTTGTGCTGAGCGGTCTTTGTGGCCTTGGCGGCCTTCGCGGGGGCGGCGGTACGGGTGGTCGCGGCCGAGCTCTGGATGACGGGCTCGCGGGCCCCGAAGTCGGTCGTGAACGTCGTGCCCGGCTGGCCCGGCTGGGGTACGCCCTGGACGGTCCCGAGCCCGATCTCGGCGTAGCTGGCGTTGAGGATGTTGGCCCGGTGGCCGGGGCTGTCCATCCATGCCTGCATCACGCTGCGCGGCGTCGAGAGCGACCCCTGGGCCCAGGCGATGTTCTCGCCGACGGACCAGTCGCCGCCGGTGTTCCCGAGGTAGCCCACCGCCGTCAGGCGGGCGACGAGGTCGGTGCCGTCGGGCGCCTCGTGGGCGAAGAACGACTGCGCGACCATTTGCTGGGAGAAGGCCAGGGAGGCGCGTGAGAGCGACGCGTTCTCGGTGAGCGCGCCGAGGCCGTTCGCGGCGCGCTCGGCGTTGAGGAGGCACAGGGTGGCCTGGTTGACGTCCGCGGCGTTGTCGGCCGTGGGGAGCATGTCGGCGTTCGGGCAGTCACCGGCCGCCGCGGCGCCCGCGGGGGCGGCGAGCGCCAGCACCGCGAGGGCGGTGCCGAGGGCGACGGTGAACCGGGGGCGTGACATGCCCCTCGCATCGGGCCGCCGGCTCGAGATCCTGCCTTCGCGGGGCGGAACTTGGACGGATGTCGGAACTCAGTCTGGACGGATGTCCGAGCTCACCGGCGGGGATCCCACGACGCCGCGATGGCATCGAAGAGGGTCATAGCGCGGGCGCGCGCGCGCGCCGCGTCGGACCGCGTACGAGCGAGCACGGCGTCGCCGTCGATCCGGTGCTCGGCCAGCTGCCGGCGGCCTCCCTCGAGCCACCGTTCGACGATCTCCGGAGTGACCTCTGGATGAAACTGAACACCAACGCTCAAGTCGAGGGTGAACCCTTGGATTCCGGCCGACGTTCGACCCAGGATCGAGGCTCGCGGAGGCGGCTCGAGGGCGTCCTCGTGCCACTCGAACCACTCCCCTCCGAGTGGCAGCGCGGGGCTCCTCTGAGCAAGCTCGTACCACCCGATCTCGACCACGGGAGAGCGCGCCACGCGCCCCCCGAGCGCGGCCGCCAGGGCCTGCGCCCCGAAGCAGATCCCCAGCACCGGGACGCGCGCCTCGTGCGCCTTCCGGAGGAAGGCGATCTCGGCCGCGATCCAGGCGTCGGAGGAAGCGTGGACCGAGCGGTCCGAGCCCAGGGCCGCGACGGCGTCGAACGCCCCGGGCTCGGGCCAGGCCGCGATGCCCGGCGCGTCGACCGTGGTGACGGCCCAGCCGCGGTCGGCGGCCCACTCGCCGAGCACCCCGGCGGGCGCGTCTGACTGCTGCTGGATGACGAGGAGCTGCACCCCGGCCAGCCTACGGGTGCTACTGCACGCGGAACGCGCCGCGCATGAACGGGTGGATCCGGCAGAAGTACGTGAAGGTGCCCGCCACGAGGTCCGGCGGCGTCTGCCAGGTGTCGGTGTTCGCGGCGGCCGTGAAGCCGGCCGGGCCGAAGCCCAGCTCGGCCGAGTCGAAGATCGTCGGCCCGCCCGCCAGTGGGAAGGCGATGCCCGTCGCGCCGTTGCAGGGCGCCCTGCAGCCGGTGATGGTGTGGAAGATGTTCTTCTTCGCGTCGCCGTTGAAGAACGTCAGCGACTGGCCGGCGGGGACGACGGGCGGGCGCCCGGCGCTGCCGGCGAGCGAGAGGTCGCCCTGCTGGTAGACGAAGTTGTTGATGTCGACCTCGTTCAGGCTCGGGCCGCTCGGGAGCTTGCGCGCGTCGGCCAGGCCGACCTCCTGGCCTCCGTGGTTGTCGTTCTCGGGCAGGTGGCCGTGGGTGAGCACGCCCTTGACGGCGACGTTCGTCTTGAACGGATCCTTGCCGCCCGCGGGACGTGCGGTGATCGCCACCGGCATGATGCCCATCGACTCGTACCACGACCCCCGCTGCGTGCCGTAGGTGGCGTGGACGGACAGCACGTCGCCCTTCTTGACGGCGACGCGCCAGTTGGACGGGGTGACGCCCATCGAGACGTCCCAGGAGACGGGGCCTGCCGGCTCGTAGTAGTGGGCACGGGAGCGGAAGAGCTCGGCGGTGCGTCCGTTGCGCGTGAGCTCGAGGTCGGTCCACAGTCCGCCGGGGTGCAGATGGCCCAGGGCGGCGACCAGCGTGGCGTCGTGGTCGACGACCCACTGGTTGCGGATCGGGCCGCTGCCGTAGGGGTCGACGGCCTGGTCGGGGAAGGTGTAGCGCCCGTTGGTGCCGCTGCCCTGTAGGACGTCGAACACGGGGTAGGCCTTGATCCCTTCGACGTCCATCCACTGCGTGTCGATGCGCCTGATGCCCTTCGCGGCCTTGGAGCCGTCGGGGATGAAGTCGATGTCCCAGGTGATCCAGACCTTGTCCTGGTTGGGCGTGAGGTTGTGGATCATGTGGTTCAGCAGCCACCGGTCGCTCGTCTTGTAGCGCCAGCCGAAGCCCTTGGGCAGCTCGGCCGTGGTCTTCTCCTCCCCCGACGCCCACGTCGGCTTCAGGTTCACCAGCCACACGGCGTGATGGAGGTGGATCACGTCGACCGGCGGCACCTTGCCGTTGGCCCGAACCAGGTTCGGCTTGAAGCGCGTGATCCAGCCGTTGACCTTCGGGCGCTGCGTGTTCACCGCCAGGTCGATCGTGTTCTGGCCCGGCTTGATCGTCAGCGGGCCGAACGCATAGTGGAGGTGGCGCACGCCGCTGGGCGTGGGGTGCGGTGCCTTCGCCTCGGCGGCGGGAGCGACGAGCGCCAGCGCGGCGAGGGCGCACGTGGCGATGGACAGGGCGCGGGCAGGGGTCATCGGTCTCCTCATCGGCCGCCTCCCCAGGCAATTGAACGGAGCTTAACTGTTTCGCGGGGTCATGAACGCGAGCGCGACCGACGAGCCCGCCGGTCGGCGCAGCGTCGCAATGCGCCGGCCCGCCTGCACGGCGGCGCGCGGTCGGCCCAGATGCGGGCCCAGCCGGGCCGCCAGCGCGTCGAGGTCGTCGACGACGACCACGAGCCCCCAGAACGCCGCGGGACCGTCGCCGGCGGGCTCCGGCGGGCCGACCACCTCGAGCAGCGCCTCCCCGATGCGGTAGAAGCCCTGGCGCAGCGGGCGCTCTGCGCTTCCGGCCTCGCGGACCCGGCGAAGCTCCAGGCCCGCGGCCGCGAGCGCGGCGAACGTGCGGGCCACGTCGGGGGTCGCGACGACCACGTGGTCGAGCCCGCGCGCGCCGTTGGGGTGCGCCACGGGCTGGCCGGGCGGCGGCTCGTCCGCGGCGGCGGCCAGGCCGTCGATGGCGCCGGGGTCGCCCTCCAGCGACCAGCTGAGGATGCCGCGCGCGGCGCCCGCCCCGGCGAGCCGGACCGCGACGGCGCCCAGCCGGCAGATGCCGTCCGGCGCCACCGCGAAGCCCAGGCGCTCCCACGTGACCCGGTCGTCGGCGACGACGAGCTGGGTCAGCGCGGGCACGCCGGCAGGATGTCAGGCGACCACGAGCGCCGGGCCGGCCTGCGGGCCGGGCGGCGGCGAGTCGCCGTCCCGCGCGGCCAGTGCCGCGTAGCGCCCGCCGCGCGCGAGGAGCTCGTCGTGGGTCCCGCGCTCCGCGATCCGGCCGCGGTCGAGGACGACGATCTCGTCGGCGTCGCGGACGGTCGAGAGCCGGTGGGCGATCGCGATGGTGGTGCGGCCCTCGCTGAGGCGGTCCAGGGCCACCTGCACGGCGCGCTCGGTCTCGTTGTCCAGCGCGCTCGTGGCCTCGTCGAGGACGAGCACCGGCGGGTTGCGCAGCACGGCGCGCGCGATGGCGATGCGCTGCTTCTCGCCACCCGAGAAGCGGTAGCCGCGCTCGCCCACCACGGTGTCGTAGCCGTCGGGGAGCGAGGCCACGAGGTCATGGATCTGCGCGGCGCGAGCCGCGGCCTCGAGCTCGGCGTCGGTCGCGTCGGGCCGCGCGAATCGCAGGTTCTCGCGGATCGACGCGTGGAAGAGGTAGGTCTCCTGGGACACGATGCCGACGGTCGTCGCCAGCGAGGCGAAGGAGAGGTCGCGGACGTCGACGCCGTCGATGGTCACGCGCCCGTCGCTCGCGTCGTACAGGCGGGCGACGAGGTAGCCGAGCGTCGTCTTGCCCGAGCCGGTCTCCCCGACGATGGCGACGCGAGCGCCGGCCGGGACGGCGAGGTCGATGGCCTCGAGCGTCGGCGGCGCATCCGGGTCATAGCCGAAGCGGACGCCCTCGAGGCGGACCTCGCCGAGGACGCCACCGGGCGGCAGCGTGACCGCGTCGGGACGCTCGGCGACGTCGACCTCGAGGTCGAGGTACTCGAAGATCCGGTGGAAGAGCGCGAGCGAGGTCTGGATGTCGAGCCCGACGGACAGCAGCGACTGCAGCGGGAAGAACAGCCGTGTCTGCAGCGTGGTGAACGCGACGAGCGTGCCGATCGAGATCGCGGCGGCGCCAGAGGCCAGGTTCTGGCCGGCGAACCAGTAGACAAGGGCAGGCATCACCGAGAAGGCCATCTGGACCGAGGCCATCCGCCAGCGCCCGGCCATCCGCGAGCGCACCTCGAGGTCGGCGAGCTGCGCGGACTCGCGCTCGAAGCGCTGGGCGAGCTCGGGCGCGCGGCCCATCGTCTTGCCCAGGAGGATGCCGCTGACCGACAGCGACTCCTCGACGAGCGAGGACATGTCGGCCAGGCGGCCCTGGCGCTCGGTGGTGATGCGCTTGCGCTCACGTCCGACGCGGCGCGTGAGCCACACGAAGAACGGCAGCAGCGCCAGCGAGAAGACGGCCAGGCGCCAGTCCAGCGCGACCATCGCGGCGATGGTGGCCAGCACGGTCGTGACGTTGGAGACGATCGAGGTCGCCGTCGAGGTGACGACGTTCTGGACGCCCCCGATGTCGTTGGCGATCCTGGACTGCACCTCGCCGGTGCGGGTCCGCGTGAAGAACGCGAGCGACAGCCGCTGCAGGTGCCGGTAGACCGCCGCGCGCAGGTCGTGCATGACGCGCTGGCCCACGACGTTGGAGAGCCACGTCTGCGCGACGCCGAGCACGCCGGTCGCGATCGAGATCCCGATCATCCCGAGGACCAGCCAGGTCAACAGGGTGGTGTCGCGCCTCGGAATCGCGACGTCGAGGATCTCGCGCAGCAGGAACGGCGACGCCATCCCCAGGCCGGCCGAGAGCCCGATCAGGCCGAGGACCGCCGTGAGGCGGCCGCGGTAGGGCCGGAACAGGCGCGCGATGCGTCGCAGGTCTCGCTCGGGGAGCGGTGTCGGGCGTTCCTCCATCTCATGAAGGATACGCGGTGCAAAGATCGAGGTAGTCAACTATTTCTGGGCGGACAGCCCCTCGGTGCGGGCTCGGGCCGCGTCCTCGAGGGTCGCTCCCAGCCGCTCCGCCAAGGCCGGCCAGGCGAAGCGCTCCAGCACGTCCTCGCGGGCGCGGGCGCCGCGGCGGCGACGCTCGGCGGCATCGTCGACGACGGCAGCGAGCGCGGTCGCGAGCGCCTCGACGTCGTCTGGAGGGACGAGCCAGCCCGTCTCCGCCGGCACCACGATGTCGGCCGGCCCGAACCGGTCGACGGCCACGGCGGGCAGGCCGCAGGCCATCCCCTCCACGAGCACGAGGCCGAACTGCTCTGCGACCGAGGCCATGACCACCGCGTCCGAGGCGTTGAAGAACTCCGGCAGCGCGGCGTGGTCGTGCCACCCCGCCAGGAAGACGTCGCGCGTGCCGGTCTCCTGGATGACCTGCAGCGGATGCTCGTCCTCCCACTCCCCCGGGTGCCCGCCCAGGAGGACGAGCGCCGGGCGGGCGTCGACGCGCTGCTGCGCCGCCGCGAAGGCGCGCACGAGCAGCCCGAGGCGCTTGACCTCGGTGAAGCGCCCGACGGCCAGCAGGACAGGCCCGCGCGTGAGCGGCTCGATCTCGGCCTCGCTGTAGGCGACCGAGCCCTCCTCCCCGCCTGGGCGCCAGCCGTGGGGCTCGGCGACGAGGTGGCGGCGCCAGTGCGCGGCGCGGTCGACGACGGCGGGCCGGAACACGTCGGGGTCGAAGCCGTTGGGGCAGACGACGCAGCGCGCCGGGTCGATGCCCAGCACGTCGCGCGCACGGGCGACCTGGCTGCCGGAGAGCAGGATCAGGCGCTCGCAACGGGCCGCCCAGCGGCGCATCCGAGTGCTCCACGCGTCGGCGTGGGACCACCCGGCGGGCGGTCCCGCCGCGATCCGCTCGAGCATCAGCAGCTCGGTGCCGTGGAGGTGCCCGACGACCGGCACCTCCGGGGCGACGCGGGCGGCGGCCTCGTCCACCGGCGTGAGGTGATGCAGGTGCAGGACGTCGGCGTCCGCGGCGCCCGCATCCTCGAGCGCCCGCGCCCACGCCTCGACGTGGCGCTCGTAGGCGGCGTCGTCCAGCGCGGCGAAGACGCGGTCGGGGGCGCCCGGTCGATCCTCGAACGACGGGTGCATCGGCGCGTCGCCGGCGGCGAAGTCGACGGGGCGCACGTCGAGGCCCTTATAGAACGCCGCGGCGTCGCCGTATCCCGCCAGCGAGCCCGAGACGATGGTCACCTCCCAGCCCGTCGCCGGCAGCTCTTGGGCGAGGGCACGCGCGACGTGCGCCGAGCCGCCACGGGGGAAGAACATGAGGCCGCTGATCACGCGCACGTCCGGGTTGTACCCGGTGACGCGCCCGCGAGCGGTCAGCCCCGCGGCGTCAGCACCAGCGCCGTCGACACAGGGCGCCCGCCGGCGAGAGCGATCCCGTGCTCCTCGCGCGGGCGATTTCGCAGACGGCCGCCGCAGACCAGCGACGTGGAGCCGCCGCCGTCGAGGTTGATCGCGCGCACGGCGCCCAGGGCGACGAGCGCCTCGGCCATCTCGCCCATCGTCATGCCGGCGTCGCGGTCGG
>JAOPZW010000019.1 GCA_025963905.1 Solirubrobacterales bacterium | reverse complement strand
TCGTGGGCGCGGTCCAGGGTCGATCGGCGGCGCACCCACAGGGTGGTCCCTTTGGAAGCCGCCGATCGGCGCTGGGCCGTGATCCACGGCTGGGATTCGCCGCGAGAATCGGTGGATCCAGGCTGAGGCCGCCGCGGATGAACCGCCGCGCGCTCGCCGGTGCCGGGCGGGTCTCCGTGACGTCGCTCGCCGGGCCGGTCTACCGGCTCGCCGCGGCCTCGCGCCGAGCGTCGCGCTTCGTGCGCGCCCGCGTGCGCCACGGCGGTGGCTCGGGAACCGGCGCGACGCGCAGGGCGTCGAAGGCCTGCTCGATCTCGCGCGCGACGTCGACCGCGTCGGCCATGATGCCGGCGTCGGCGAACAGGCAGACCTGCAGGCGTCCGCGATAGGAGATGGCGCCGATCGACAGCGCGTGGCCGTCGAGGATCGGAATCGCGGGGAAGATCGCGGTGACCGGCCGGCCGAGGAGCGTCAGGGTGACCGGCGGGCCCGGCACGTTGGAGACCGTGGCGTTGAACGCCGTCATCCGCACGGCGGCGAGCACAACGACCTTCCGCGCGTTCGCAGGCAGCAGCTCGGCGGCTTGGACGAGCGCGTCGAGGCCACCATGGCCGGCCGCCTTGCGCGCCCGCGTCTGCGCGCGCACGCGGCGCAGCACCACGACGGGGTCGGTCTCGTCGACCGGCAGGTCGGCTGTGAGGAACGAGACGCGGTTGCCCAGCGCGCCGGCGTCCGTGTCGCCGCGGACATTCACGGGCACGAGCGCCTTGATCGCCCCGTGGTGCTCGCCGCGGCGGCGCAGCGCGCGCCCGAGCGCCATCGCCGAAGCGGCGAGGAGCACGTCGTTGACCGTGGCGCCGTGGCGGCGCCCGGCCTCGCGCACGCCGTCGAACGAGGCCTCGGCGAAGGCGACGAGCCGCTCGGGTCCGGCGGTGTGATTGAGGGCGGTCGCCGGCGCGGGCCCGCTGATCGCGCTCAGGGCCTCGCGCGCGTCGCGCACGACGTCCGCGCCGGCGCGCACGGTGTCCGCGTCGGCGTGGGCCAGCGACCTTGCGGCCGCCCGCGCTCCGCGCAGCACGCGGTCCACCCGGTCGCGCGCCGCCGCGCCCGCGGCGGCGACCGGAGACGGCGCGGGCTGCGGCGCCCAGCGCTCGGGCATCGCGCTCATGGGACCGTCGAAGAGCAGCATCCCCACCTCGACCGCGGCGATGCCGTCGACGAGCGCGTGATGAACCTGGCCGGCGAGCGCGAAGCCCCCGCCGGCGAGCCCGTCGATGAGCACCATGCGCCAGAGGGGCCGCAGCGGGTCGAGCGGGCGCGACAGCAGCGCGCCCACGAGCTCGCGCAGCTCGCCCGGCCCCGCGGGCGGGGCCAGGGTCAGGGCCTGGACATGACGGGCGATGTCGAACGACGCGTCGTCAACCCAGTAGGGGTCTCCGAAGCCGAGCGCCGGGCGCACGACCCGCCGGCGGAAGCGCGGCAGCCCGTCGAGGCGGCCGTCGATGTGGCGGCGCAGCGCGGCGAGCGTCGGCGCATCGCCGTCGAGTCGCAGCGTCCAGCCGACGTGGAGCGGGGCTGCGGGCGTGTCGAGGTCGAGGAACGCCGAGTCCAGCGCACTGAGACGGTCAGGGCGTGCCATGGGGGAATGCTGCCGGTCGGGCTCGGGGACCGCGAGGATCGCGTCGGAAATCGAACGCAAACAGCGGCTTTTGCCGTGGCGCGGGGCGCCTCCGGCTCACGGCGATCCATCACGCCCCGCAGTTCGTGACGGAATGGCCCGAGAGGGAGAACGACTAGCCTCGCCTGACGTGGAGGCCCTCGCCGATCACGACATCGCCCTCGTGCGGGCGGACAACCCGGGCCCATTCACCCTCAGCGGCACGAATACGTGGCTGGTGGGGCGCGATCCGTGCTGGGTCGTCGATCCCGGTCCGGCGATGCCGGACCACGTCGAGCGCGTGCTCGCCGACGCGCGCGATCGCGGCGGCATCGGCGGCATCGCGCTGACCCACGACCACGCCGACCACGCCGGCGCAGTGGCGGAGCTCCGCGGGCGCGCGGGCGGGCCGTCGGTGGGGGCGGCGCGCTTCCTCGGCGACGTCGTCCTGGGCGACGGCGACCGCTTCGGGCCGCTGCGGGCGATCGCGACCCCGGGCCACGCGCCCGACCATCTCGCCTTCGTCGCAGGCCGTGCCCTGTTCAGCGGCGATGCCGTGCTGGGGCAGGGCAGCGTGTTCGTGTTCCCCGATCCCGGCGCCCTGGCCGGCTATCTCTCCGCGCTCGAGCGCCTGGCAGCGCTGGATCTCGTGGTGATCTGCCCGGGTCACGGGCCGCTGGTCGAGGATCCGCCCGCCAAGCTGGCCGAATACCTCGCGCACCGCCGCGACCGTGAGCGCCGGCTCGTCGCGGCGCTGGACGCGGGGCTGCGCACGGTCGACGAGCTGCTGGACCGCGCCTGGGCCGACGTGCCCGCGGTCCTCCGGCCCGCGGCCACGGTGACCCTCGCCGCCCATCTTGACAAGCTCGAGGAGGACGGACGGCTGCCGGACGGCGTCGAGCGCCCGAGCCTCGGGCTGTAGGCGGCGCGGCGGGGCCGGTTCGGGCGCGATCTGCACGGCATTCGTGCATCTGGCGCCCAGGTCGTTCGCATCGGGCTCGGACCGGGATCGCCGGTATGTAAAATGTTGCTCGTGCAACGAATCTCGGTCACCCACTTCTCAGATCCCGGATGCCCCTGGGCGTGGTCCGCTGGGCCCGCGCTTGCGACGCTGCGCTGGCGCTACGGCGATCAGCTCGACTGGCGCCTCGTGCTCATCGGCCTCACCGAGAGCGCGCAGCAGTACATCGATCGCGGCTACACCCCGCTGGGCGCGGCGCGCGGGTATCGGAGCTTCCGCCGGTTCGGGATGCCGTTCGCCACGCAGCCGAAGCGCCGGGTGGCGGCGACCTCGCGCGCCTGCCGGGCCATCGTCGCCGCGCGGCAGCAGTCGCCGGAGCTCGGCGACGCCGCCTTCCGCGCGCTGCAGCTCGCCCAGTTCACGACGACCCTCGTCCTCGACGACGACGACGACCTGGTCACCGCGCTGCGCGGCATCGACGGGCTCGACGCCGAGGCGACCGTCCGGCGCATCGAGGATCCGGCCGTCCTCGCGGCGTATGAGGCCGATCGCGCGGAGGCACGGACCGCGGAGGGCGGGCCGACGGAGTTCCAGGGCAAGGCCGCGCGCAGCGACGGCCCCGTCCGCTACACCGCCCCGTCGCTGATCTTCGAGCTCGGGGACCGCCGCCTCGAGGCCGGGGGCTTCCAGCCGGTTGAGGCCTACGACGTGCTCCTGGCCAACCTCGATCCGACGCTCGAGCGCCGGCCGGCCCCGGCCGATCCCCTCGAGGCGCTGGAGGCCGAGCCCTTCGGCCTGGTCACCGCCGAGGTCGCCGCCATCCTGCGGTCCGGCAACGACGCCGCCGATCCCGCCGCCGCAGAGGACGCGCTCATCGAGCTCGCCGCCCGAGGCGACGCGATCCGCGTGCCGGCCGGCCAGGACGCCGTGTGGCTCGCGGGGCGCTACGCCGACGCGGCGGCCAGCCGCTTGCGAGCGAGCTCCATGGCCGCGGTCAACGGGGTCATCGCGCCGGCTGCCGCGTCGTCGTAGATCCCGCGCAGCGTGTCGCCGATGCCGCGCACGCGCTCCTTCGCGCGCGCCGGGTCGTAGCCGGAGGGCTCGAGCTCGACGGCGATGTTGATGATGCCGCCCGCGTTGGCGACGAAGTCGGGGGCCCACAGGATCCCGCGGGCCGCGAGGAGGTCGGCGATCGCCTCGTCGGCGAGCTGGTTGTTGGCCGCCCCGGCGATGGCGGGCGCCTGGATGCCCGGCACCGAGTGGTGGTCGAGCACCCCGCCCAGCGCGCACGGCACGAGCACGTCGACTGCGGCCGTCATGGCCTTCTCGGGGGTCGTCCAGCGGGCGCCGAGCTTCTCGGCCTCCGCGCGCTTGCCGCGATCGATGTCGGTCACGACGAGCTTGGCCCTCCGGCGCGCCAGGAGCCGGGCCACCCGCAGGCCGACGTGGCCCAGCCCCACCACGGCGACGGAGCGCCCCGCGAGGGACCGATCGCCGAACACGCGCTCGCACGTGGCGAGGATCGCGGCCTCGACGCCCAGCGCGGTGGACGGGCTCGGGTCGCCCGATCCGCCCTGTGCCCGCGCCAGGCCGGTGACGTGGCGGGTGCCCTCGGCGATGATGGTCATGTCGCGCGCCGACGTGCCCACGTCCTCGGCGGTGATGTAGCTCCCCTGTAGGCGATCGACCGTCTCGGCGAAGTCGAGCAGCGCGTCGCGACGGGCCCGCGCGTCGAGGCGGGCGCCGGGCGGCAGGACGATGACGCCCTTGCCGCCACCCAGCGGCAGGTTCGCGACCGCCGACTTGTGGGTCATCGCGCGCGACAGGCGCAGCGCGTCGCGCATGGCCGCACGGCTGTCGTCGTAGCTCCACATGCGACAGCCGCCGAGCGCCGGCCCGCGGACGGTCGAGTGCACGGCGACCATCGTGAACAGCCCCGACCGCCGGCCGCGACGGACGAGGAGCTCTTCGTGCTCGAGGGTGGCGAGGTAGCGCTCGATGGCGCGCGCGACGATACCTGCGGTCGCGGTCAGTGCTCCGGTGGCGAATCCGCCGACGCGCCCTGGGCCACGGTGGCGGGGCCGTCGGGCGTCGTCGCTCCGCTGGGGCCGGTCGTGCTGCCCGTGCTGCCCGTGCCGTTCGTGCCGGCCGGGTTGCTCGCGCTCGTCCCGGCAACGGGCGGCTGCTGGCTCGTGGCGCCGGACCCGGCGGGGGTCGGCTGGCCGGTGACGGCCGCGGCGGCCGGGTCGGTGGGCGCCGCGCCTCCGCTCGCCGTCGTGCTCTCGGGAGGCGCGCTCAGTCCCCCGGTGCGAAGCTCGTCGGCGGTGGGCGCCGCCGTGGATCCGTCACCCGGATGCGCCGCCGCCGGGGCGGGCTCGTTGCCCGCCTGGGCGGTCGGCTGGACCGCCGCAACCGGCGCGCCGGCGGCGTCCGTCCGTGCGGCGGGGACGGCGGGCGCGGCGAACGTCGCGGTGGTCTCGCGGCGCAGCAGGACGGGCGCGTGCGCGGCTGCCGCGCTCCGCGCCGCCGCGTGGTGCACCCGCGGGCGGGACGGCGCCTGGATCTCGCGGCTCACCTCGGCGGCACCGCCGCCGACCACGGCGGCGCAGCACACGATCGCGGCGACCTTTGCCGCGGCGGCTCCGCCGCCCACCACGACGGCGCCGCCACCGGAGGCAGCGCCCGCGCCGGCGGCCACGCCGCCGCCCGCCGCTGCGCCGGACGAGGCCCCG
>JAOPZW010000012.1 GCA_025963905.1 Solirubrobacterales bacterium | reverse complement strand
ACGATCGGCGGCGAGCGCGCCCAGACGATCGACGAGCTGCCGCTCGAGTGGTTCTTCGCGCCCGGCGTCGTGCTCGACATGACCGGCAAGGCCGACGGCGACCCGATGACCGCCGCCGAGGCCGAGGCCGAGCTGGCCCGCGTCGGCCATCGGCTGCAGCCGCTCGACATCGTGCTCGTGCGCACGGGGCGCGACGCGTTCCTCGACGAGCCGGACTACATGGCGCGTGGCTGCGGCGTCACCGCGGAGGCGACGCGGTGGCTGTACGACCGCGGCGTGCGCGTCATGGGCATCGACGCCTGGGGATGGGACGCGCCGCTGCACCTGCAGGCCCAGGACGCAATCGCCCGTGACGAGGCGGGCGTGTTCTGGGCCGCCCACCAGGCCGGCTTGGCGTACTCGCAGATCGAGCGCCTGTGCAACCTCGGGGCTCTTCCGGCGGTTGGGTTCCGTGTGAGTTGCTTTCCCCTACGCATCATGGGCGCCAGCGCCGGCCCGGCGCGCGTGGTCGCGGTCGTCGACGACTGATGAGCCGGCACCTGCTCGTCCTCGCCGTCCTCGCGGCGGCGCTCACGCTTCCGGTGCTCGCCCTGGCGCCGTGGGGGGCAGGCGAGTCGGGCGCCGGCCGTGGCCCGGTGCCGGCCGCGGTCGACGGGCCGCCGCCCGTCGCGGAGTCGGGTCCCGACGGGCGCGTCGCCCTGCGCGGCCCGTGGACGGTGCGCGGCGATCGTGCCGGCCGGGGTGCGGCGCTGGGATGGTCGCGCGGTGGCTTCACCGGGCGCCTCGTCGACGTGCCGTTCTCGCCCAACGCGCGCTCGGTGCGCGGTCCCCGGGGCGCGGTGAGCTTTGCCGGCAGCGTCGCCTGGTACCGCACGGCGCTCGTGGTCCGCCGCGCCGGCGACTATGCGATCCGCTTCGAGTCCGTCAACCACCGCGCGAGCGTGTGGGTCGACGGGCGGCCGGTCGCGCGTCACACCGGGACGTACCTGCCCTTCGAGGCCCGCGTGCGCCTGGGCGCCGGCGGCCACACCCTCGTGGTGCGCGCGGACTGGCGCGACCCACAGGCGATGAAGGCCGACGCCTGGCACCGCACCTGGTTCAACTTCGGCGGCATCAACCGGGAGGTCACGATCCGGCCGCTGGGCGCCGCCGAGCTGGATGACCCGGCGCTGACGACCCGGCTGCGCGGCACCACCGCGCTCGTCACCGTGAGCGTCGAAGTGCGCAACCGCGGCGCGGCGCGCCGGTTGGGCGTGAGCGGCGTCCTGGCCCACGACGGGGCGCTGACCACGGTGCGGTTCGCGCCGGTGTCACTGGCGCCGGGCGGGTCGGCGCGCGTGCAGGCGACGGTGCCCATCCCGCACGCCGCGCTGTGGGCGCCCGGTCGGCCGGCGCTGTACGACCTGGAGCTGGAGGCGCCCGGCGTGTCGGGCTGGAGCGGCCAGGTCGGGCTGCGCGAGCTGCGCCAGCGCGCCGGGCAACTCCTGCTCAACGGGCGCCCCGTGCGCCTGCACGGCGCGTCGCTGCAGGAGGACGCGCCCGGGCGGGGCGACGCGCTGACCGCCGCCGACATGGACGCGATCGTCTCGCGGCTGAAGGCCATCGGCGCGAACGCGACGCGCTCGCAGCATCCCCTCAACCCGGCGCTGCTGGAGCGCCTGGACGCCGCCGGCATCCTCGTGTGGCAGGGCGTCGGTCCGGTCGACGCGCCCGGCGCCTGGACGTCGAACACCCCGGCGCTGCGCACACGCGCCCGCCGGCGCGTGCAGCTCAATGTCCTGCAGGCGCGGATGCACCCGAGCATCATCGCCTGGAACCTCGCCAACGAGGTGGCCGGCAACGGCCACCCCGGCGGCCAGGCGGAGTACGTCGACACGATGGCGCAGGCGCTGCACCGGCTGGACCCCGGGCGCCTCGTCGCGGTCGACGTCTGGGGGACGCATCTTCCGGCGGTGGCAGGGCTCATGTACCGCCACGTCGATGCGGTCGGCGCCACGAACTACGACGGCTGGTACCAGGACACCTTCGCGCCCGGCCCCGCGGTCTCGGCGGCGATCCGCGACTGGCTCGCCCGGCTCGAGGCGGTGTTCCCGTCGAAGATCCTGGCCGTCTCCGAGTTCGGCGCCGAGGCCAATGCGCTCAACGCTCCATGGGCGCCGGGCGGGCTGGCGTTCCAGTCACGCCTGCTGGCCCGCCACATCGGCCTCTACCGCGCCGACCCGCGCATCACCGGCATGCTCGTGTGGAACCTCCAGGACTTCGCGCTCGCGCCCTCGTTCGCCGGCGGGTCGATCCGCCGCCAGGTGCCGCACATCGACCTCGTGCGCGGGCTCAACGAGAAGGGCCTGTTCACCTACGGCGGGCGCGCGAAGCCGGCGGTTGCCGTGGTGCGCCGGCTGTTCGCGGGGGGTTAGCGCCCCGGGGACGCTAGAGGCGCCGCCGCGCACGGACGACGGCGTCGTGGAGGGTCACCGCCCGGCCGTCCGTGTGCGTGCCGGGACGCGGGCGCGCCTCGGCGACCTCGACGTCCCACACGTCGTCGTCGAGGAGCTGGGCGATCTCGGACACGGCCGCCAGGATCTCGGGATGGCCACGCGGGACGACCCCGAGGTCGGACGGATCGTGCCCGACGTACAGGAGCGCCCCGCCGGGCGCGACGGCCGCCGCGAGCCGGCGGACGACCTGCGGCCGGACGTCCGGCGCGGGATGGAGGAACTGCGCGGAGACCAGGTCGTACGCCGCGAGCGGCGGCGACCATGTCCGGACGTCGGCGTGCTCCCAGGTGACCCGGCTTGCGACGCCGTCGCCGTGCTCGGCCGCGCGCGCGGCGGCACGCGCGAGCGCGACAGGGGAGACGTCGACCGCGGTCACCCGCCAGCCGCGATCGGCGAGCCACAGCGCGTCGGCGCCTTCCCCGCTGCCGGCGTCGAGCGCGCGGGCGGGCGGCAGCGAGGCCGCCTCCGCGACGAGCTGGCGGTTCGGCTCGCCGCTCCAGATCTGCTCGCGCGACGAGTAGCGGGCGTCCCAATGAGCCTGCCCGTGCGGGTCGTGCACGCCGACCACCGTAGTCGAGATGGCGAACCGCTATCCCAGACCACGCGGTGGTTCGGCCTGCCGGCGCGTGCTCAGCGGCCCTTCCGGGCCGGGCGAGACCGCTGCGATGGACGCCGTCGCCGGCCATCCCATCCGCCGAACGGCGTGGGCGCGTCGTCGCCGAGGTCGTCTCGGGGGTTCCGACGCTCCGGTCAGCAGGTCTGCGCGATGGGCGAGGAGGACGTCCGGCAGCGCCACCGGCGGGCGCCCGGTGAGACGCTCGAAGGCCGGGTCGACCACGCCGAGGTATCCCTGCCGGACGGACCGGCCGAACGCTGCGATGCTCCACGCGATCGGCATGGGCGTGCCGATGCCGACGAGGACCCAGATGAGCAGCGTGTCGGTGAGTTGGAGCACCTTCACCGGTTGTCCGCTCAGGTCGGCGTAGATTCCGGCCAGGTCGCTCGGGGACAGAGCCTGGGGCCCGGTGATGTCGTAGGTCTTGCCGGTGTGGCCGTCGGTCGTGAGCGTGACGGCGGCCGCCTCGGCGCAGTCCCGGCGCGAGACGGGGACGATGCGCCCGTCGCCGCCGTTCGTGATCAGCCGGTGGTTCTTGACCGCCGTCGCGGCGGGCGGAAGCTGCAGCTCGGCGAAGCTTCCGAACCGCAGCACCGTCCACGCCAGCCCGCTGCGGTGGAGGATCGCTTCCGTCCTGCCCTGCTCCCAGGC
>JAOPZW010000512.1 GCA_025963905.1 Solirubrobacterales bacterium | reverse complement strand
GAGTCCTGGGTCGCCGCGCAGGCGCTCAGGAGGGCGCCCGAGGCGACGACGATCGTGCCCGTGAGCGCCGCACGCAGACCCTTGCTGGAGAGGACGGACGGCATCGGCGCGCGGAACTCTAACCGCTCGTGCGGACCGTTGCGTGCCTATCGCCAGGTCCGCGTCAGACCGGTCTCGGGAGGTCCTGCGCCCGACCGGATGCGGCGGCGATCACGCCCTCGGCGACGCCCTCCCACGAGAAGCGTTCGCGCGCTACGGCGACGAGCGCGTCGCGCGTCGCCGCGCGCAGATCCTCGGGCGCCTGCAGCCAGGCCACCACGCGGTCGGCGATCGCGCGGACGGCCCCGTCGTCGACGGGAAACGTCAGCCAGCCGCGTGCCGCGGCAGGCACCGCGGGCGCGAGCACGGCGGCCACCTCGGCCAGGCCGGAGTGCCCCGCGGAGATCGGCAGGGCCCCGCAGGCCGCCGCCTCGGCGGCGACCATCCCATACGCCTCGGGGAAGGTGCTCGGCACGACCTGCGCCTCGGCGGCGGCGAGCAGGGGCGCCAGCTCGTCGTGGTCGAGGCGCCCCGTCAACACGAGGCGGTCGCCGAGCCAGGCGGCGGACGCCGAATAGGCGACGGCCTCGTCGCCCTCCAGCGAGTCCAGGAAGGCGAGCAGATGCCCCAGCGGGGCCGGCGGTCCGCCCTCCGCCGCGCGCCCGGCGCGGGCGATCTCGCGGGCGCCGCCGAGGTCGCCGGCGGCCAGGGCGGCGACCAGGCGCTCGAACGCCTCGCGCCAGCCGCCGAAGCCCACCACCACGAGGCGCGCCTCGGGGACGCGATCGAGCACCAGGGGCCAGGCAGCCGCCAGCAGGTCCGCGCCCTTGGAGACGATGAGCTTCCCCACGAACAGCACGTGGCGGTCGCGCTCGAGGTCCAGGCGCTCCAGCGAACGTCCTGCCACGCCCTCGTCGCGCGCGAACGCCGAATCCGACGGCCCCCGCGCGTCCGCCTCCGCTGCCTGCAGGCGCGCGGCGAGCTCGCGGACCTCCGCGGCGGCCCGCCGCCGCGGGCGGGGACGGAACTCCTCGACGGCGACCCCGGGGGGCCCCAGCCGCGTGCGCGCGGGCAGATCGTCGTCGGCCATCACCGTCCACAGGCTCTCGGCGGTGTGCCGCGAGCCGACGAGCACGGTGCGCGCCTGGGACAGGCCCTCGGCGGCGAAGGGCACGAACCGCTTCGGATGGGGCTTGACGGCGTACTCCAGGGCGCTGCCGTGGATCTTGACCGCGTAGGGCACCTCCCCGCCCAGCGCCCGTGCCAGGATCAGCGGTCCCATGATCAGGTGGTTGGCGAGCGCCACGTCCGGTCGGGCCCGCGCGACGACATCGCGCACGGCGGTGACATTGGCGGCGATGTAGGCCTCGATCTCCGCGTCTGTGCAGTCCGGATAAGGCCGCGCCTCGAGACCCTCGTAGCGATCCGCGACGTAGACCGGCAGCAGGGCGCCGATGTCGGGGCGCCACGCCGTCACCCGCGCGCCGGCGGCCCCGGGGCTCACGCGCGGCTCGCCCGCCTCCCACGTGCCGTAGGCGCCGACGAAGCCGAGCGTCTCGGGATGGCGCTCCTGGGACAGCAGATCCACCGTGTGCCCTTGGCGCGCCAGGGCCGCGCACAGCCGGGCGTTGTAGACGTTGGATCCCGTGCCGTGCAGGAGGTAGCCGTGGAACACGAGGACCCGCATCGCGGGCGAGACTAGATGAGTTGTGCCGCGGCCGCGTGGCGTGGGCGGGGGATCGTGGGCGCCGCGAGACCGTTCGACCCACGTCGCGGGGTCGCGGCACAGCTCATCCAGCTACAGTCCCACCCATCATGGCCGGTGGACAGCTGTACCGACTGCGCACGCCCTCGACGGGCCGCGAGATCCTGATCGAGGCCGAGCCCGGCAAGGTGTACACGGACCGCGACACGGGCGAGCAGCTCGAGGTCCTGGGCCGGGTCCTGCCGCTCGCCCCGAGTCCCTCGCGGCTTCCGTGGGCGGTCGAGAACCTGCGGTTCTGCAACTGGTGCGACCAGCTCGCCCAGCGCGACCTCAACGACTGCCCCACCTGCGGCCGCCGCATGACGCCGATCGCGGCGTCCTGACCACGTTCTACGCTCTGGCGATGCGTGCCCGCGTGCTTGTACTGCTTGCGACGGCGCTCGTGTTCTCCGCCGGCTTCGGGCTGGCCGCGTGCGGGGGCACCAGCGCCGCCGGGGACGTCGTGCCCAAGTCGACCCCGGACCTGACCGCGCCGGCCGGCTCCGACGCGCTCGCCGGAACCTCGACGGACCAGACCGCCACGACGTCGAGCACCGACACCACAGGGACCACGGGGACGACGGGGACCACGGGGACCACGTCGACGAGCACCACACCCAGCTCCACCGCGACGGGGACGACCGGCGCCGCGACGACCACCCAGCCCACCAACACCACGAGCACCACGACGACCACCCAGCCCACGAACACCACGGGCGGTCAGACGGGAACGACCACCGGCGGCTCCACCGGCGGCACGTCGCCCGGCCAGTTCAACAAGTTCTGCCAGGACAACCCGGGCGCCTGCCCGGGCAACTGACCCCCGCCGGGTCTTCCGTATCGACTGACCTCTAAGCCTGGGTCCACCGATTCTCGCGGCGAATCCCAGTCGTGGATCACGGCCCAGCGCCGATCGGCGGCTTCCAAAGGGACCACCCTGTGGGTGCGCCGCCGATCGACCCTGGACCGCGCCCACGACAGGGATTCATCCACGATGATCGGTCGATCCAGGCTAAGGCGTCGAGACCAGCGTCGCCGAGTACGTGAGGCGCGCCTTGTACAGGCAGTAGTACTGCGCGAGCTGCTGCGGCTGGGTCTGCGCGGTCTGCGCCTGCGTGTCCTCGCACGCGCCCTTCCCGCGCGCGGCGCGCCAGGACGTGTCCGAGCCGAGGCCGTCGGCGAGTGCGGGCGCCCAGGTCGGCACGGTCAGGGCCACGATCCAGCCCTTCTTGACGGCGATCGTCTGCTGGAGCGGGAACTCGACCGTGGTTCCGAAGTACGGGCTGAGCTTCTGCGGCTCACCCTGGGCCATGACGCGCGAGCGCAGCTTGCCGCCCGGGCGGATGATGGTGATCTGCGCGGTCGCCTCGCCGCCGAGCTTGCTGTCGAAGAACGCGATCTGCTTCGTGCCGGGCTTTCCCAGCGAGATCTTCCAGGCGACGATCCGCCCGTCCTGCGGCACCGTCATGAGGCCGCGGGTGGTGCCGACCTTCGCCTGGTAGCCGGTGGTCCGGCTCACGACCAGGCAGGGCGTCTTCGGGCACGCCGGGGCGGCGTCAGCGCCCGCCTGGCCGATCTGCGCCTGGGTCGCGAAGGCGAACGTCGGCACCGCGAACGCCGCGCACATGGCGCAGGCGGCCGCGAGTAGGGGAAGTCGTCGCATCACTGCCATTCAACACCAGAGAGTGCTGGGGTGTTTCGCCGCCCCCGGCGTGACTCCTCGTTGCCGTTCAGGGCCCACGCAGGACCAAGAGGCCGGTGGCGGGGGCGTCGGGGGCGGTGTCGACGCAGCTGGTGCCGGCGCAGCCCGGCTTCGTCGCCTCGCCCTCGAAGCGCACGCGGTCCGGCCGACCGACGGCGCTCTGCGAGAAGCGCACCGCGATCGCCCGCTCGCTCACGCGTGCGAGCGAGGCCGCGCCGACGCGGCGCGGAAGCCCGTCGGGGCCTTCGTCGAGCACGGCGGCGCGCAGGTGGCGGCCCTCGGGATCGGCGGTGATGCACACGAGCCGGTCCGCGGCAGCCTCCCCCGGCGTTCCGGTCGTCCAGAGCCGCAGGCAGATGGAGCCCGGCTGCCCGTGCGCCGAGAGCAGGTCCTTCGCCCGGACCGGCGCGGTCAGCGTCAGGGCGGCGCGCAGGTGCCCGTCGGGCGCGAGCCCGAGCTGCACGCGCGTCAGGTCGGGGCCGCCGGGGCGGGCGTCGCCCGCGGCGTCGCTCACGGCCACCGGCCCGCTCGTCGTGGCGCCGAACGCCGTCGCCGCCAACGCTGCGACGACGGTGGTCCCAGCGGCCGCCAGGACGGCTCCGCGGCGACCCCTGCGCGGCTGATCCGCATGTGCGCGCACGGCGGGATCATGACCAAATCGGCCACCCGGAATCGCCGCTGCAAGCCGCCGCCCATCCCCCACCGCGCGACGACGGGAGCCGACCGGCTCAGCGACCCTCGTAGGTGGCCTTGCCCGGCCCGTGCTCCAGGAACGAGCGCACCGCGGCCTTGAGGTCCTCGGTGGCGAACAGGCCGCCGGCGATCTCCGGCACGCGCGCGTCCGCGGCCCGCGCGCCGCCCTCAACCTGCGCGCGGACAAGGGCCTTCGTCGCGGCGTGGGCGAGGGTCGGCCCCTCCGCCAGCCGCCGGGCGAAGGCCCGCGCCGCCTCGTCGAAGCCCTCGTCGGGAAGGACCCGGTTCACGACGTTCCAGCCCTCCAGGGTGGCGGCGTCGTAGAGCTCGCCGGTCATGACGAGCTCGCGCGCCCGCGCCGGTCCGGCGCGCTCGGCCAGGCGCTGCGTCCCGCCCATCGCCGGTGTGAGGCCCACGACCGTCTCGACGAGGCCGAACTTCGCCGACGCGGCCGCGACGAGCAGGTCGCATGCCAGGGAGAGCTCGAACGCGGCCGTCAGGCACAGCCCGTGAGCGGCGAACACCGTCGGGAACGGCAGCTCCTCGACGGTGTGGATCATCGCCAGCAGGTCGGTCCACAGCCGTCCGGCATCCTGTGGGGTGAGGCCGTCGAAGAGGTTGACGTTCACCCCGCCGCTGACGACGCGGCCCTCGGCTCGGATGAGCAGCCCGCGAGGATGATCGGCGACGACGTCGTCGATCGCGGCGCGCACGCCGGCGATCATCGCGTCGTCGAAGAGGTTCAACGGCGGGGCGGCGAGCGTCAGTACCGCCAGGGCCGCCTCGCGCTCGAGGCGGACCGGCCCCGCGCTCACGCCCGGTCCTTCAGAGCGTCCGCGGCGGCCTTGATCTCGCCGGGGTCGCCCGGACCCGGGACCCACGGCAGGCGCAGGGGATCGCCCTCGTAACGCGGGATGACGTGCAGGTGGAAATGGAACACCGTCTGCCATGCGGCCGAGCCGGCCGCGTTGAGGACGTTGACCCCATCGGCGTCCAGGCGCTCCATGGCGCGGCCGGCGAGCCGCTGGGCAGCGAGGGCACACGCCTGCAGGTCCTCGGCCCCGATGGCGTGCAGATCGGCGGTGTGCGCGCGCGGGATGACCAGCGCGTGGCCGCGCGTCGCGGGGTTGATGTCCATGAATGCGAGCGTGCGCTCGTCCTCGGCGACGATCGTCGCGGGCAGCTCGCCGCTGACGACCTTGCAGAAGATGCAGTTGGGATCGGTGTCGGCCATGGTGCGAACCCTAATCGTCTCGATGGGCTCGGCCGCTCCCTGACCGCTGGTAGCCTGCGGCGGCGTGCCCGTGCCCCCCTCCGCCACCACGCGCCCGCCGGCCGATCTGACCGCCGACCTCGAGGCGGTCGTGCGGCACCTGGCCTCCTTCGAGCGCGCCTCGGCGTCCGAGGGCGAGCGGCGGGCGGCGGACTGGATCGCCCAGCGCCTGCGCGAGGAGGGGTGCACGCCGCGCATCGACCAGGAGCGCGCCCACGGAACGTACTGGTGGCCGCTGGGCCTGCTGTGCGCGGCCGCCGGCATCGGCGCGCTGACCGGCCGCCGGGCGGCGATGGCGGCCCTGGGAGCCCTTGCGGCCGCCGGCATCGCCGACGACGTCAGCGGCGGCCCGCAGTGGTTTCGCCGGCGCTTCCTGCCGTCGCGGGCCACCTGGAACGTCGTCGCCGAGACGGGCGACCCGGCCGGCGAGCGCACCGTCGTGCTCGTCGCCCACCACGACGCGGCGCACTGGAGCCTGCTGTTCGCGCCCCACGTCAGCGAGTTCATCGGCGACCGCTGGCCGGCGCTGCTGGAGAAGACCGACACGACGCCGCCCGTCATGTTCCCGGTCATCGGCGGCCCGCTGCTCGTCGCGCTCGCTGGCCTCACCGGGCTGCGGTCCCTGCGCCGGGCCGGCGCGGTGGTCTCGCTCGGCGCCGCCGCGACGTTCGCCGAGATCGGCTCGCGCTCGACCGTTCCCGGCGCCAACGACAACCTCAGCGGGGTGGCGACGCTGATCGGCGTCGCGCGGCGCCTGCGCGAGGCGCCCGTCGAGGGTCTGCGCGTCCTGCTCGTCTCCACCGGCTCGGAGGAGTCGTTCATGGAGGGCATGCAGGGCTTCGCGCGGCGCCACTTCGCCTCCCTCCCGGTCGACCGCACGCACGTCGTGTGCATCGACACGGTCGGCTCGCCGGAGCTCATCCAGCTCGAGGGCGAGGGGATGCTGTGGATGCGCGAGTACCCCGCCGCGTTCAAGGACCTCGTGGACCGCTGCGCGGCGAGCGCCGGCGTGCGCCTGCGCCGCGGGCTGCGCTTCCGCAACGCCACCGACGGGCTGATCGCCCTCAGGCGCGGCTATCCGACCGTCATGCTCGGCTCGGTCAACCGCTACAAGCTGCCGGACAACTACCACTGGCCGACGGACACCGCCGGCAACGTCGATTACTCGACCGTGACGGATGCCGTGACGCTGTGCGAGGCCGTCGTGCGCAGGCTCGCGGCCCCAGCGGCGACCGCGGCGTAGCGCAAAGCTGTGCAAACGCGCGGATGGTGGTCCAGCGGCCCTCCGCGGTGACCGATACTGGGCGGGACTCCATGACCGCCGCCGAGCTCTTCCGCAACGTCTGGGACGCCTTCACCCAGGGCCGCATGCGTGACCTTGCCGTCGCGCTGCATCCGGAGGTCGAATGGCGCCCGAGCCTCGGCGGCGAGGTCTTTCGCGGGCCCGAGGACCTCGATCGCTGGCTCGAGTACCAGCGCCGTGCGTGGCAGAGCATGACGATCGTCTACGAGGACATGCGCGAGGTGGCCGACGACTGCGTCATCGCGTTCGGACGGTTGACCGCCTTCGACTACGGCGGCGAGAAGGCGATCGACGCAGACGTCGCCTGGGTCGCCGAGTTCCGCGACGACCTGCTCCTGCGCGCCGCCTCGTTCGTCAACCGCGACGACGCGCTGCGCTACATCGCCTCGCGCCGCGAGGCGATCGTCTGACTCAGAAGAGCTCGCGCCACGTGAACTCTGGCGCGTAGCCCAGCAAGCGGCGGGCCTTGTCGATGCTCAGCAGCGTCTCGGTTCCGGTCACCTCGCCGGCGAGCGGCACCTGGGGGTACACCTCGGCCATCAGCTCACGGCTGGGACGCCGCATGACCGTGTCGGCGGCGGCGATGACGAAGCTCTCCGCGCCCGCGATGTCGGCGTCCAGGGCGAGCCGCACGCTCTGCGCCACGTGGCTCTCGTCGACGTAGCCCCACAGGTTCCACTTGCGCAGGTGCGGGTCGTCCCAGAACGACGGGAACTGCCCGTAGTCCTCGCGGACCATCACGTTCGAGAACCGCAACCCGATGAACGGGATGCCGCTCCAGCGGTGGAACTGCCGCGCCATCTCCTCGCCGAGCACCTTCGACAGCGCATAGCTGGACTCGGGGTACACGTGCGCCTCGTCGACGGGCGCGTAGTCGGGCGGGCGATCGAAGGGCAGCCCCAGCGTCGTCTCGCTCGACGCCCACACCACGCGCCGGAGGCCGAGCCGCGCCGCAGCCGCGAACACGGTGTGCGTGCTGACGATGTTCGTGCGGAAGACCTGGTCGGGCGTCGCGTGGACCGGCGAGGGAATCGCCGCGAGGTGGACGACCGCCTCGATCCCCGGCATCCGCTCCCCGCCGCTCAGCGCCTCCAGGGTCTGGCCGAAGTCGGTCAGGTCGGCGGGCATGAACGGCGCGGGCGTGTCGGGCGAATACGACTCGGCCGACGGCACCCGGTCCACGTTGAGGACGTCGTGACCGTGTTCGAGCAGGTCGCGGACGATGCCGCGACCAGCCTTGCCGCTACCGCCGGTGACGGCGATCTTCGCCATGATCGGCTCCTCTCGCATCGTGTTCGGCCGACGCCAGCTCGCGGGCGAGGGCGAGCGCATCGGCGGGGGTGGTGATCTCGCCCGCGAAGCGTGCTTCGTCGATCTGCGCCAGCAGGCGCCCCAGCTGCGGCCCCGGCTCGATCCCGAGCGCCGCGGAGAGCTCGTCGCCGCGCACGAGCGGCGGCGCCGGGCCCTGCGCGCGCCGGGCCAGCGCCTCGCCCAGCAACTGGCGGGCGAGCTCGAGATGCCGCGCGATCGCCTCGTCGGCCTTGCGTCCGCGGGTGGCCAGGCGATCGGCGACCGACAGCAGCGTCACGTCGGCCGCGACGGGCTCGCAGGCCGTCAGGTAGCGGTGGATGGCGCGGCGGTCGAGCGGCATGTCGTGGACGAGGAAGCCCAGGCGGAGGTGGTGACGAGCGAGCGCGGCGACGTGCGCGCGCAGGCGCTCGCTCGTGCGCAGGCGCGTCAGCGCGACGCGAGCGACCTCGGCGCCCTGGCGGTCGTGATCGGGGAAGCCCACGCGACCCTCCCCCACCTCGACGCGGGTCTGCGGCTTGGCGGCGTCGTGCAGGAGCGCCCCGAAGCGCAGCGCCCCGCCCCGCGTCAGCTCGTCGGCGAGCGGCTCGGCGAGCAGCGCGCGGACCGCGGGCGCGTGCTCCTCCCCCAGCGCCGCGGCCGGATCGCGCTCCAAGTCGATCGCCGCCTGCAGCACCTCGAGCGTGTGCCCGTGGACGTCGCGGTGGTGATAGCGGCTCTGCTGCACCCCGTGCAGCGCGTCGAGCTCGGGCAGGACCGGGGCCGTGAGCGCCAGTGCGTCCATGAGCTCCAGGCCGCGGACCGCGGCGTCGGACCCCACGAGGCGGCGCAGCTCGGCGAAGACGCGCTCGTGGGCGACATCGGCGATCGCCGGCGCGTGCCGGCGCGCGGCGTCCATCGTCGCGGCGTCGGGGTCGAAGCCGAGCTCGACGGCCAGCCGGGCGACGCGCAGGACCCGTAGCGGATCGGCGCCGAAGGCCGCCGGCGACACCATCCGCAGCACGCCCCGGGCGAGATCCTCGCGCCCGCGATGGGGATCGGCGATCTCGCCCCCGGCCAGGGGCTCGGCCATCGCGTTGACCGTCAGGTCGCGCGCGGCCAGATCGGCGTCGAGCGAGCCGCCCTGCAGCGGCGTGAGATCGACCTGCCACGCCTGACCCGGACCGACCACCCGCCACGCCCCGAAGGCGCCGGAGAGCTCGAAGGCGGCGCCGCCGGTGGCCCGCCCAAGCGCGCGCGCCGCGCCACGGACGTCGCCGTCGACGACGACGTCGAGGTCGGGCGCCGCGGGCCGGCCGAGCAGGCGATCCCGCACGGCGCCGCCCACGAGCCACGCGCGCTCGCCGGCGAGGGTGTGGCGGGTGGCGGTCAGCACGTCGCTCACTGCGGCTCGCCGTCCCGGTGGTAGGAGCGCGGCACGCGGGCGGTCAGCCCACAGGTGATCTCGTAGTTGATCGTGCCCAGCCGCCGGGCGATCTCCTCGGCGAGGATGCGATCGCCGCCCTGGGCGCCGATGAGAACGGCCCGCGCGCCCGGCTCCACGCCGCCGCCGCCGGCTCCCAGGTCAAGGGTGATGTTGTCCATGCTGACCGTGCCCACGAGCGGGCGCCGGGCACCGTCGACCAGCACGTCGGCGTCGTTGGTGAGTGCGCGGCGCACGCCGTCGCCGTAGCCGATCGGAACCGTGGCGAGGACCGTCGGCTCGCTCGCCACGAACCGGCGCCCGTAGCCCGTGCTCTGCCCCGGAGCGCAGGGCTTGGCCTCGCACACGTAGGACGAGAGCTCCAGCGCCGGCTCGAGGTCGTGCAGCGCGGGATCCTCATGGAAGGGATCCATCCCGTAGACGGCGATCCCGGACCGGACGAGGTCGAAGTGCGCCGCCGGATCGCGCAGCACCGCGGCGCTGTTGGCGGCGTGGGCGATCAGGCCCGGATGTCTCGCGCGCAGCGGGTCGACCCAGGCGCGGAAGCGCGCCAGCTGCTCGTCGAAGAACTCGTCGTCCCGTTCGTCGGCGGTGGCGAAGTGCGTCATCGCCCCCGCCAGCTCGAGCCCGTCCGCCGCGGCGACGGCCTCGGCCACCCGCGTCGCCTCATGGGGGTCGCGCGTGCCCAGGCGGCCCATGCCCGTATCGAGCTTGACGTGCACTCGAGCGGGACGTCCGTGTGCCGCCAGCGCCGCCACGAACGCCTCGCGCCACGCGACGACGTCCGCCCCGGCGTCGAGGGCGACCAGCAGCTCCTCCGCGCTCAGCGCGCCCATGACGAGCAGACGGGCGTCGATGCCGGCCGCGCGCAGCGCTGCGGCCTCCCCGGCGGCCGCCACCGCGAGCCACGTCGCCCCGCCGGCCAGCGCCGCGCGCGCGCTCGCGACCGCGCCGTGGCCATAGCCGTCGGCCTTGACCACAGCGCAGAGCTCCGTCCCGGGCTTCAGCTCGCGCCGCAGCCGCATCACGTTGCGCTCGATCGCCGCGACGTTGATCCGCGCCAGCGCCCGCACCGCCACGGCGCTCAGTCCCCGCGCGTGAGCGCCTCGAGCACGTCGACGCGCGTGAGGACGCCGACGAGGAGGCCGTGCTCGACGACCGGGAGGCGGTTGTGGTCGCGCTCGACGATCACCCGGCCGGCCGCATCGATGCTCATGTCCGGCTCGACGGTGATCGGATCCGGGGTCATCAGGTCCCGCACCTTCGCAGCGACCGCCTTCTTGAGCCGGCTCTCGAACTCGCGCAGCGGCTCGAGGAAGATGACGCCGCCCATGATCTGGACGTAGTGCGGGAGATGCAGGTCGCGTCCCTCGTCGTCGACGATCACGAGGTCGGACTCCGTGACGATCCCCACGCACCGGCCCACGTCGTTGACCACCGGGAGGCCGGGCAGCTCGTTGTCGCGCATCAGCTCGATGGCGGTGTGGACGTCGACGTCGGGGCCCACCCTGATGGGGTCGGCCTCCATGATCTCGCGCACCGTGTAGGCCATGAACCGACGCGAAGCCTACCGGCCGGTCGCGTCGCCCCCGCGGCCGCGCACCGGGGGGAGCGCCTCGATGACGTCACGCGCGATGACCGAGTCGACGCCGTGCTCATGCGCGGCACGGATCCCGGCCAGCGCGTGCAGCCGCACGGCGGCGCAGGCGGCCGCGAACGGCTCGACCCTGCGCGACAGCACGGCGGCGAGGATGCCGCTCAGGACGTCGCCGGTGCCAGCGGTGGCCAGCCCGGCGCTGGCGCCGGGACTGACCGCGACCGTCCCCCCCGGCTCGGCCACGAGCGTGTCGTCGCCCTTGAGCACGACGATCGCCTGCGTCCGGCGGGCGGCCGCGCGCGCGTGCTCCAGGCGGCGGGCGTCCACCTCGTCGCTGTCGACCCCGAGCAGCCTGCCGAGCTCGCCGGCGTGGGGCGTGAGCACGGTCGGGGCCCGGCGCGGGGCCAGGGCCTCGGGATTGCCGGCGTGCGCGTTGAGGCCATCCGCGTCGAGGACGAGCGCGACCTCCGCGCGGGCGGCGAGCTCGCGTGCGAAGGCGAACGCGCCGTCGGACTTGCCGATCCCCGGGCCGAGGACGAGCGAGCCGCCCCGCGTGGCCGCCTGCAGCACCGGGTCGACCCCTCGCGCCACGTGGGCGCCGCCGTCGTCGGGGAGCCCGATGGTCATGACCTCCAGGAGGCGGACCTCGAAGATCTGCTCCAGCGACCCGGGGACGCAGGCGGTCACGTAGCCCGCGCCGGCCCGCTGCGCGGCCTCGGCGGCCAGGCACGGGGCACCGGTCAGCCCCCGCGAGCCGCCGGCCACGAGCACGTGGCCGCTGGTGAACTTCGTCCAGCCCGGCTGCCGGGAGGGCAGCAGCGCCAGCAGGGCGTCGTCCTCGATGAGCCCCACGTCGGGCGGCTCGACGCGGGCGCCGGGCGGGATGCCGATGTCGACCACCTCGACCCGGCCCGCGTGGGCCTTTCCGGGGTTGATCCACAGGCCGGGCTTGGCGGCGGCGAAGGTCGCGGTGGCGGTCGCCCACACGGCGGCGCCGGCGGCGGCGCCAGTCGAGGCGTCGACGCCGCTGGGCACGTCGGCGGCGACCACCGCGGCATCCGCCGCGTTGATCGCGTCGATCGCCTCCAGCGCGCTCCCGCGCGGCTCGCCGGTGAAGCCGGTGCCGAGGATCGCGTCGACGATCACCGCCGCGCCGTCGAGGCCCGAGGCGGCGAACGGCTTGGGCGGCTCGCCGGGCAGGCGCTCGGCGTTGGCGCGCGCGTCGCCCCGGAGCTCCTCCGGCGGCGCGAGCGCGAGCACCGCCACCGCGCGCCCGTCCTCGCGCAGCAGCCGCGCGGCCACGTAGCCGTCGCCGCCGTTGTTGCCCTTGCCGCAGACGACGGCGACGGCGCCCTCGGGGGCGACCTCCTGCACGAGTGCCGCCAGTCCTGCGCCCGCGCGCTCCATGAGCTCCGCCGACGGCACCCCGGCCTCCTCGATCGCCCACCGGTCGATAGCGCGCATGCGCTCAGCGTCGGGCAGGCCGACGAGCCAGGCGGGCAGGCTCACACGAGCACCGCCACGGCGCCGGCGGTGGTGCGGGTGTGCGTCAGCGACAGGCGCACCTCCACCCCCAGCGCGGCCGCGCGCGCGGCGACCTCGCCGTACAGCGCGACGTCCGGCGCGCCGCCGGTATCGACGACCTCCACCTCGCGGGGGCGGAAGACGTCCATCGCCAGCGCCTTGCTGACCGCCTCCTTGGCGCAGAAGCGCGCCGCGAGGTGCTGGCCGGGCCGCGGACGCGATGCCGCGTAGAGGCGCTCGCGCTCGGTGAACAGGCGCTCGGCCAGCCCGGGGCGGCGCTCCAGCGCCCGCTCCATCCGGTCGATCTCCAGCAGGTCCAGGCCGACGCCCACGGAGGACAGGCTATCCGCGAGGGCCGGCTACTCGACCGTGACGGTCTTCGCCAGGTTGCGCGGCTGGTCGACGTTGAGCCCCCGGCGGCGGGCGATCCGGTAGGCCAGCAGCTGCAGCGGGATGACGGCCAGCAGCGGCTGGAGCATCCAATCCGTCTGCGGGACGTGCAGGATCTGGTCGGCGTGCCCGGCGATCTGCTCGTTGCCTTCGGTGGCCACGGCAATGACCTGCGCGCCCCGCGCGCGGACCTCCTGCATGTTCGAGGCCACCTTGTCGAGGACCGGCGAGTCGGTCGCGACGGTCACCACGGGCGTGTCCTGGTCGAGCAGCGCGATCGGGCCGTGCTTCATCTCGCCGGCCGCGTAGGCGTCGGTCGAGATGTACGAGATCTCCTTGAGCTTGAGCGCGCCCTCCAGCGCGACCGGCAGCCCGACGTGGCGCCCGAGGTAGAGGAAGAACTCCTTGCGCCAATGGGCGTCGGCGATCGCCGTGACCTCGGGATCGATCCTGGTCAGCAGCTCCTCGATGCAGTGCGGGATGCGCTTGAGGTCGCGCAGGATCTCCGCGATGCGCTCGGGCTCCAGCGTCCCGCGCAGCTCGGCCATCCGCAGGCCGAGGAGGTACATCACGGCGACCTGGCAGACGAAGGTCTTCGTCGCCGCCACCGAGACCTCGAGGCCGGCGCGCGTGTAGAGCACGCCGTCGGCCTCGCGGGTCGCCTGCGAGCCCATGATGTTCGTGATGGCGAGGACGGTCGCGCCGCGCTCGCGCGCGATGCGCATGGCCGCCAGCGTGTCGGCCGTCTCGCCGGACTGGGTGATGCCGACGACCAGGTCGCCGGGGCCGACCACCGGGTTGCGGTAGCGATACTCGGAGGCGACGTCCATCTCGACGGGCACCCGGGCCCACTCCTCCAGGGCGTAGCGCCCGATGAGGCCCGCGTGGTAGCTCGTGCCGCACGCGACGATGACCACGCGGTTGACGCCGGCCAGAAGGGACTCGTCCAGCGCACCCTCGTCATCGAGGTCGACGCCGTCCTCGCGCACGGTGCGATCGGCGATCGTCGAGGCCACGGCGTCTGCCTGCTCGTGGATCTCCTTGAGCATGAAGGTCTCGAAGCCGCCCTTCTCGGCGGTCTCCTCGTCCCAATCGACCTCGTCGATCTCCCGCTCCAGCACTTCGCCGGCCGGCGTCATGAAGGTCGTGGCGTCCGGGCGGATGACGACGAGCTCGTCGTTGTCGAGGAACTGCACGCGGCGCGTCTGGGCCAGGAACGCGGGGACGGCGGACGCTAGGAACGTCTCGCCGTCGCCGCGACCGACGATGAGCGGGCACTCCTTGCGCGCGCCGACGAGCACGTCCGGCTCCTCGACGCTCATCGCGACGAACGCGAAATGGCCGACGAGCTCGTTGAACGCCAGGCGCACCGCCTCGGCCAGGTCGCCGTCGTAGTGATGGGAGATCAGGTGGGCGATGACCTCCGCGTCGGTCTCGGAGGTGAAGACGGCTCCCCCGTCGCCCAGGCGCTGCTTGAGGGCCATGTAGTTCTCCACGATGCCGTTGACGACGACGTGGATGCGGTCCTCGTTGTCGTAGTGCGGGTGGGCATTGGCCTCGTTGACGCGCCCGTGGGTCGCCCACCGCGTGTGGCCGATGCCGGTGGTGGCGGTGCGCGCGGCGACGGCGACGCCGCCCTCGGCCTCCTCATCGGCGTCCACCGCGGCGCGCAGCCGGTCGAGGTTCCCCACCGCGCGGACCGACTCGATGCGGTCGCCGGCGATCAGCGAGATGCCGGCCGAGTCGTAGCCGCGGTACTCCAGCTTGCTGAGGCCCGCCAGCAGGAGATCCTGCACGGGACGCTTGCCGACGTAGCCGACGATGCCGCACATTGCGCGCTCCTTCTCGGCGGGTTTTCAACGACACGGAGCCGCGCACAGGCGGCCCCGGTGGAGCATCAAGGTACCACCACGGCCGGGGCCAAATCCGGGCTAGCCGCCACTCTGGCGCACGACCGCGACGAGCCGCTCGCACGCCGCGACAGCCTCGTCCTCCGTCGGCGCCTCAACCATGACACGGACGAGCTGCTCGGTCCCGCTCGGGCGCACGAGGACCCGTCCGCGACCGTCCAGGGCACGTCGCTCGGCCTCGCCCGCCGCGGCAAGCCCGGCGCTGGCCATGACCGCATCGCGGTCGGCGACCGGCACGTTGACGAGCCGCTGGGGCAGCTTCTCCATCGCGTGGCGATCAGCCAGATCCTCCCCGCCGAGCGCCTCGAGCGTCAGGAGCGCGGCGGCGATGCCGTCGCCGGAGGGCGCGAAGCTCATGTCGATCACGTGGCCGGACTGCTCTCCCCCCAGCGCCCAGCCGCGCTCGCGCAGCGCCTCCAGGACGTAGCGGTCTCCCACGTTGGTCGTCGCCACGGCGATCCCGGCGCGCTCCATGGCCGAGTGGAAGCCGAAGTTCGTCATGACCGTCACGGCCACACCGCCGCCGGGCAGGCGGCCGGCCTCGCGCAGGTGCAGGGCCGCCAGGGCGATGAGCTCGTCGCCGTCGACGACCGTTCCGGTGCGATCCACGGCCAGGACCCGGTCGCCGTCGCCGTCGAAGGCGAACCCGACGGCATGCCCGCCGGCGGTCACGGCCCGGGCGAGGCGCTCGACGTGGGTGGAGCCGCAGCCGTCGTTGATGTTGCGCCCGTCGGGGCTGTCGTGCAGGACGGTGACCGCCGCGTTGAGCCGCCGGAAGATCTCGGGCGCGACGTGGTGGGTGGCGCCGTTGGCGCAGTCGAGCAGGACGTCCAGGCCGCCGAGGTCGAGACCGGCGAAGCGCGAGTGCAGCTCGCGCAGGTAGTCCTCCTGCGTCCCGTGCAGGGCGCGGACGCGGCCGATGGCGCCCCCCCGGGGCGCCTCCTCGTCCAGGCGCCGCTCGATCGCGAGCTCGCGCTCGTCGGAGAGCTTGAAGCCGTCGGCGCCGAAGAACTTGATGCCGTTGTCGCGGTAGGGGTTGTGCGAGGCCGAGATGACGGCGCCGAGGTCGAAGCCGTAGCGCTCGACCAGCAGGGGCGCGGCGGGGGTGGGCAGGACGCCGCCCAGCAGCACGTCGCCGCCCGCCGCGGTCACGCCCGCCGCGAGCGCGGCTTCCAGCATCTCGCCCGACTCGCGCGTGTCGCGGATGACGAGCACGCGCGGGCGCTCGGCGCCGGTCTGGAGCGTCGCCGCGCGGCCAAGGGCGAGCGCGAGCTCGGCCGTCAGGACCTCGCCGGCGACGCCACGGACGCCGTCGGTGCCGAACAGCCTGCGGGTCATGCCCGTCAGAGGATCAGCGCTTGCTGAACTGCGGGCGCTTGCGGGCCTTCTTCAGGCCGGCCTTCTTGCGTTCCTTGGCGCGCGAGTCGCGCGTCAGGAAGCCGCGGCGCTTGAGCTCGCCGCGCAGGTTCGGGTCGGCCTCCAGCAGCGCACGGGAGACGCCGTGGCGCAGGGCGCCGGCCTGGGCGGAGACGCCCCCGCCGTGCAGGCGGGCGACGACGTCCATGCGCTCCTCGTACCCGACGGCCTCGAGCGGCTGCCGGATGTTGCGCTGCAGTGTGCCGCGCGGGAAGAACTCGTCCAGCAGGCGGCCGTTGATGGTGTAGACGCCGGTGCCGGGCTTCAGCGTGACGCGGGCCACGGCCGTCTTGCGCTTGCCGGTCGCGCGGTAGCGCGCGTCGGCCGCGAGGTCGATGGTCACCGCCGCGATCGGCTGGTCGTGCGCGGCCTCCTCCTCGGCGAGGGCGGCGGCCTCCTCGGGCGACAGGTCGTCCTCGCGGGCCAGCGGGTCGGCGCCCTCGGCGACGATGTCGACCTCGAGGTCGGCTCCGGGGATGAGCGGCTTGGCGCGGGGAGCGGGCTCCGCGTCCTCGTCCTCGTCCTCGTCGGACTCGTCGTCGACGAGCTCCTCGGCGGCGGGCGCCTCGGCCTGCTCCTCGGCGGCGGGAACCTCGGCGGCCGGCGCCTCGACCTGCTCCTCGGGAGCGGGTGCCTCGTCCGGCTGGGCCGGTGTGGGCTCGTCGGGGGGCGTGCGGTCGTCGGCCATCAGAACTTGATCTCCATCGGTTGCGGCTTCTGCGCCACGTGGGGGTGCTCCGGGCCCGCGTAGACCTTGAGCTTCGTGATCTGCTTCCGCGCCAGGCGGTTGCGCGGGAGCATGCCCTTCACCGCGTGCCGGATGACCTCCTCCGGACGGCGCTGGAGCTGCTCCTCGAGCGTGCGCTCCTTGAGGCCGCCGGGGTACCCCGAGTGGCGGTAGTACTTCTTCGCCGCGCGCTTGTTGCCCGTGACCGAGATCTTCTCGGCGTTCACGACCACGACGAAGTCGCCGGTGTCCACGTGCGGGGTGTATTCCGGCTTGTTCTTCCCGCGCAGTGCATCGGCGATCTGGGTCGCGAGACGACCGAGCGTGAGCCCGGCGGCATCGACGACGAGCCAGTTGCGCTCGCGGGTGGCTGAGTTGGCGACGTAGGTCTTCACAGGCGTAGAAAACGCCACGCGGTGAGTGCGCGGCGGGCGTTGGATGATAGGGCAACGGCGGGCGGGGCGTCAGGCCCACACCGTCAGCGCGCCGCCCCCACGGGCGGCGGCCGTCCTGCGGCACGATTCGGCGTCGCTGCCGTCGCTCGGCGGACGGGGACAGTCGCAGCGACCAAGGCAGGCGACACAAGCACCGGGAGTTCGCCGAGCTCGTGCTCGCGGCCCCCATCAGCTCTGGTTTCCTCCCCGCTGCGCGCCTCTCAGATGTGGAGCAGGAACCGATGGCGGAGATGATGGCTGAGCTCTACACCCGCAGGCGCACGCCCCAGACGACCACGGCGGTCATGGTGGTCCGCCGTCCGCTGGCGACCGCTGAACGTGTGGGCATCGTGCTCCTCGGCGTTATCGCCAGTGCGGTCGCCTTCCTGGTGGGCATCCTCGCGTGGCTTCATGCCGCGGAAGTCGCCTGCCACGGCGGCTACGAGTGTCCGTTCTGACCGTGTCTGTGGCACTCCAGGTGCTCATGCAGCTCCAGTCAACGACCTCGCCGACGAGGCTCAAGCGGGACGCAGGTCCATGCGACCAGGCGGCAGGAGAGGACTGCCCGGCGGCGAAGCGCGTCCCATGGACGACCGCAACGCCGAACCGCACATCACGGCCCAGGACCTGCGCTCCGCGCTCCGCCCTAACCGACCAGCCCGCCAGCCCACCACGCTGCTGGGCGAGCAGCCCGCGCGCGGCTGGGACTGGGACCCGGAGCTGTCCGCCGCCGACCGCGCCGAGCTGGACGAACTGCGGGCCATCGTGACCGCGCAGCGCGACGAGCTCGACCGCGTCCGTGGCCAGCTCGACACCGCGCACGCCGGTGAGCGGGACCTCCGGCGCGCGCTGACCGACCTGCTGGCCGCCAAGCCGTGGCAGCGCGGCCGCCTCGCCGCCACCGCCCGCAAACTGCTGTAACCGGGCCCGCGCGCCGCTCAGCGCCGTCCCGAGCGCGGGTTCACCACCGAGGCAGCGGTCGCCGTGGGACCTCTCGGCGCGGCGGTGCCGTAGTAGCGTCGTGACGGCCATGCGGTTGAACGCGCAGGCGTCCTGGCCGCTCATGGTCGCTATCGGTCTCCTCGCGGGGACAGCGGGGTGTGGCGGTCATCCCGCGCCGGCGGGTGCAGCCAAGCCGACGCCGCACGCGCTCGCGACGCCGAGGCGCGCCTCGATCTCGAACCCGGCGAGCGGTTGCCCGCGCACGCCTGGCGGACGCAAGGCCCCGAAGGTCGCCATCACGCTCGGCGACGGACCGGCCTACCCCGTCCTCGGGATGACCGCGCCGCCGCCGGCGCGCGGAGGCGTCGCCAGTCTGGACTCGGACCTCCACACGCACGGCTTCATCGCCCACAAGACGCTGTGGGCGATCAGCCCAATTGCTCGCAGCGACCTTGTTGTTCGTGGGAGGAAGCTCCGCAGCCGCCAACCCGTCCGGTTCCTCTACGGCTCCCGGACGCCCACCGTGCACCGGACGCTGCGCCTTCGCCAACCCGACGGGCAGTGGAGCTATGCAGTGACGAGCACGCTGCTACCCAGCGCCGGCTGCTACGCCTTCGACGTCCTCGGGCGAGGGGTCCACGAACGTATCGTCTTCAAGGCCCGCGCGCGCGCGGGCCTTGACCGCGCCAACTCGCGCGCGGCCTCGTATCCACGCTAGTCGAGTATGTACCCGAGGGCGGCGGCCGTCCTGCGGCGCGATTCGGCGTCGCTGCCGTCGCGCGGCGGAGGGGGGCAGTGCGCCAGCACGACCCCCTCCCGTCGACGACCGGCAGCGGCGCCGAGGCGCCCCGCAGGACGCCGCCGCAGGGCGCCGGCGCCTACTCCCACTCGATGGTCCCGGGCGGCTTCGACGTGATGTCCAGCACCACCCGGTTGACCTCTCGCAGCTCGTTGATCATCCGGCTGGCGATCTGCTCGAGCAGGTCGTAGGGAAGGCGGGCCCAGTCGGCGGTCATCGCGTCGTCGCTGGTGACGGCGCGGATGACGACGACGTAGCCGTAGGTGCGCTCGTCGCCCTGCACGCCCACGGTGCGGACGTCGGGCAGGACGCAGAAGGACTGCCACAGCTCGCGGTAGAGGCCGGCCTTGCGGATCTCGTCCTGGAGGATGAAGTCCGCGTCGCGCAGGACGTCCAGGCGCTCCTTGGTCGCCTCGCCGCCCACGACGCGGATCGCCAGGCCGGGCCCGGGGAACGGCTGACGCCACACCAGGCGCTCGGGCAGCCCCAGCTCGGCGCCGACGGCGCGGACCTCGTCCTTGAACAGCGCGCGCAGCGGCTCGACGAGGTCGAATTGGAGGTCGTCGGGCAGCCCGCCGACGTTGTGGTGGGACTTGATGGTCGCCGCGCCGGTGCCGCCGCCGGACTCGATGACGTCGGAGTACAGCGTCCCCTGGACGAGGAACCGCGCGCCTTCGCCGCCCTCGGCGAGCTTCGCGGCCTCCTCTTCGAAGACGCGGATGAACTCGGTGCCGATGACCTTGCGCTTGGCTTCAGGCTCGGTCACGCCGGCGAGCTTGGTGAGGAAGCGCTCCTCGGCGTCGACCGCCACGAGCGGGACCTTGAAGTGGTCGCGGAACGCCGAGATGACCTGCTCGCCCTCGTTCTTGCGCATCAGGCCGTGGTCCACGAAGACGCACGTGAGCTGGTCGCCGATCGCGCGGTGCACGAGCAGCGCGGCCACCGACGAGTCGACACCCCCGCTCAGGCCGCAGATGACGCGCCCGTCGCCCACCTGGGCGCGGATCTGCGCGATCTGCTCCTCGACGATCGAGGCGGCCGACCACGTCATCTCGCACTCGCAGATGTCGCGCAGGAAGGTCTTGAGGACCTCCTGGCCATAAGGCGTGTGCACGACTTCGGGATGGAACTGGATGCCGTAGATGCCGCGTTCGACGGACTCCAGCGCGGCGACCGGCGAGGCGGTCGAGGAGGCCAGCGCGGTGAAGCCCGGCGGCGCCTCGAAGACGGTGTCGCGGTGCGACATCCAGCACGTCTGCTCGGCCGGCAGTCCGTTCAGGAGGCGGCCATGCTCGCGCACGGTCAGCTGCGAGCGGCCGAACTCGCCGACCTCGGCCGCCTCCACCCGCCCGCCGAGCGACCGGGCGACGAGCTGCATGCCGTAGCAGATGCCGAGCACCGGAATGCCGAGCTCGAGCAGCTCCTTGTCCAGCCGCGGCGCGCCGTCGGCGTACACCGAGGCCGGGCCACCGGACAGGATGAGGCCCTTGGGCTTGCGCCGGCGAACCTCCTCGGCCCCGACGTGGTGGGGCAGCAGCTCGCTGAACACGCCGCACTCGCGCACGCGGCGCGCGATGAGTTGCGAGTACTGCCCGCCGTAGTCCAGGACGACGACCTCGTCCGTCGCGCGGGGGACGTCGACCGGGGCGCGCTCGTCCGCCAGCTGCGTGGCGGCCGTGGCCTCGGTGACGACCCCGTGCTCCGTCACGCCTGGCTCAGTGCCGGCGTCTTGTCGGTCGTGGAGCCGTTGGGCACCGCGGATTCGGCGGGCGCCGGGCGCGACGCGGCGGCGCCGCGAGATCCCATCCCGACCTGCTGGGAGGTCTGCAGTTGCTTGCCCTCGGTCTGCAACGACGGCGCGATCATCAACTCGGCCCGGTTGAACTCGGCGAGATCCTGGTAGCCGCAGGTGGCCATCGAGGTCCGCAGCGCGCCCATCAGGTTGAACGACCCGTCATTCTCGTGGGCGGGCCCGATGAGGATCTCCTCGAGCGACCCGTTCTGCACCGTCTGCACCCGCGCGCCGCGCGGCAGCGTCGGATGGAACGTGGCCATGCCCCAGTGGAAGCCGCGCCCCGGTGCCTCGTAGGCGCGCGCGAGCGGCGAGCCGATCATCACGGCGTCGGCGCCGCAGGCGATCGCCTTGGAGACGTCGCCACCGGTGCGCATCCCGCCGTCGGCGATGACCTGGACGTACTCGCCCGTCTCCAGCATGTGCGTCGACCGCGCGCCGGCGACGTCCGCGATCGCCGTCGCCTGGGGAACCCCGAGGCCGAGGACGCCGCGCGTGGTGCACGCGGCGCCCGGGCCGACCCCGACGAGGACGCCGGCGGCGCCGGTGCGCATGAGGTGCAGGCCCGTGTGGTAGCTGGCACAACCGCCGACGATGACGGGGACGTCAACCTCGCGGATGAACTCCTTCAGGTTCAGCGGCGTCGAGGTCTGCGAGACGTGCTCGGCCGAGACGACCGTGCCCTGGATCACGAGGATGTCCAGGCCGGCCTCGATCGCGAGCTCGTAGTACCGGTCGACGCGCTGAGGGGTGAGCGAGGCGGCGCAGACGACGCCGGGCTCGGTCTTGATCTCCTCGATGCGCCGGCGGATGAGCTCGGGCTTGATCGGCTCCTGGTAGATCGCCTGCATCTCGCGCGTCGCCTGCTCCTTGGGGAGCTGGGCGATCCGGGCGAGCTGCTCCTCCGCATCCTCGTAGCGGGTGAAGATGCCCTCGAGGTTGAGGACCGCCAGGCCGCCGAGCTTGCCGACGAGCTTCGCCGTGCGCGGGGAGACGACACCGTCCATCGCGGAAGCCAGCAGGGGAAGCTCGAAGCGGTAGTCACCGAGCTTCCACGAGATGTCGACGTCGTCGGGGTCGCGCGTGCGCCGCGAGGGCACGATCGCAATGTCGTCGAAGCCGTAGGCGCGCCGGGCTTTCTTGCCTCGGCCGATCTCGATCTCCATCAGTGCATCCTAGGGTCGCGTGCGGACGAAAAGACCCCGCCGGGGCGGGGTCGGGGAACGGCGGGACGTTGGACTGTGGCGGGGCAGACCACGTCGGATCGAGGATAGCAGCGGGGTCTCGGCCCGCCCCGAGATCACGGGACCTCCGCGGCGGGCATCTCCAGCCGCTCGACCCGGATCTCGCCCATGAGCCGGTCGACCTCGCGGGGGTCGATCAGGCCTGCGCCCAGGCGCTGGGTCGACTCCGCGCCGCACGCGACGCCGAAGCGCAGGCACTCCTCGGCGCTCGAGCCGGTGTAGCGGGCGGCGACGAACCCGGCCAGGAACGCGTCGCCGGCGCCCACGGCCGCCACGGCCTCGCGGGGCTCGATCCAGACGCGATGCAAGGAGCTCACGCTCCCCTGGACCACGGATGCGACGCAGCCGTCGGGCAACGTCATGATCGCCTCGCGGGCCCCCAGCTGGACCATCTCGCGAACTGCGATCGCCCGGTCCTCGTCGTCGTTGAACTCGTGGCCGACGAGCTCCTCGGCCTCGAGGACGTTGGGCGAGATGACGTCGGGCTCGGCACGGACCGCCATGTGCATCGGCTCGCCGTCGGCGTCGATGACCGTCGTCACCCCGAGCTTGCGCAGCTCGCGGATCAGCGTGGCGTAGATGCCCGTCTCGACCCCGCGCGGCAGCGAGCCGGCGAAGACGACGATGTCGGCGCCGCGGGCCAGGTACAGCAGCTTGTCGCGGAAGAGCTCGATCTCCTTCGCGGTGACCGCCGGGCCGCGCTCGTTGATCTCCGTCTGCTCGCCGTTGGTCGGGTCGTGGACGGCGGTGTTCGTGCGCGAGTCCTCGCGGATGCGCACGAAGTCGTTGAGGATCGACTCCTCCGTGAGCGCCTCGACGATGCGGGTGCCGGTCGAGCCTCCCGCGAAGCCCGTGGCGATGACCGGCTGGCCCAGCGTCTTGAGCGTGCGCGCGACGTTGACGCCCTTACCGCCCGGCATCGTCGTCTGCTCGACCGTGCGGTGACGGCGCCCGAGCCGGAAGTTCGGCACCGAGAGCGACTTGTCGATCGCCGCGTTCAGCGTGACGGTGATGATCATGCGATCCCCTCCCCGGCGCGCCGCCGGCGCCGCACGGCGCGGCGACGCAACAGCACGAG
>JAOPZW010000511.1 GCA_025963905.1 Solirubrobacterales bacterium | reverse complement strand
CCTCGTCGCGGCGGACGCGCTCGGCGAGCTCGCGCTCGTCGTAGGGGATCGCCGACCCGCCGGAGCACACCTGGGTCCCCTCGATGGCGATGTCGAGCGCCAGCGGCGCCGTGCCCGGCAGCGCCATCCCGACCGCCTGGGCGATGCGCCCCCAGTTCGGGTCGCCGCCGTGCAGCGCTGCCTTGACCAGCGGCGAGTTCGCCACGGCGCGCGCGGTGCGCTCCACGCTGTCGGCGTGACCGCCGCGGACGACGACGCGGCCCACGCGCGCCGCCCCCTCGCCGTCGCGGACGATGTCCAGCGCGAGCTGGCGCAGGAGCGCGTCGAGCGCCTGGCCGAAGCGCGCCTCGGACTCGGACTCGGGCTCGACGGTGACCCCGCTCAGGCCGCCGGCCATGAGGATCGCCGTGTCGTTGGTGGACAGCTGCCCGTCGACCGAGATGCGGTCGAAGGAGCGCTTCACGCACACGCCCAGCAGCAGATCGGCCGTCTCGGGGCTCAGGATCGCGTCGGTCTGCACGAAGCACAGCATGGTGGCGAAGCTCGGCTGGATCATTCCCGCGCCCTTGGCCTGGGCGCACAGGCGCACGGTCCCGCCGGGCAGCTCGACGTCCAGGTTCGCGCGCTTCTCGCAGGCGTCGGTGGTCATGATCGCCGCAGCCAGGTCGCCGTCGCCATCGGGACGCAGCTCGCCGCGCGCGCGGGCCAGGCCGCTGACGACGGCGCGGTCGTCGAGCGGGACGCCGATCACGCCGGTCGACGCCACCGCGACGCGGTCGGCCTCGACCCCGCCGGCCATCGCGGCCGCGCCCTGCATCTTGGCGGCGGCGTCGATCCCGCGCCCGCCCGTCGCGGCGTTGGCGTTGCCGGAGTTGGCGACGATCACCCGCAGCGCGTCCAGCCGCGCGCGCTCCTGGGTGACGAGCACCGGCGCCGCCAGGACGCCCGAGCGCGTGAAGCGCGCGGCGCTGGTCGTCTCGGGCGCGTCGCTGACCAGCAGGCCGACGTCGCGGGCGCCCGACGGCTTGAGCCCGGCGGCCACACCCGCGGCACGGAACCCCACGGGCAGCCCGGCGTCCGGCGAGAGCTCGGTGACCCCCTCGGGCACCTCGACCCAGCGCGAGCGGAAGAAGCTCACGCGATGCCCGCCGTCTCGTCGAGCCCGAACATGAGGTTCAGGCTCTGCACCGCCTGCGACGAGGTGCCCTTCCACAGGTTGTCGATCGCCGCGAACACGAAGACCTTGCCGGTGCGCTCGTCGGCGCGCGCGTGGATCCGGCAGACGTTCGTGTCCCGCACGTCGCGCACCCCCGGAGCCACGGTGGTGAGCTCGATGAACGGCTCGTCGGCGTAGTCGCGCGCGAACGCCGCGTCGACCTCGGCCTGGTCGACCGGCGCCGCGGTGGTGACGTAGCAGCTCACGAGCTCGCCCTGGTCCAGGGGCAGCAGGTGCGGCGTGAAGGCGGCGACGACGTCCTCCATCCCCAGCGCGCCGAGCTCCTGGTCGATCTCGGGCATGTGGCGGTGCCGGCCGATGCCGTAGGGCGTGACGTTCTCGTCGACGCTCACGAAGTGCGTCTTGCTCGTCGGAGCGCGGCCCGCGCCCGAGACGCCGGACTTCGCGTCGATGACGACATCGGCGATCAGGCCCGCGCGCGCGAGGGGCGCGAGGGCGAGGATCGCGGCCGTCGGGTAGCAGCCCGGCCCCGCGACCAGGGAGCTGTCGCGGATCTCGTCGCGACGCAGCTCCGGCAGCCCGTAGACCGCCTCCTCCAGCAGCGAGGGCGCGCCGTGCTCGCCGTACCAGCGCTCGTACTCCTCCAGGTCGGCGAGGCGGAAGTCGGCGCTGAGGTCGACGACCTTCACGCCGCGGGCGCGCAGCCCGGCCACGACGGGCGCGGATGCGCCGTGAGGGTAGGCCACGATCGCGCCGTCGACGTCTGCGTGGCGGTCAAGGTCGAGCTCCTCGAGCTCCAGCGGCACCCGGTGGTGGGGGTACAGCGCGTCCAGGCGCGTGCCGGCGTCGCTGCGGCTGGTGATCGCGGCGAGCGCGAGCCCGGGATGGCGCCAGATGAGCCGGGCGGCGAGTGCTCCCGCGTAGCCCGACGCGCCGGCGACGAGGATCCGGGGCTCAGCCACGCAGCTCACCGCCCAGCTGCTCGCGCAGCGCGCCGACGATGCGCTCGCGCACGGGGGCGACGTCCTCGTCGGTCAGCGTGCGCTCCGGGGCGTGGAACTCGAGATGCAGCGCCAGCGACTTGCGCCCCTCCCCCAGTTGCTCGCCGCGGTAGACGTCGAAGACCCGCACGTCACCCAGCGTCGGGCCGCCCGCGCCGCGCACGACGTCCAGCACGCGGGCGGCGGGGACGTCCTCGGCCAGCGTGAGCGCGAGGTCCTGACGCACCGACGGGAAGCTCGTGAGGTCGCGGTACGCGGCGGCCTGCAGCGCGAGGGGCAGCAGGCGGTCGAGGTCGACGACCCAGACGGCGACGGGCTCCTCGAAGTCCCACTGGGCGGCCACGAGCGGGTGCAGCTCGCCGATGAAGCCGAGCTGCTCGTCGCCCGCGTGCACCGCCGCGGCGCGTCCGGGATGCAGGTAGGCGCGGTCGGCGACCGGCTCCACCCGCAGGTCGACGCGGAGGGCCTCGAAGACCGCCTCCAGCAGGCCCTTGGCCGCGAAGAACCCCGCGGGCGGCGGGTCGGCGGTGTCCCACGAGGCCGGCGCCACGGCGCCGTGGAGGAGCACGCCGAGCGCCTGGTGCTCGTCGGCCAGCGGCCCGTCCTGCGCGGCGCGGTACACCGTGCCGGTCTCGAACAGCGCCAGGTCGGGCTGCCCGCGGTCGCGGTTGTGGGCGGCGGCGTCCAGCAGGGAGCCCAGCAGCGTCGGGCGCAGGATCGACTGCGCCTCGGACATCGGGTTCTGCAGCGCGACGACGCGGCGCATCGGGTCGTCCGCCGGCAGTCGCAGGCGATCCAGCAGCGCCGGCGCGGTGAACGACCAGCCGACGATCTCGAACAGCCCGGCGCCGACGAGCACGTCCTCGGCGCGGCGGCGGTGGCGCTGGGGGACGCTGAGGTGACCGGCCAGGCCCGTGCGGTTCTCGGGGATCGTCGCCGGCAGCTTGTCGACGCCGTGGATGCGCGCGACCTCCTCGATGAGGTCGGCCTCGCGCGTGACGTCGCGGCGGCGGAAGGGCGGGACGGTCACGTCGAGCCCGTCGCCCGCCTCGGCGACGCCGAAGCCCAGCGCCTCGAGGATCTCGCGGCTGCGCTCGCGCTCGACGGCCATCCCGAGCAGGCCCTCGATGCGCACGTCGCGCAGGCGGATGACGGCCGGGGCCGCGCCCGGCCCGCCGACGTCGACGGTGCCCTCGGCGAGCGTCGCCCCGGCCACCGAGACCATGAGCGCGGCGGCGACGGCCTGGGCCCCCATGGTGCCTTCGGGCGGCAGGCCCTTCTCGAAGCGGGCGCTCGCCTCGCTGCGCAGGCCCAGCCGCGTCGAGGTGCGGTTGATGTTCGGCCCGTCCCAGGCGGCGACCTCCATCAGCACGCGCGCGGTGCCCTCGTGCACCTCCGAGCGCGCGCCGCCCATGACACCCGCGATCGACGTCGGCCCCTCGGCGTCCTCGATCACGACCATGTCGGAGTCCAGGGTGCGCTGGGCGTCGTCGAGCGTCGTGATCGTCTCGCCATCGCGCGCGCGGCGCACGACGAGGCGCCCGCCGGCGACGCGGTCGAGGTCGAAGGCGTGCAGCGGGTGGCCGGTCAGGAGCATCACGTAGTTCGTGATGTCGACCACGTTGTTGATGGGGCGCTGCCCGGCCGCCATCAGGCGCGCCTTGAGCCACAGCGGCGAGGGGCCGATCGTCACGTTCTCGAAGACGCGCGCGGTGAAGCGCGGGCACAGGTCGGGGTCGCGGACCTCGATCTCGATGCCGGGCGGCGCCACGCCGGTCGATCCGGGATCCACGGCCCACGGCGGCGGCGCCAGCGGCGCGCCGGTGGCGGCGTGGACCTCGCGCGCGACGCCGTAGATCCCCAGGCAGTCGGGGCGGTTGGGCGTGATCTCCAGCTCGAGGACGTCGGTCGCCAGCGGCAGGAGCTTCGCCAGCGGCGTGCCGGGCGCGAGCTCGCCGCCGCCGTCGAGCAGGTCGTCGAGGATCATGATCCCGGCGTGGTCGGTGCCGAGGCCGAGCTCGTCCTCGGCGAGGATCATCCCGTCGGAGACGACGCCGCGGAGCTTGGCCTTCCGGAGCGTCGTGCCGTCGGGCATGATCGCGCCGGGACGGGCGACGGCGACGGTCTGGCCGGCGGCGACGTTCGGCGCGCCGCACACGATCTCGGTCTCCTCGCCTTCCGCGACGGCGACGCGGCAGACCGTCAGCCGGTCGGCGTCGGGGTGCGGACCGGCCTCGAGCACGCGACCGACGACGAACGCGTCCAGCGCGGCGACGCCGTGGTGGTGCAGCCGGTCGACCTCGGTCCCGGTCAGCGCCAGGCGGGTCGCGAGGTCGCGCACGTCCAGCTCCGGGCGCACGTAGTCGTGGAGCCATTCAAGCGGGACGCGCATCAGCCGAACTGCTCCAGGAAGCGAAGGTCGTTGTCGTAGAAGAGGCGCAGGTCCGGCACGCCGTGCTTGAGCATCGCGATCCGCTC
>JAOPZW010000293.1 GCA_025963905.1 Solirubrobacterales bacterium | reverse complement strand
GCGCGGGGCCGCTGCCCCTGGGCGGCCGCCGGCGCATGCTGGCCACCGCCGCGGTCGTCGCCGTCGCGGCGGCGCCCTACGCCCTGGCGCTCGCGTCGGGCGGCGACGGGTCGAGCGGCGGGTTCGGCGCCTCCAGCTCGCGCCTGTCGGACGTCGGCAGCCACCGCTCGGCCTACTGGCGCGTCGCCGTGGAAGCGTGGGCCGACCATCCGCTCGCCGGCGCCGGCGCCGGCTCGTTCGCCACCGAGTGGCTCGCGCGCCGCCACATCGACGAGCGCGTCGAGGACGCGCACTCGCTCTACCTCCAGACGCCGGCCGAGCTGGGCCTCGCCGGACTCGCCCTGCTCCTGGCGCTGCTGGGCGGCGTGGTCGTGGCCGCCCGGGCCTCCGTGCGCGCCGACCGCGTCCTGGCCGCAGGGCCGGCCGCGGCGCTGTTCGCCTGGGCGCTGCACGCCGGCCTGGACTGGGACTGGGAGATGCCGGCCCTGACCCTGGTGGCGGTGGTGCTAGCCGGCGTCCTGCTCGGCGGGAGCCGGCCCGCGGCCCCGGACGGCGCGCGCGATCTCGGCGATGAGCCGGCGCTCGAGGGCGACGCTGAGCGCGGCCGTGACGACGCAGAACAGCGCGAGCTCGCCGATCGCCTGCGCCTCGGTGCGCGCTGAGCCCCACAGCGCCAGGCGCAGCGCGAGGACGCACCCCAGCGCGGCGCCGACGGGTGCGACCGCGCGGGTGAGCAGGTCAGCCGCGCGAACGGACGGCAGCAGCCGGCGCACGTAGCGGGCGCGCACCACCAACTGGACGACGACCCCGGCGATCCGGCCGGCGACGAACCCCGTCGCCCCCCACAGCGCGAGGCCCGGCAGCGCCAGCGCGCAGAACGCGAGCGCCCCCGCGACGGCCTCGACGGCGCCGGGCCGCGTCTGCTCGTGCGCGCGGTAGAACGAGAACCAGTTGAAGCCGACCTGGCCGAGCGCCGTGGCGATCGCCAGCCCCTGCAGGAGCGTGCGCGCCGGTGCCCACGCGTCGCCCAGGACGAAGTGCACGAGGTCGCCGGCGAACAGCACGACCCCCGTCGCCGCCGGCAGCACCCACAACAGCGTCGCGCGGTTGGAGCGCACGAACAGCTCCTCGAGCGCCGCCGTGCGCCCCCGGATGGCACAGATCGCGGGGTAGATCGTCGAGGTCACGATGACGTCGGCGCGGTCGACGTAGCGTGACAGCGTCACGGCGAGCGTGACGAACCCGACCCACGCCAGCCCGCCGAACGCGCTGAACGCGAGCACCTGGCCTTGCGCGACCACCAGCGCCGCCAGCAGCGCGACGAACACCGGGCCCGAGAAGCGCAGGTAGCGCCGCGCGACCTCGCGGTCGTAGCGCAGCGCCAGCGGATACGGCGACATGGCCAGCGCGGCCACCACCCCGGCGACGTTGCCCACCGCGGGGCCGATGACGAGGCTCCAGACCCCCGCGCCCGACGCCGCCAGCGGCACGGTGACGGCGAACGTCACCACCGGCACGACGGCCTGGAGCAGGCGCTGGCGCACGAAGTCCATGCGCCGGAAGAAGACCCACAGCGGCGACTGCAGCGCGAAGGCGATCGGCAGGTAGGCGGTGGCCGCCATGAGCGCGACGAGCCGGTCGTCGCCGTAGACGAGCGCCACGAGCGGCGCGAGCGCGAGGAGGAGGAGCGAGAAGACGCACGAGAGGACGAGCTCGAGCGTGAAGGCGCGCTGGAACTCCTGGCGCTGGTCGGCCTGCTCCTGGGCGACGAACGCCTCGTCGACCCCCACGCGCTTCAGCGCGATGACCGTCATCGTCGTCGCCGTCACGACGCCGTAGAGGCCGATGGCCCGGGGCCCCAGGAGTCGCGTGACGATCAGTCCCTGGCCCAGCACGAGCCCGTCGACGAGGAGCAGCACGGCGGCGTTGACGACCGTGCCGCGGACCACGCGGGCGCGCAGCTGCTCGCGGGGGAAGTCGAAGCGCTCGCTCATCGCGCCAAGCGCCGCAGGAGCGCGTCGAGTGACACGGCGCCGAGCACCAGCAGCGTGGGCTCGGCGGCGAAGCGGAAGCGCGTCGAGCCGTAGGTGAGCGCCGCCGTGAGGAGCACCATGACGACGGGCGCCAGCAGGATGGTGAGCGCGCCGCGCTCGCCGCGGCGGGCCAGCAGCACCCCGCCGGCCGCCGCGAACGGCGCCAGCAGCCAGTACAGGCGTACGCCCAGGCGCTCCCAGCGCACCGGCCGGCCCTCCCCCGCCTCGTAGACGAGCATCTGCGCGGGGCGGTAGACGTCGAGCACGCGTCCCATCCGTGCCGCCACGACGGCGGGCAGGCGGGCCTGGTGCGCGCGCAGGTAGGCGAGCCCGCGCCGGCGGTACTCCCTGTCGCGCTGGGACTCGTCGCCGGGCGGCGTGCGCCCGTAGCAGGGGAACGACCACAGCCCCACGATCTCGCCGTAGTAGGTCGGATGGCAGTTGGCGCCGACCCACACGCCATTGGCGTTGTTGGCGACGACGACGGGCTCGGCGAAGGTCACCGCGTTGCGGATGGTCCACGGGGCGAGCACGAGCAGGAAGGCGCCGGCGAGCCCTCCCAGCAGCGCCGCGCGCGAGCGCCACGGGCGCCGGAGGGGCACGACGAGGCCGAGCCCGAGCAGCGCCACCAGCAGCATCGCCTCGCCGCGGGTCAGCGTCGCCAGGCCGAGCACCGCCCCCAGCAGGGCGGCGCGCCCGGCGGTGGGCGCGCGGGCAAGGCGCAGGGCGCAGAGCAGCGAGGCGACGATCAGCGCCCCGTACAGCGTCTCGCTCATCAGCGATCCGTCGGCGAGCCACAACAGCGGATACCCGGCGGCCATGACGGCCGCGAGCAGGCCGGCCCGCGGACCCGCCACCTCGCGCCCGAGCAGCCCGACGAGGACGACGGTGATCGTGCCCACGACGCCCATGAGCAGCTTCTGGGCCAGCATCCCGTCCGCGCCGAGCAGGTGGTAGGCGGCCAGCAGCGCGATGAACAGCGGCGGATGCTCGGCCGTCGGCGCGTCGACGAACGGCTCGCGGAAGCCGTGGCCGGTGGCCAGCCAGCCGGCGTCAAGGTGGAACGTCAGGGCGTCGCCTATGACCGGGTAGTTGCGGTGGTGCAGGGTCGCCGCGGTGCGCACCACGAGCGCGAGCAGGGCGATGAGCCCGAGCCGGGCGTCGAAGGTCCTCCGGAGCAGCACGCGGGCAAGCGTACGCAGGCGCGTAAGCTGCAGCGGCCTTGACGACGCTCGCCGCCGAGAGCCCCCGCGCAGCGGTCCACGCGCCCGATGCGCTCGCGCCGCCTCCCGGCAACCCGCGCTTCCCGCTGATGGACGGGCTGCGGGCGATCGCGGCGATGAGCATCGTCGTGACCCACTGCTCGGGGCTCACGGGCTTCAACACCGCCAACGCGCTAGGCGCCTACACCGCGCGCCTGAACGCCGGCGTCGCGCTGTTCTTCGTGCTCTCGGGCTTCCTGCTCTACCGCCCGTTCCTGGCCGCGCGCTTCGAGGGCCGCCCGCGCCCGCGCATCCGCGACTACGCCCGGCGGCGGCTGCTGCGCATCGTCCCCGCCTACTGGCTGGCGCTCACCGTCCTGACGGCGACGGTGGGCCTGCCGGGTGTCTTCTCCGGGCACTGGTACGTCTACTACGGCTTCCTGCAGGTCTACTCCCCCAACTGGATCCTCGGCGGGATCGGACCGGCGTGGAGCCTGTGCGTCGAGATGTCGTTCTACGTCGCGCTGCCGGTGATCGCGCTGACCCTCGCACGCGTGCAGCGCGGGCGCCGGCGCGAGGCGATGATCCGCATCGAGGTCGGCGCGCTCGGCGGGATGGCGCTGGGCGCGCTGGCGTTCCGCACGTGGCTGCACGCCGACGACCCGACCTCCGTGCTGCAGTCGACGCTGCTGTGCAACCTCGACTGGTTCTGCGCCGGGATGGGGCTCGCCCTCGCCTCGGTGGCGTGGGCGGGGCACGACGGGCAGGGCGCCGCGGCGCGCCTGGTCGCGCGCCCGGCGTGGCCGGCGTGGGCGGCCGCCGCCGTCGTGCTCTGGGTGATGTCGACCCGGCTCGGCCTCCCGCGCGGCTATCCCCCGGTCTACGACGAGACCCGCTGGCTCGCCGAGCACGTGCTCTACATCGCCTTCGGGACGCTGCTCGCGCTGCCGGCGGTCTTCGGCGACCCGCGCCACGGCGCGATCCGGCGCCTGCTCGGCCATCCCGTGCTGTCGTGGGTGGGCCTGGTCTCCTACGGCGTCTTCCTGTGGCACGCGCCGCTGCTCGTCAACGCATGGCAGAACGGCGCCGGCGCCGTGCTCCCGTTCTCGCTGCCGTTCGTCAGCTCGCTCCTGGTGACGGCCGCGTCGGCGACGGCGTGCGCCGCGCTCAGCTACTACCTCGTCGAACGCCCGATCCTGCGCTTCAAGGACCGTGGACGCCGGCGGCCGCCGGCTTCACCGCCCCGGACGGGCCCGCTGGGGGAGCCGGACCGGGTGCCTGCCACCGCGGGTTGAGCGCCTTTGCGCGGCGGGCGGCCGCCGCGGCGCC
>JAOPZW010000488.1 GCA_025963905.1 Solirubrobacterales bacterium | reverse complement strand
CGCGCTCGCGACCGTCACCGCCGACGGCCGCCCGATCGTCGGCCCGGTCGACGGGATCTTCTATCGCGGCGCGTTCCATTTCGGCTCGGCGCCCGACTCGGTGCGATTCCGGCACATCCATGCCCGGTCGGCGGTCAGCGCCACCCATCTCCCGGGTGAGGAGCTCGCCGTCACCGTGCACGGGCGCGCGATCGGGGTCGACGTGCGCGGCGACGACGGCGCCGGGTTCCGGCAGACGCTGCTCGACATCTACGTGCCCCGCTACGGCCCGAAGTGGGAGGAGGAGTTCCTGGACTCCGGCCCGATCTACGCGCGCATCGACGCCGAGCGCATGTTCACGTTCTGGATGCCGCCGAGCGAGGCGAGCTAGCGACGCTCACGCCTCGGCGATCGGACGTCCGACGGTGAGCGCGGCGCGCAGGTCCGGGTCGAGCTCGGCATAGCGTGCGTCCGGCCGGGCGCCGAGGCCGTCGAGCGTCTTGCTGAAAAAGCAGCGGGCCGCCGCGGCCGCGACGACGTCGAAGATCTCGGCGTCCGAGAGTCCGAGGGCTCGCAGACGGTCGATGTCCGCCTGGCCGACCGACGTGGCGTCGTGGGCCACCTTGTCGGCGAGGTCCATCACGGCGACGTCGACCGGATCCAGGCCCGCGGCGCGATGGTCGGAGACGATGGCCCGGAGCGCGTCGGGCTCAAGAAACCGGTCGATCAGCACGGACCCGTGGGCCAGCGTGCAGTAGCTCGAGCGGAGCCGCCGGGCGGCGGCGAGGGTGGCCAGCTCGTAGCGGCGCGCGTCCATGCCGGCCTTGATCTCACCGTTGAGTCGTCGCCACGCCGCATACACGCCCGGGCGCAGCGAGAACGCCCTGGTGTAGTTCGGCACATGCCCCGAAGCCGCCCGGTCGGCCTCGTAGAGCTCCGCCAGCTCGCCTGCGGCGTCGCCTTCGGGAACGGTGTCGACGAACGGCATGGCACTCCTGTTCGACGAGATCGTCGGGCAGTCCTCCGCCGCCACCGCATCCGCGGGCGGCGACCGGACGGCCGCCGCCCGCGGTAAGTGACTACCGCTCGGAGGCGGTGACCTCAGCTCGCTCGGGCTCGGTGACGTCGGGCTCGGCGACCTTCTGTGGCTGGGGATCGGAGATCGGCGTCGTGCGCTCGAACTCCTGCCAGATCCCGCGGCTCTCCTCCGCCTCCTGGCGGCGCCGCCGCATATACCGCTCGTGACACATGCTCGAGACCTCCACTCGAGATGGGGACGTCGCATGATCCTCCCTGCGACGTCGCGGTCAAGTCCGATGACCGACAGCCGCCGGCGGGCCCGAGGGTCGCTGCGATGCGGCCGCCCGCGGATCGAGGTCCGCCAGCGCGAGGCGGTGCCGCGGTGGAGCCTCGAGGACCATCGTCGAGCGAACCTCGAGGTCCGGGCCGACGTGCACGACGTGTCCGGGCGTGATCGCGCGCCAGCCGGGATCCTCGTCCATGCGCTCGCTGGCCACCACGACCGCCGGGGTCGTCGCCAGGTCGGCGGACCGCACGCGGATGTGTCCCGCCGCGCTCGCGTGCTCGAGATGGCGCGAGCCGCCAGGACCGCCCGCCTGACGCTCCAGGACGAACAGGTCGTGGGTGTCGGGGTAGCGCAGCGCCCACAGCTCGTCGGCCGTCACGAGCACGACGTTCAGCGCGTAGACCGGCAGCTCGTCGGCCACCCACCTGGCCGCGCGCGCGATGCCGGCGCCCACGTCGCCGCCTGCGGCCGCGGTCTCCTTCGTGATGAGCGCGAAGAAGCGCTCGGAGTCCGTCTCCCCTTCCACGAGCGCGCGCTGCTCGCCGAGATGGCGGTCGAGGCGATCGAGGTCTCCGATCACGCCGTTGTGCGCGAGCAGTCGCCCGGCCTGCTCGAACGGGTGGGTGTTGCGCGTCTCCAGGGCCCCGGTCGACGCGAGGCGGATGTGCGCGATGAAGGTCCTCGACCGTCGCTCGCGGGCCTCCCGGGCGAACGCCAGGTCGCTGTAGGCGGCGATCGGCTGCTTCTCGACGCGCGGGAGATCGTGCTCGTCGTACCAGCCCAGGCCCGTTCCGTCGGGCTCACGCCGGCTCTGGGCGGCAAGGCTGTCGGGCGCTTCGACGAGCCAGAAGCAGGCGCTGGCACGGATCGGCCCGGCGGTCATCCCGAAGAGCCGGCACATGGGCGCGGGGCTGGTGGCCTAGGACCGCTCGGGGGTGCGTTCCGGGGTGCGCTCGGGCGGGTGGGCCGGGCGCCGCGACGGGCGCGGCAGCAGGTCCGCGACGCGGCCGGGCTCGCGCAGGCGCACGCGGCTGGGCTTCGCGTCCGGGAGGGGCAGCCGGTCGCCCGAGGGTCCGGGCTGGGGCTCGGGCGGCGTGTCGTCGTCCAGCCGGAACCAGCCCCGCCAGTCGGGTCGGTTGTCGTCGTCCAGGAAAAGCGCCCAGATCAGCGCGAGCATGCCCACCACGTGGACGAAGAGGGTCAGGCCGAGGGCAAGGACCTCCTTGGTCACGGTCCCGACTCTACCCCCACGGCGGGCCGATGACGCCCTACTTTCGCCCCGATCTGCGGAATTACGACAACTGGCGGCGGATCGCCGCGAGCGCGAGCACGGCCTCGGCCGCGTGGCGCCCGGAGTCGCGCTTGCCACCCCCGCTGCGCGCCAGCGCCTGCTCCATCGTGTCGACGGTGAGCACGCCGAACGCGCACGGCACGCCGGTGCGCAACTGGACGTCCTGGATGCCGCGCGCGGCCTCGGCGCAGACGTAGTCGTAGTGGTCGGTCTCGCCGCGGATCACGGCCCCGAGGCAGGCGACGCCCTCGTATCGTCCGGTCCGGGCGGCGAACTGGGCCGCCAGCGGCAGCTCGAAGGCGCCGGGGACGTCGAAGACGTCGGCCTCCCCCGCTCCCGCTCGGGCGAACGCCTCCTGGGCGCCGACGATGAGCCGGTGCGCGAGGTCCTCGTAGAAGCGCCCGACGACGATCGCGAACCGGGCCGCCGCGCTCACTTGCCGTCCCCGCGCTCGAGGTCGCGCTCGCGTTCCTCGTGCAGGAGCTCCTCGTCGAGGTTGAGACCCTGATGGTGCAGCGTGTGCCCCATGCGCTCCTTCTTGGCGCGCAGGTAGGCCTCGTTGTGCGGGTTCGGAATGTGCTCGATCGGGACCTGCGCGCTGACCGAGAGCCCGTAGCCCTCCAGCCCGCGGATCTTCTTCGGGTTGTTCGTCAAGATGCGGATCGACGTGAGACCGAGGTCGGCGAGGATCTGGGCTCCGATGCCGTAGTCCCGCAGATCCGCGGGGAGCCCGAGGCGCAGGTTGGCGTCGACGGTGTCGAGGCCCTCCTCCTGCAGCTTGTAGGCGCGCAGCTTGTTCAGCAGGCCGATGCCCCGGCCCTCCTGGGCGAGGTAGAGCAGGACGCCCTGGCCCTCCTGCTCGATCATCGCCAGCGCCGACTCCAGCTGCTCGCCGCAGTCGCAGCGCAACGAGTGGAACACGTCGCCGGTGAGGCACTCGGAGTGCACGCGCACGAGCACGTCGGACGCGCCGGCCACGTCGCCCTTGACGAGCGCCACGTGGTGCTTGTCGTCGATCAGCGAGCGATAGCCGACGACGTCGAACTGCCCGAAGCCGGTGGGGAGCGTCGTCGACACGACGCGCTCGACGAGCTTGTCGTGGCGGCGGCGGTAGGCGATCAGGTCGGCGATCGTGATCATCCGCAGGCGGTGCTTGTGGCAGTACGCCTGCAGGTCGCCGACCCGGGCCATCGAGCCGTCCTCGTTCATCACCTCGCAGATGACGCCCGCCGGGGTGCAGCCCGCCAGCCGCGCGAGGTCGACAGAGGCCTCGGTGTGCCCCGTGCGCTCCAGGACGCCGCCCGACTTGGCCTTGAGCGGGTTGACGTGACCGCCCTTGACGATGTCGCCGGGGCCCTTGGTGGGGTCGACGGCGACCTTCATGGTGTGGGCCCGGTCGGCGGCGCTGATGCCGGTGGTGACGCCCTCGCGGGCCTCGATGGTGACCGTGAACGGCGTCTGGTGGGGCGTGTCGTTCTTGGACGTCATGAGCTCCAGGCCGAGGTCGTCGCAGCGCTCGGGCGTGAGCGCGAGGCAGATCCACCCGCGGGCGTGGGTGGCCATGAAGTTGATCGCGTCGGGCGTGACGTGCTCGGCCGCCATGACGAGGTCGCCCTCGTTCTCACGGTCCT